>NZ_JAKRGA010000002.1:632941-949412 GCF_022347785.1 Psychrobium sp. MM17-31
CGGAAACAATCATCAAACGATTCCTTCGCAGGTTATTGCTAAAAGCGAATCGCAAATAACCCTAAGTATTCCAAATGCTAAACCGCTAGTACTCGATATCAGCCAACAACCAGAACTAGCACAACGCTTTGCTATTGGCGAAAAGGTCAACCTTGCGATTATTAAAGATGACCGTAATGTTATCATTCAGCTTTCACCAGCTCCGACTAAAGCGACTGGTGAAGTAACAATTCCTGCCAGCGCACAATTGCTTGAAAAGCTAACGCAGCAAACTAGCTTGCCTGCGGATATTGAGCGCGTTAAAGCCCATTTGCAAAAACAAGGCGAAATAAACTTAGGCCAAGCACGGCGACTGCCCCAAGAGCAACTGCAGTTGCAAACAACAACTAACGTCACATTAAAAGCAGCTTTACCGGGCGTTAGCGCTCTACCGTTGAATACCACAATGCAAGCGAGCCTAGTGCTTAGTAAGGATAATCAACTATTAGTTCAATTGACTCCTAAGCAAAGGCTACAGCAGCCAACATCCTTGGTAATGCCACTGCGCCAAGTTGAAACTAAATTGCCGCTCCAACAGTTGCCAGTCACCAAGGTCAATAATTTAAGTGAGGTTATTGAGCCCGCAAAGCTCAGCAATGCCATCGAAAAAATGCAAACGGTGGATATGACGAAGCCACTTAATCAACTATGGCTTAGGCACCAACCTAGTGAACAAACTATCGCTAATCTTGGAAATCAACTCAAGCAATTAGCAAACTTCACTAATGAGCAAATCAAAGCTGAACTCAATAAGCCTAATCAGACGCAGATGACTGATAGTTCTGCGCCAAAACAACAGACAATACCGCCTGACGCTAAACAGTTACCGATAAACACTCATCAGCAAACACCACAAGCTAATCAAATCAAACCATTAGCATTAAAAGAGCTCGTCAATCAACAAACGCAAGCGACTTTAGTTTCTAAAGACAGTGTTTCCAAAGGCAGTGAGCAAACAACTAAAGTCTCCAACGAAGTTGCGCCCACTCAACCACAAAATAATCAAACGACACGTTCTCAAACATCTAGTACCCAATTACAAGGCAATGATACGCAGGTAGCCAACAGCAAATTCGAATCAACGAATAAAGCTGAGTTAATCAACAAAGCATCACAAAATGTGATGGCACAGTCAGATAAGTTTGTGGCCGACAAATCAATGCCACCTCAGCCAGCAACTGAGAAGCAACCATCGGAAAAACAAGCGTCAATTAATAGCGCTCAATTAACTCAGCAAATTAACGAGACATCTAAGCAATCAGCCGTAAGTAAAACGACACCGTCGGCATCAGAGCTACAACCATCACTTACCACAAATAATGCTAAAGCATCTGAAAATGCACCTTTAGCTAAAGACGTAAGTTTTGCGCAAGATCTCAAACAAGCCACTGCACAACAGGCACTTCAATCTACTACGCAACGTTCAACGCAACCACAACAAAGTGATACAGCCAATAATCAAGCCGCAACTAACAGCACTAAAGCATCGTCAGAATCACCAGCATCACAGCCGACTAAAGAAGCATCAGATAATACTCAGCCAACTAAAACAGAGCAGCCAGCAACAGCATCGGTGCCATTAAAAAAACTTAATGAACTTATCGGTTTACTCAAGGTATCACAGCAATCTGCAATCAATAATCAAGCAGCAACATCCACAAACGATAATAAAACAGTTTCTCAATCATCTGCGATGCAGCAATCTCTTACGGATGATATTGAACAATCATTAAAGCCCAACAGTAAAATAGAGCTTGGCGCGATTAACGAATTGAAAAATTTATCGCAACGGGTACTGCAACAATTGCCAACGATGAATAGTCTCACTAATCCGCTACAACTAGCACAGGTGGTTGAGCAGTTTAGTCGTTTTGAGCCACTGAGCACCGCATCGGTTTCACTAACCAACCTAGGGCCACTAGCTAGTGCGCTTCACGTTATGCTCGGCGGTCGCCATATTGCCAATGGTCAATCACCATCACCGCAATTACTGAAACATCTAGGGCAACTCGTTAAACAAGGCAAACAACCAACGAGTCATTTAATGTCTGCCCTGCAAATGCTCGGTAACCTACAGAGCTTCAAGCCACTCGAAGAAGCACTCACCGGAATGAGCGCTAACATTCAATTTTATCAATATCAAAACGCCGAGCAGCAACAAACCAATCAGAACTTATTCTATTTTAATGTGCCCACCAAAGAGCAGCATATACCTCAAATCGAGGGTGAAATAGAGCGCGAGCATCAAGATGAGAAAACTGGCGAAAAATGCTGGCGTCTAACACTATTATTGCCTTGTGGCCAAACAGACAAAGTAAAAGTAAATGCCCTACTCACATCACAAGGAGTTGAATTGGACTTAACTTGTAATAATGCATCCTTACTAGAACGCGCCAATTTTTACTCGGGATTCTTAAGCGACCGATTAGAAGCCTTAGGCTTTAACAATACCAACATCAATTGTACCGAAGGTGAAATTCCAACAACCTTGGTCAAACGCCCCAACCAACTTGTCGAGCTAATGATATGAATGAAAACAACGCTCCTAAAGAAAAACAGCTCGTCGCCCTCAAATACGACCAGCAATCGGCCCCCAAAGTTACCGCTAAAGCCTATGGTTCATTGGCAGAAGAGCTATTAGAAATAGCCAAAGAAAACAACGTCATGATCCACCAAGATCCTGCACTGAGCCAATTTTTACAGCGCCTAGACATGGGACAAGAGATCCCCAAAGAGCTCTATCTGATCATTGCCGAACTCATCGCCTTTGCCTTTGTACTCCAAGGTAAGTTTCCCGACAATTGGAAGAACATCCACAATAAGGTCGACATCAAAAGTTAGAGTCTTCAACTGCAACTAAGAGTCCTCAACTGCAACCAATTGAAGACTCTAAACTACTACTTAGCTACAGGCTACCACAGGCCACTATTGCTTATAATCCCACAACATGTTTTTAATCTGCCACCGTTTATCAAGCTTCACCAAATGTAAATATTCAATCCAATTGTCCGACACCATCTTGACCGTCGCCATATCGCGGTGTACATCCAAAATGGTTACTTCAACTGTCATTTCGGGAGGAAAACGGACCCCATTGAGATTCCAACTTTCAGCAAATTCCATCAGCTTTTCATAACTAGTTTGGCGCAATGTATGTTCACCGCTTGGCAATGGGAATAACGGAACGAAATGCTTGTGCAAATCTTGGTGAATGACCTCTTTCATTAGCTCAGGCTTACGGTTTTTTAACGCTTGCAAATAACTAAGCGACACGCGTTTTATTTCTGCTCGAGTATTACTTTTATCATCCGACTTAAAAGGATCGACAACTTGTAATGGCGTGCCATCAACCTCATACCGACTGGCTTTTTGATAATAACCTTGCTCGTCATAATGCTTGGTTGCATAGGCATATCCCCATTGATTCTTCACCATTTCTCGCTGGTGATTAAAATATGAAAATTTAGTATGTCTACCGAGGTTATCGTAATCATCCTCATAATAGGCAACGCCGTCTTTATTATTAGCAATGTTTAAATCGCCATCTAAATTGTAATGACGCTTAGGATTGCCCTGTTTGTCGTATTCAATGGCCGTATCAGCAAACTCAAAATAGGGTGATAAAGGTTGTTTTTCCCCTTTTAAATTGTAACGACGTTCAACGACCCAATTATCCTTTTGCTGCCACTTGTACTCAGCGATATTCCAACGTGACTCAACTGCTTTATTCGAATCATTGAAGAAATTTAACTGATAAATAAAGCCATCGGCATCGACTTTAAATACCTCTTTATGGACTCCGCGAATGTTCATCATCGGTTTATTGTTAACATCGAAATATTCACGAGTTTGCAAACCATTGCCGTAGCTTATTTTCACAAACTTTGTACCAAAGCTCGTCAATGGATGGCGGCGAGGATTGCCATAACTGTTGTTTTCAATCTCCGACAGTCGACCATTAGCATCGTAATGAAAAATATAATGAGGTTGTGACTGTGCCTTTTTCGCCGACATTGGAAAGATCCCTTTGATCTCAGCATGAAGGGAAACGTGGTTATACCTAAGTGAAGCGAAATACTCTGAATCTTTAGCGCTAGCAATATTACTTATCGCTGTTAGCGCTATTAGAACTAAATAAAGTGCATTTCTCGTTATCTTTGTTACATACATCGTCTATTCCTTGTTGTTTAAAGCCATAACACTTTGCGATATTGATTTGCTAAAGTTGTGAAAAGACAGGGAAAAAACATGTAGAAAAGGTGAATTTTCACCATTTACCAACCAATTGTATAAAAACAATACACTTTAGGGTTTAATCCTGAGGTTATTGTAGTCAGAATATAAAAATTGAGAATTACTGGATGTCTTTCGCCGTGTATAAGATTGGCAATTTCAAACTCGACAAGAAAAATGCTCGTTTATTTCAATGTGACGTTGAGATAACAGTAGAGCCTAAACTCTACCAATTACTATTACTCTTCGTCGACAATCCAGAGACCATCATCTCCAGAGATATGATTATTGATTCGCTCTGGGACGGTAGGTACGTCACCGATAATGCCATCAATAAACAAGTTGCCAATCTGCGAAAGTTACTCAATGACAACCCAAAACAACCAGAATACATTCAAACGGTTCCCAAATTAGGTTATCGATTAATTTGTTCAATCGAAACACTAACGCCCGCACCAGTTCATTCAAGAAACGCTCCTATAACGACTAATCCTATATCTCGAGTTTGGTGGTTAGCAGCTTCAATATTAATAATAGTAATTTTAAAGACACTTTGGCCTTCACATTCCCCAACTCAACTCATCAACACAAAAACTCAGGAATTAACTCGTCAAACGGGAATTGAACATTCGCCAAGGCAAATTATCGGTACTGATTCCATTGTGTTTTTACGGCAGCAATTAGGCCAATCAGACACTCATCTATGGAGCAAAGATCTAATCGAAAATGATCAAACTAAGATTGAATTAAACGGCCACGTGATTTCACGAATTATTACCGTCCACAAAGAGCAAGATGCTTTAGCGCGGATTATGTTTTTAGAAAATAAAGGTCCGGATTGTAATGTTTTTCAAAGCAGCATCAATATTGACAATCAATTAAGCGATTCGACTAGACTATTTAATTGTAACGGCCAACGAATTAACGACATAGCATTAAGTCCCAACAAAAAAACACTGTTCTACACCGCCTCATCACGCAACTCCCCAGAAAGTCAGCTTTACAGCTATGATATCGATTTACAACTACATGAATTACTGCGTCAGCCAGATCCTGTAGGGCGTGGTAATCACGCGTTAGATATTTCCCCCGACGGGGAAAAATTGCTGTTGATGAGTAGTGATGCGCAAAGAAAAACAACATTACACACCCTCAATTTGACTTCAAATAAGCTCAGTCGTCACAAAACATTCAACTATTATGTCGACGAAGCAATTTGGGATCATAACTCACAAGGAATTTACTATTTTGCCGCACCGCCATCACATCAAATAATTCACTCAGATTTAGACGGTGAAGACACCAACACAGTCGTCAGCGCTTCAGATTATCTTGCTAGAAATTTGTCTCGTCTTAACAAGCAAGATCTTTTATTTTCGACTCGTAGAAACAATTTCAACAACTTGTGGCTGAATCAAGGTAATGCACTGCTCACCGATAATTCTTCGGTTTACGATATTATCCCGAGCCTCTTTCACCAAGATAATAACTATTTGTTCATTTCAAAACGAAGCGGTAAAAGCGAACTATATCTCACCGATTTGAACACATCGAATACAACCCTACTTTCTAACTTTGACGATTACCATTCGTTCCGATATTTAGAATTATCACCGGATGATAATCAGCTGCTGCTTTCAGACCACAACTGTGTGTGGAATATTCTCGTCCCTACACTTTTATCTTCACCATCCAAGATCAACCTCTCTGATATGACAGAATCATTCTGCAGCCCAGCAACGATTACTGGGTTAGGATGGCTTAACCACAATACTTTTTACGTTGCCACAGCAGATAAAGCACATCCGATGAAATTTTTTACGATAACGAATGACAGCATCAAATTAACTCAAATTGAAGATATCGAAAACTGGCACTATTTGATTAGCGATCACTACACTCAGCAAATATTTCTCGTCGATAAAGTATCAAGAAAAATATCAACTGCAGCGAATTTTAAACAATGGCAAACAGGAGAATCAGCGACTGAAACTGGACTCATTTTGCCCAAAGGGGCCTTTCATCCAAAGGTATCACAAGGCATGCTTTACTATGTCACCAGAGATAACAAAGGCTTCAAACTTAACTGGCAAACACTAAAAGCTCCCTACTCAAAAGGAGAGTTAGCATTAGCTGGCTATTACCTCTACGATAGCGCTAAATCAGGCACAATTGTAAGCCAACTCGTCTCTATCGAAGGAGATATTCACAGGGCGCTTAGGTAATTTGCTCGCGCGCTAATTTTACTATATCCTAGCGCGCCTTTTTTCTGGCACCTTTTTCTTCACAGGAATTCATCATGATTGGCTTTGACTACGGCACTTCAAATTGCGCAGTTGCATTCATGCAACAAGACAAACCGCAACATATCAACTTAGGCCAGCACGGCCGTTATATGCCGTCAACGCTTTATGCACCGAGTCGCGATATTATTAGCCTCGATTTAATGCAAAAACTACCAACGGCTAAGCATCAAGGGTTTAAATCAGCTCGCCAATTGCAACTTTCTAAAGGCAGCGCCGCGATGCGTGAACTTCGTGAAGATGATATTCCAACGCATCTTAGTTTCGGACAGTTAGCTCTTGACCGCTATTTAGAAGATCCCGAAGAAGGCTATTACATTAAATCGCCAAAATCCTTCCTCGGTGCCAGTGGATTATTACCGCCACAAATAGCCCTATTTGAAGACATTGTTGCGTCGATGATGCTAGAAGTAAAAACCAATACAGAGCAGCAATTGGGCCGTGAAATCACCCAAACCGTTATTGGCAGGCCAATTAACTTTCAAGGCTTAGACGCGCAAAAAAGCAATCAACAGGCCATCGAGATTCTAACGAATGCGGCAAAACGCATTGGCTTTAAAGATGTCGAATTTCAATTTGAGCCCGTAGCCGCTGGTTTTGAATTTGAATCAACACTCACCAAAGAAACCAAAGTACTAGTAGTTGATATTGGTGGTGGTACATCTGATATCTCAATGCTGTTAATGGGACCACAATACAGCGTACTTGATAATCGAACACAGCAATTGCTTGCCCATAGCGGGCAGCGAATTGGCGGTAACGATCTCGATATTCAGTTATGTATGCGCGGCCTGATGCCAGCGCTTGGTCTTGGCAGTTTAGCGACGACGGGTAAGCCTCTACCAACAAGCTTTCACTGGCAAGCGGCGTCGATTAATAACATTAACGACCAAACCGAGTTTTACAGCGACAGTAACGGCCGCGCCCTAGCTCAGCTGAAAAAAGAAGCCGCAGAGCCACAACTCATTGAGCGCCTAATAAAAGTTCAGCAAGAAAAATTAAGCTATCAACTGGTTAATAGCGCCGAGCGCGCTAAAGTTTCCCTCACGGATAACGGCAATATCGCGGTGCCACTTAACTACCTAGCCGATGAACTAACAAGTCCAGTAAGCCTAGACACTCTCTATCAAGCCAATACTCGCCATCTTGATAACATTGGCAAACTCATCGACAACACCATCGAGCAAGCCAATTGCCAACCAGACGTTGTTTTTGTCACAGGCGGCAGCGCACAGTCACCCGTATTGCGAAATTTTTTAACCAATTATTTTAAAGATGCCGATATTGAATTAGTGACCGGCGATCACTTTGGCAGCGTTACAGCGGGCCTAGCAAGGTGGGCTGGAAAGGTTTTTAAATAAGGTTGGTCAAAAAAAAAACAGCCTTATGTGACTCTTGATTCACTAGCGCGCGGCATTTTTACTCCCGTTATTTAGCGCCTTAAATGACAAATTGCGCAGTAAGAAAATCATGGATGATTTTCTAGTATTTGCCGCAGGGATGCGGATCAAATACGTTACTGAAAAAGCAATTTTTCATTTGAGATCAGCGCTAAATGTCGGGTCGCCTTTCTTTGGTTACTTTCTTTGGCGAAGCAAAGAAAGTAACGGGTGTGCTATTGGCTTCACTAGAGTGGTCGACTCAGTTAAAAAAGCACATCCTAAAACTGAGATATAAAACGAGTCGATGGATCAATTAAAAATTATAACTAAACGAAACCCTAACTGTCCGTGGTTCAATCACGTGATAGTGTAGATCTTCCACTGGTGCCGCTTCGCCTTTTAGTTGCGACTCGTATAAATAATCGATGTCATGAGCATCAGAGTTAAACAGATTCAAAATATCTGCTTTCACATTCCACTCATGGGTTTGATAACCAATACGTAGATTGCTCACTAAACTTGAATCAGACTCAACGCTGCCATCTTCGATTAATGGACGCTTGCCAAAATAACGTGCGCGGAGGTTGGCAAACCAGCCATTGTCGCCTTGATAGCTAATACCAGTTTGCAATACATGTTTAAGCGCACCAGGAATTTCATTGCCTTCTGGTGCATCGTCGCTAAACTCAGCGTCGGTATAAGCGTATTCAACATCCAGCGTAAACTGAGGGTTTAAGCGATAGTAACCAGTTACTTCAATACCGCGACGATCTGATTCACGGCTCGCTTCTGTATTACCCGCATCACCAACAAACAGCAATTCCTCATCTAATGATAATGACCATAACGCCACCGACGTATTAAAGCGCTCGCTCCAGAAACCGCGTAAACCAATTTCATAACCTAGCGAATTAACTAAAGGATCGACTTTATCAGCCTTATCACCCGACAATGGATCAACGTTAATCGTTGTGCCACGAGCGTCATTTGAGTGAAACCCTTGGCCGATAGAGGCATAAGTCTCCCACTCATCATTTAGAGTATAAATCACACTCGCTTTTGCTGACACCTTGTCATCATCAGCTGTGCCACTGTTAGCGCCCAATGCAACGCCGTGTTTATTAACATCAACACGAGATTTCACGTCAAAATCATAATAGTCATAACGCAATCCAAACACAGTGCGTAAATCATCAGTCAGTGCCAACTGGTTTTCCCAGTAAACGCCAACACTTGCTTGGCTAACATCATCTGACTTAACAACGCCAGTGCGCAAGCGGGCTTTAGACGAGTACAATCCAACTTCATCGATATTATCGACACGAGTTTGCACACCAAATAAATTAGTCATTGGCTTGCCAGCAAGTTCACCAAATTGTTGGTAACTCACTTGGCCACCGAAAATCATGCGATCATCAACTTGCTCAAATTGATCACCATTAACAGGATCATCTAAGAAATAAGTGAAATTCGACCACAATTGCATGTCGTAACTAATCGCATAAGCCGATGCTGTCCATTGCTCGTTTTGCCACTGTGCATTAACGCTATAACGGCTCGACTCACCGCCCACAGTTGTATCTAATGAGCCTAATTCATCAATTAGACCTGATTTAACCGCGCGTTCAGGAATTTGATCGGCACTATTCCAACTATTGTCATAGCCCATAAACGAGAGTGTTAACTGACCATCACCAAGTTTTTTGCTGTGCTTGAGCAGTACATTAACTTTGCCCAAATCTTCGCTAACATCAGTCCAAGGACCATCGTAATTATTGGCTTCAACTGCCCACAACCACTCACCGGAATCTGTTGCGACACTATCAAGCGCAACTAATCGCTGATAGTTATCTTCACCTAAGGTCACTGAAACCAAGCCGTGCTCTAACAGATTGGCCGTCGACATATGGGCGCTACCCGCACCGCTAAAATCGCCAACTTGGGCGTAATAAGCACCCTTTTTATAGCTTACGCCAGCAATAGTTTCTGAAATGATAAAGTTAAGGTCGGTATAACCTTGACCGTGACCATGAGTGCGGTTGTTAATTGGCATGCCGTCGATCATGGTAGAGAAATCAGAGCCGTGATCTAAATTAAAACCACGCAAGAAATATTGATTCGCTTTACCAGTACCACTGTGTTGAGTCACCACCATGCCTGGCACCAGCTCTAATACTTCACCAGTGCGTAGCATCGGGCGAATTTCAATTTCCGCCTGACCAATGTAGCCTTGCGATGCAGAAATCGCCTCACCAACCAAGTTTACTTCACGACCCACGACGGAGATGCGCTCCATGCCATTACCGTGTGCTAATGCTTCTGCACTCAACGCGCATAAAACGCCGCTAGCAACTAGGCTAACAGACCATTTCTTAGAAATTAAAGACATAAAAAAGAGAGAGATAATTAATAACTGATATATTGTAACGTTAGCAATTGAGAATAACTAGCATTTAGGCGCTAACTACATACTTCAATACACTAATTAACATTGTGTTAACTTTTAGAGTTAACGCATAAAAAAACGCGTATTCAGTAAAAGTACAAACCTTTACTAAATACGCGCTTACTATCAGATAATTAAACTAGTTAGCTTGCAGCAAAACTACAGAAAATGGGCTATTTAGATTAACTTTACCATCAACAACCGTAGTTTTAAGACCTGAATAAGCATCAGTTAACTGCTGACCATTATTAAATACCTTACCCACAGTAATAGTCTTCTTTCCTTTAGGTGCATCTAGCGCAACAACGACTTTGTCACCACTCTTGTCATCAACGCGGCTAAACACGTATGGGCTAGCATTTAATTGCTGATGTTTACCCGTGCCAACGGCAATATGCGCTCGTCTGAATTGTCCAAGCTTTTGCCAATGTGCTAATACAGCTTTGGTATGTGGTTTGTCGAGATCTTGCCAATTCATAAATGAGCGCCATGTAGCATCGCCAAAGGCATCTTTTATCGTCAATGAACGAGCCGTTTCATCACCATAATAAATCTGCGCCATGCCGGGTGCTAATAGCAACTTGTTAGCAGCGTCAAACGAGTCTTTGCGCGCTTTATCGAACGGATGCTCATCATCGTGCGATACGAGGTAATTCATTACACCAACGCCAGATAACTCACCGCTGTTTAATGATTTTGAATAAACCTCAAACATCGATTTAATATCGCCTTTGGCGTGCTGCGCAAAGCCCATGTTGATCAAACTATCGAAACCATAGTTAAAGTAGTCGACCTGCTTGTCACCAAAATCATATAAACGTGTGCCCTTTGGTGTTTGGCCATGTCCATCAACGCCAAAATTCATCACTTCTCCCACCATAAAGAAGTCCTTGGTGGTTGGCAGCGCATTAGGATTTTTCTGCTGCCATTCTCTAAGCGCTAAAGTTGATTCATCTTTTAGCACCTGCCAAATTTCTTCTTCGGCATGTTTAGCGGTATCGACACGGAAACCGTCAAGACCGTGATCACGCACCCAGTCGGTAAGCCATTTAATCACATAGTTTTTCGGCGCGCGTGGCAAGCCAGTGCGCTTAAAGAAGGCATCAAGCTCGGCTAACTCCTGCTGCTCGCGCCCTTCTTCACGCCATTTCTTTAATAAAAATGGTGGCAAGGCAACTGGCTTATCTGACTCTGTTTTGAGATCGCTTAAACTCGTCGCTAGATTACAAGTCACCACCTGCTCATAGTTTTGCCATTGACACAACGGGTCAATGCGCACCCAATCATCTGGCCATTGCACATCGATATTGGTTTTTGGTCCGGTATGATTAAGTACAACATCGGCTAAAACCCGAATGCCTTTGGCGTGAGCGGCATCGATCATGGCTTTCATATCAGCTTCAGTGCCCCAGTTAGGATCAACCGCCGTCCAATCTTTGATCCAATAACCGTGAAATGGATAGCTTCGACCCCAATCTTCATCCCAATAGCCGTGAACTTGCTCGTTAAGTGGCGTCATCCACAATACGTTAACGCCGAGATCGTTAAAGTATCCCTCGTTGATTTTCTGGGTAATGCCTTTGAGATCACCTCCCATGAAATTACGCAAGGTCGCACCATCTTGCTTGCGGTTGTAATTAACATCATTACTCTTGTCACTGTTGGCAAAGCGATCCGTCATCATGAAATACACAGTCGCATTGTTCCAATAAGGATCAATTGGCTTATTTTTTTGCTCTGCAGCGTATGCTTGAGTAGCAGTTGCACAAAGCAACGCAGGCATTAGCAATTTATTCAATGATTTAAGAATCATACTTCTCTCCGGTTAGGGGCGGGCGCGAAACAAGACTCGCCCCGGCACTTCAATAAAACGAAAACTCAGCGCCGCGCTAATCAGCGTCAACGTTAGAAAACTTGCGGTATATAGCATGAGCAGGGGGATAGATAGCTGCTGTATCTCGAATGCAATAGCAAGCTCAGGTAATAAAAACCAATACAGCATGAAACACACACCATGCATCATATAAATAGAGTAAGAAATCTTACCAAGATACTGTAAAGCAGGTGTCATCAGCAGATGATAAAAATGAGATCTGTTGTAAACAGCAGTGAGAATTAGCAAACAGAATAAAGGAATAATCAGCAAATCATTGAGCCGCCAGTGCAGCACCGCTATAACAGCGACAAGGGTGATTAAAGCAATACGATTTAAACTCAGCGCTGATTGTGCAATTCCCCGTTGATAAAACACATATAAACAGGCACCGATAGAGAATTCAAATAAACAGCGCAGTAACCCGCGATCAAAGGTGATGTCTAGATTTTGCTTGTCGCTGCTATACATTAGCAGCGCTAAGGCAACAAAATTAACCATTGCCACTAACAGCGTTCGCAACGGATGTTTCAAATTGACGGTAAAAAACAGCATTATCGCTGCGATATAAACCCACCACTCAGCACCAATCGACCAAGCGACAATATTCCACGACAAGGTATCATGCACACCAACCGCATTAAGCATTAGCACATTGCTCAAAAAAGCCTGTTCATCAAAATAATTTACCCAACTGGCATCCATCACCTGTGGTAACAAGGCACCTACTACGCCCGCAAAAATAGCTAGCAGCACCAAGGTAAACAGATGTAGTGGATAAATTCGGAAGAAACGCGCTTTAAGATAACTGCTAATAGTTTGACGCGATAAGCGCTGCTCAAAACGCGCGCCATAAACATGCATTAAAACAAAGCCACTGAGAATAAAGAAGAAATCTACCCACAAATAGCCTTGAGTTAACAAACCAGAGAATTCTTTTGGCAACAAAGTGCCTAACTCACGGTAATAAACAATTACATCGATGTGAAACAACATCACCCAAATAGCAGCAACAGCGCGCAGTGCGGTCAGCGTCGAAAAATAAGACTGCACCGACGCAGCGTCACTTGGGGCTTCAACAGAAAATTGTGAGACAGTTGCCATTGAGATGATGCGACCTTGATGAATGATTGACCTCATTATTAATGAATCATCATCAAGGCGCTAGTGAGATGCATACGTATTCAGTGAGTGCGATCACTGAATACGAAAGCGTTTTTTAAGCTGTTTTTGCCAGTAGTTGCTTTTCTACAACGCGATCTAAGCTTAACTTACCGCCACTAAAAATCACCAATTGCGCTAATAATGTGCCCCATAAGACATGCTGAATGTAAGCCGCAGCCGCAATATCTTCGAGACTAATTACCACAACGATATTAACGAAAAACAAGCCTAATGCCGAGAAACGACTGGCAATGCCCGCAAACAGCAGAATAGGTAAAATCAACTCCGCCGCGGTGCCTAAATAAGCCGCGAGCTCATAAGGCAATAACGGCACTGCATATTCTTCCTCAAATAAAAACAAGGTAGTGTCCCAGTCATCGATTTTGGTCAACCCTGAGGCAAAGAATACCCAACCAACGTAAAATCGAGCCACCAGCAACGCCACTGGTTCGAGTAAACTCACTTTGCACGCAATGTCGCGATACAAATGTGATAAAGATACAAATAAATTTTTCATAATAGATTCCTAATTCTCGATGCTAAGCTGTGCCTAAACAACGTTAAGCCTTTGAATAACATTATTTTCAATCGCCCATAACAGCCAGTTTTCAAAAGAAAACTCCTGCGCTTCGGCCACTAAATCTAGCGCTTCCTCTAATGTTTGTTGCCGCAAAAGAGCGCTAACAAAAGTCACCTCACCATCATTAAGCGCCATGACTTTGGGCTGGAATTCAGGGCGATAGACTAGGCATACGTTCATCTGTGGCTGCTGTAATCGCTCTTTCGCTCGCCCAAAAGCAACCGCTCGTGATGATTCATCTTCCAAATGATGCGCGTTATAAATATCGACGATGGGAAACTCGCTAGCTAACAAGCTCACATTAGGATTGAATTCAACCTGCAATTGGCTTGGCTCGGTATCACCTAAACGCGCTAAAGAAGCACTTTCAACAGTTACATCATCGCCGTGCAAAGCCTGATGAACAGCCCAATCCAATGCTGCGCAATCTGCTAAATACGGAAAGTCTTCACTAAAGCGATGAATTTCTAAAAATCTAGCTAGTTCACCGCCCCATTGCCCCCAGTCACCTTGATTTGGTGACGAGTAACGTAAAAATTCAGCGACCATTTCATCGCTATCACCACCATCTAATAGCTCAAATAACGTTGGAAAAGTCACCGCTAAACCACGCTTAGCATTGGCAAGTAAATTACGACGATAAATTGCTATTCCCTCTTCGCTAAAGTCATGTGCTATCGCGGAATCATCCCAAATAGCAGACAGTAGTTGTTGCTGCTCATTCATAGCTGCCTCCTACCACAGGATTAACTTCTTTGTCCAAGACGCGATTAGCGATAGCGCGCGCTTTATCAGCCTCGCCAACCAATACCGACCATTCAGGTAAGTTGGTGTCCCATTCAACTAAGGTTGGTACATTGCCAAAGCGTTTTAACGCCAGTTCATATCCTCGCCAAACATCCCTCGTAACAGGACAAGCGTGATCGTCAATCACCATTCCTTGCTCTGGTATCGTCGCGCCCGCCAAATGGATTTGCGCCACACTATCGAGCGGTAATACATCGATATAATCATTAATCGAACCAACAACATCCCCCTGCTCAAAGTTGAGGCTATTAACGGCGATATTGTTGAGATCGAGTAATATCTTGGCATCTGTTTGCATGGCAACTTGCGCCAAAAACTCCGCCTCAGATAGATAACTTTCCGCGAACTGCACATAAGCCGAAACGTTTTCTATGACTAAGTGACGCCCCAAGAAATCTTGCACTCGCTCGATTTGCTCACAAATTACTTTCAGGTTTTGCCTCGTGTGCGCGATGGGTAGTAGGTCGCCGCTATGGATCAACTGCCCTTGTTGCTGTCCCCACGTAAAACACGCGTGTTCCGACATCAAGAATGGATCAATATCATTCATCAAACGCTTTAAACGATTTAAATAATCAACGGGAATGTTTTGGTGAGAGCCAAGTCCCATCGATGTCGAATGTAAACTCACTGGATAACGCTCTCTCACTTGGCGTAACACCGACAATGCTGCGCCGCCGTCAGAGAAGAAATTTTCGGAGTGGACTTCAACAAAGTCCACTGTCTTGTCAGAGGTTAAGATGTCGGCAAAGTGCGGATGCCTTAGGCCAACACCAACCAATACATCACTTTGCCACGTTGCCGACATAACTCGCTCCTAACCGTTCTTTTTCTTGTACAGCTTTTTAGCTTCTTTCTTAGATAAGCCACCTAACTCAGAACAGGTGCCTTTTTTCACTAATTTCCACTCGCCCTTGTCGTAATCGACATTTGATTGACCAGCACAAGAGTGAGTTCCAGCTAGGTTGGCACAATCATTTTGACCAGCTTTGGCAATGCCGTAACACTTTTCTTTTTTGCTGCCCGCTTCTGCTGGTGCAACTACACCTGAAGCGATTACCGCTGCTAATGCAGCACTTGCTAATAATTTATTACTCATGATGATGTCCTCATTAAGTTCGTTGATTTAGCCACTGCATTAACTGCTGTGGTGGTACGGCGCCTACTTGCTGCGCCATAATTTGATCATCTTTGACTAACATCAGCGTTGGTACACTGCGAATTCCGTATTCCGCCGCCGCTTGTGGCGACTGGTCAACATCGAGTCTGATGGTATTAAATCGGTCACTCATCATGCTCGCGACACCCTCAACTACAGGTTTCATTTGCTGACAAGGTCCACACCAAGAGGCGCTAAAGAACAAGAGTGAAAAACCGTCTTTCGACACAAAGTCATCTAAGTTTTCTGCTGATGTTAGTTGTTTCATGTGATCCGCCTTGATTGATTATTCAAATACTTTTTCGATTTGGTCAGCTGTTAGGCCTTTAATGCCATTCCAGTTGCCTTGTGCAGTTTCGATGTAGCCAGGAATGTCTGATGACCATTTCTTTTGTACTGCTTTGTTCAGGTTGAGGTATAACTTGCCATCGCGAACGTGCCATGCAGTTGGATCAGTATCGAATTTCTTGTTTAACGCCACGCCCATTGCACAGTAACCGCCGTATTGTGGCGCATATTTAGCAGGCTCAGCTTTAAATAAATCGCGGTTTTGCGCACTTGAGAAGTGATAGATAGCACCGTTGTATGCTGCTGTGAACTTATCAGAACCTTTAGTTGGTGCGCCTTTAGTGAAGTAAGAAACAGTATCATAACCTTTGATGGCTAAGTCATTAGCGTTAGCGTTAACTTCTACGTTTGCTGCGAAGCTCAGGCTGCTTGCTAATAATGTAGTAGAGGCAAGAGTTGCTTTAACTAGAGTTTTAAGTTTCATAATGTTGCTCCTAATAAAGAGGTTTAAGTTTGATTATTTGATAATTAAGTAAGGTTGCTTTCCTTGGTTGATAATATAGAGCTTCCAATTAGCCGAAAGGGATGACATAGTCCTAACTTTGAACCCAATCGTCCAAAAACGATAAAAAGAGGCAAAAAATGGATCAACTTTCCGTCATTCTTCAGCGCTTCTCGATGAGCACAGACGTTTTTTTCACGGGAAACCTTTGTGGCATAGCGAGCTTTAATCGCGAACCCAATCAAGGTCACTTACACTTATTACGCAGCGGTGCTTTAACCATTGTTGATGAACAAGGACAGTCACAGCTGATCGACCAGCCAACGGTATTGTATTTTCCAAAACCGCATGCTCATCGCATCATTGCCAGTGAAGAGCATCCACCACAATTGGTATGTGCCAATGTGGTTTACAACGACAACTCATCAAATCCGATTGCCGATGCCCTGCCATCACTATTGTGTTTCAGACTTACTGACTGTCAGAAAATGAATCAGACCGCCCATTGGTTGTTTGAAGAAGCCTTTGAGGAAAACTGCGGTAAGCAGCCGATGATCAATGCGTTAACCGATGTCTTTATCATCCACGTACTAAGGCATGTGATGCACAACGAGCTTATTCAACACGGCATGCTCGCTGGACTCGCCCATCCGCAATTATCGAAAGTGCTGTTGGCCATTCACGAAACACCAGACCACAGCTGGGGCCTAGAAGAAATGGCGGAACTAGCGCTAATGTCGCGCTCAAAATTTGCCGACTTGTTTAAGAAAGTCGTCGGTCAAAGTCCCGGTGATTATGTTATTGACTGGCGTATCACCGTTGCCAAGAGCTTACTGCTCCAAGATAAGCCAGTGGCATTAGTGGCTAACGCCGTCGGTTATGAAAATGGCTCAGCATTGGCGCGGGTATTTAGAAAAAAGCTAAATATGTCGCCTAAAGAATGGCTAGAGCTAAAATAAGAACAAATAGATAAAAAGAGATATCAAATGCATTTACAACAACACTTTCCACACATGGGCGCGATTGCCATGGGCTGCATGGGATTTGGCGGCGCTTGGGATGGCGATAATTACACTTCTGACGATGTAACAACCCTTGAGCGTGCGATAACGACGTGTTTAGAGCACGGCATTAACTTGTTCGATCACGCCGATATTTACAAACATGGCCGCAGTGAGCAAGCCTTTGGCGATGTGCTAAAACAATCACCGCATTTACGCGATGATCTAATTCTGCAAACCAAGTGTGGTATTCGCTTTGCCGATGAGAAAAACGTTGGCCGCTATGATTTTTCACAGCAGTGGATTACCCATAGCGTTGAGAACTCGCTGCGCCGACTCAACACCGACCACATAGATATTCTGTTGCTACACCGTCCGGATCCGTTAATGGAAGTCGACGAAATCGCATGCACTTTTGACGAGTTAAAACAAAGTGGCAAGGTAAAGCACTTTGGCGTATCCAACATGCATCCCTATCAAATTGACTACTTACAACGCGCCCTTGCTATGCCATTGGTGGCTAATCAGCTGGAAATGAGTCTGCTCAACAATAACTGGATTAATCAAGGCGTTGTCGCGGGTATGACTGACAATCCTCATTTTTCTGATGGCATTATAGAGCACAGTCAGCTCAATAATATTCAGCTACAAGCATGGGGCTGTCTGGCCCAAGGAAAATTCACAGGAAATGGCGATGCGAATCACGCCCATACCAGTGATTTAGTAGCGACATTAGCGCATGAATACAATGTCAGTCCTGAAGCTATCGTTATCGCGTGGCTAATGCGCCATCCCGCCAAAATTCAACCTGTGTTAGGCACAACTAATAGCGAACGCATAAAAGCCTGCGCCCAAGCAAAAGATATTAGCTTGTCACGCGAACATTGGTATCAACTGCTCGTTAGCGCCCGTGGTCAAGCTTTGCCTTAAGGCTACAACAAATAGCACTGTCACAAATAAGTCTCGCATCTGTCATAAAACTGTGGCTACAATAGAATTGTTAATGCCATAGCATAAAGAGAGATGTGTGATATCCCAATTTGCTAGCGTCAAATATCATCTACTTTCAATTCCTTATCGCGATAAGGCATTAACAACTCTGTCACTTCAAAAACTCCAACAACACTTCATTAAAAGCGTCTTTTCCAAAAGGACATTGTTTAACGCAACTGGCAGCACAGCTTCAAATTTAGGCAGTTTGTTTCATTTGCTGTCATAGTTTCCAAGAGGTTTTACGTATGAATGGTCACTGTGATAATAAAAATCCCCGCGTATTAGATACATCAGCACTAGTGCATGATCCCAAGAGCCTGCTCGCCTACGAGCAAGATATCTATATCTGTCTCACGGTTCTAGAAGAGCTCGACAATCTCAAAGAGAGGCGCGATAGGAGTGTTAGCGCCGACGCTCGCGTCGTTATCCGCATGCTAGACGACATTATCAACGGCCACAGCGCCGAAGAAATGGAAGCAGGCATCGAGCTACCTTGTAATGAAAGCGCCAAACGAGGCCGTTTATTTATCGGGATAGATACGCAGCTCGATCTCGCCAAGGAGCTTAAGAACGGGATTGGATCGAACGCCGACAATCACATCATTAACTATGCCCTGCATCTGCAAAAACAATTAGGCCAATCCGTCACCATAGTCTCTCGCGACATCAATATGCGCTTAAAAGCGCGCACTATTGGTGTTCATTCTGAAGATGTACAAATTGAGCACGACATTAGCGATGCCGATATGCTTTATACTGGCGTGCAAGCTTTCGAAGGTGACTTCTTTAATGCGCTGGATGAAAACTCTAAGCTCAAGGTCAATCACAACATCTACAAACTCGACCGTCATCTTTTTAACGACAGCGCCCAGCCCAACATGTATTGGTATGATGCCGAAGGCCATGTTGGAAGAATTTTAGAAGTGAGTGAAACATCCGTCGTTACTAAGCTATTTCTCAAAAGCCAAGAAAAAGTCTGGGGCATAGCGCCGAAAAACCTGCGCCAAGAAGTAGCACTGCGCCAAATGACTGATGACTCATTCGATCTCAATATCATCTTAGGGCCGGCAGGCTCAGGCAAAACCTTCCTCGCGGTGGCCGCTGCCCTGCATCAAGTGTTGGAAACCAAGCAATACAAAAAAATCGTTGTAGTACGCAGCCGTGATTTTATGGACGATGAACCGGGCTATCTACCCGGCGATCTCAAGGAAAAATCTCTGCCGTTACTCGCAGGTATTACCGACGCATTGGTTTCCATGCACAGTAACACCGAAGATGACCGCCAAACATCAGCGACGGTGGAGCACATCGTAGAGCGGGCGAATATCGAGTTTACCTCGATGGCCTATTTCCGCGGCCGCTCCCTCGATGATGCGGTTTTAATTATTGATGAAGCCCAGAACATGACCCGAGCGCAAATGAAAGGCATGTTATCGCGCGGCGGCCGTAACTGCCGCACCATAGTATTGGGCAATCTTGCACAAATCGACGATAGATTCGTCACTCCCGCAAGCTCAGGCGTGAGTGCCGCCGTTAACATCTATCGTCACTACGAGCGTGGCTCTGTGCTGATATTCGATGAAGTAGAACGTAGCAGTCTGGCGCAATTTACTGAACAGTATTTCTAGGCAGCGATGCTCAGACCAGTCGCCGAAATAGTGCCATCCGATTGACCACAATGTTCATCGCGTGGCACTATGAATTAGCTGATAATGGCACACCAATCGTGAGGTTGGGTCGCAAAGCTTCCGGTCTTGCAAAAGATAGCGGGGTTACCTAAAGCACTCGATCCCATTTCTGCCATATTAGCGTTTAGCAATAGTCCTAACTTTGTGAGAGCGCCATGTATAAAAACTCTTATCTCTCTTTAATTATCGCCGCACTCTTAAGTATCAGTATCACCGCTTGTGGTGGTGGCGGTGATAGTGAATCCCCTGAACCTCCGACACCGGTGCAGCCAGATGATAATCAAGGTAACGGCAGCCAAACAGGAACTGGCAATAATGGACAGACAGGAAATGGCCAAACTGGAAGTGGTACTACAGATCAAACAGGTACGACTCCAACACAAGATCTCGTTTATAGCGATCCCAAACAAGTGGCGAGGTTCTTAAATCAAGCGACCTTTGGCGCTAAGCAAGATGCGGTATCATCGCTGACCGGTCAAAGCCTATCTGAGTGGTATCAACAGCAGCTCACTCAAACACCTAGTTATTTAATGCCGGTGCTTGATGAGATGTCAGACAAAGCCATCGATCCTGACGAAACTCATCTCCTAGAGCTAGAAGCGACGACCATAGGTTTTTGGCGCAATGCAATTAGTAGCGACGATCAACTGCGACAGCGCGTTGCTTTTGCATTATCGCAAATATTAGTGGTTTCCAATGGCGGTGGCGAAGTTCTGACAGATATTCCAAGTGGCGTCACCTACTATCAAGATTTACTCATCAAACACGCCTTTGGAAACTATCGCGACATACTAGAAGCAGTAACCTATTCTCCAGCAATGGGCCAATACCTCACCTACCGCGGCAGTAAAAAAGGCGATCCCGAAACAGGAAGGATGCCCGATGAAAACTACGCCCGCGAATTATTACAACTATTTACTCTAGGCGTTGTTGAACTCAATACAGATGGTAGCCCGAAACTGGATAGCAATGGCCAACAAATAGAGACTTACTCCAATCAAGACATTACAGGTTTAGCCCGTGTTTTTACTGGTTTTAACCTCAACTCGACACTTGTGGAAGAATCTCTTGATAGCGCCTTTGCTGCCCTCATGAATATTTACCCTCGCTCTCATTCAGAACGCGAAAAATCTTTTCTTGGTACAACAATAGCTGCCAATACTGCAGGAGCAGAAAGCGTCACACAAGCATTGGATCATATCTTTGCTCATCCAAATCTAGCGCCATTTGTCACAAGCCAACTCATTCAGCGCTTAGTCACCAGCAATCCACAACCTGAATATGTAGCGCGTGTCAGCGAAGCCTTTAACAATGGTCAATACACACTTCCTAATGGCGATACTGTAGGCACTAAAGAACGTGGTGATTTAGCAGCAACCATCGCTGCAGTATTATTTGACGAGCACGCCAGAACATCGCAAGGCGATACTGACGGAAAAATCAGAGAGCCGCTATTACGACTAACTCATTGGGCACGGGCATTTAACGTTGCGCAGGTCACGCCAGAATTTCAGGAGATTTTATGGGATACCACTGGCCCATCAAGCCTGTCACAGCATCCTTATCGCTCGCCTTCGGTATTTAACTTTTACCGTCCCGGGTATATCGCCCCCGGCACCAAAACTGGTGAGCAAGGATTAAAAGCCCCTGAAATGCAAATCATCAACGCTAGCTCAGTGGCGGGGTACACAAATTTACTCACTTATTTTGTGTTCCTCGACGATGAACAATTCGACACTGTCGACGTTAAACAGTTTTTTATCGATGAAAATATCAATATTGATACATCACAAGCGAAAGATAGTTTTATTGCCAATTATTCGGCAGAACTAGCACTTGCTAACGATATTGAAGCGCTACTTAATCATCTTGATTTACTGCTCACTAACGGTGCCCTCAGCGCGCAAACTCGAGCGCATATTGTCGACCTACTTAATGAAGTTGACAGCGACGATGACGATGGGAAATTGTATCGCGTAAGATTAGCGATAGTGCTGATAATGACTTCTCCCGATTATTTAATTCAACAATAGGGGCCAGATTATGACTTTAGATCGCCGTGCATTTTTAAAAGCTTCTTCAGCCACGCTGGCCTGTGCCTCATTGGGTGGCATGACGTCATTACTCACCAGTATCAAAGCCCACGCTAGACAATCAAGTGATTACAAAGCACTGGTGTGTTTGTTTCTCTATGGCGGCATGGATAATCATGACACTGTTATTCCATATGATGCCGACAGTTATCAGCAATGGGCAACAATCCGCAGCGATATCATTTCCCAGCAATTGGCGCCAAGAACGAGAGACACTTTGCTCCCTCTAACGCCCCTAAATTCAGCGCAATTCGGCAACCGTCAATTTGCTCTACCCGCTGAATTCAAGCATCTGCATCGACTGTTTGAAGAAGGCAATGCCGCCATTATCGGTAATGTCGGCCCATTAATTGAAACAGCAAACGCCACTTCGTTTAACGAAGAAAGCGTAAAATTACCGCCACGACTATTTTCACACAACGATCAACAGGCCACTTGGATGTCTGGCACCACTGAAGGAGCGCAATACGGTTGGGCGGGCCTCTATTCAGACGCAATTACTCAATCGAATAACACCTTTGCCAACATCACAACCTCAGGCGGTGAATTGTTATTAACGGGAAGAAACACCTCTCCTTACATTATTTCAGGCGGCAAAGCGCTCGGATTGGATGTTATCGATGAAGCCGACGACGAGCTAAAAGCTACGTTAGCGAAACACTTTAACGCTGACTACTTTCATGGCAATGGCCTACTTGCTCAAGACATGAAAACTAAAATTAGTCAGTCTTTTACGGCCAACAATCAATACAACGAAGCAACAGCAGATGCTCCCAACATTGCGACTCAGTTTCCATCAACAAGATTGGGCAAGCAACTAGAAACAGTGGCCAAAACAATCGCCGCTAGAGACAGCCTCGGAAACAATAGACAAGTATTTACCATCGCATTAGGCAGCTTTGATACCCACTCTGAGCAGGCAAGAACATTACCACGGCTCCAACAGCAGATAGACACCAGCATTGCTGCTTTTTATCAAGCGATTACGGAAATGGGGTTGCAAAATAATATCACGCTATTTAGCGCAGCAGACTTTGGCCGCACCCTTGCAACCAATGGCGATGGTACTGATCACGGCTGGGGCGCTCATCACTTTGTCGTCGGCGGCGCCGTTGCAGGACGTCAAATTTACGGAGATATTCCAGAATCAACACTAGGCCATGCGCTTGATGCGGGTAGCGGACGATTAATTCCAACCCAATCTGTCGATCAATACGCCGCAGCTCTTGGCCAGTGGTTTGGGGTTGAACAAGATGAACTAAACGCCATTTTTCCTAATCTCAATCAACTAGGGCAACCACCTAAGTTATTCGGATAATAAAAAACGCCGCTTCATTTGAAGCGGCGTTTTTATTTCTGCTCAGACATTCTGATTATTCTTGGGTGATTTCCCAAACGCTTACTGAGCCAGAAATTTCATTACCAACAACTAAGCGCGCCGGCGTATCGTCTGTTGCAGGAATAAAAGTCATGCCTTCTGGTGCTAAATCACCAGTGATATCACTGCCTTCCGATGTGCCACGGTTAATAAAGTAATCTTTAAACTGCACGTCAAATGGATTGGTGATGTCATATACCATAATCCCTGCCATGCGCTCTAAGCCTACGAATGCATAATGACGATCGTCAACCATGCCTAAAGCTAAAGCTTCTGGCTCAGCGCCTTTGGCGTCAGAGCGGGTATCGCCTTTATTTTCATCTTCGTCATTGTTAAACGCTTCGCCGTGAATTGCTGCAGTAATGCGGCCTACGTCGTCACCAGAGTCGAACACCAAGTTGCCGTTACCATCCCAAATTGAGAATGAGCGAGCGCCATAGGTGTATAACTTGTCAAAATCACCATCATTGTCAGTATCACCTTTTGCATTTGATACTTTAAGACGGCCGATATCATCATCGTCGTTATTTACGTGGCTAAAGGCGTCGGCATCTAAGGTTAAGTCTTCAGCACGCACTTCATCGGTATAAGACAAACAGCCGTCTTTATCATCGAAGTCTAAACCACCAGCAGCTAGACAGCTTGCTTCGTCATCGGCGTCAAAGAAGTATTCACGGCCATCACCTTCATTAGCACTGACGATAAAGTTAGCGCCTTTCCAATCGTAGCTCGCAATGGTATCTGGCTGATACATCCCATAGAGGTTTTCATAGCGCTGAAAATTAATACCACTGTCTTTGTCAGATGCATCAATGGCCAATTCTGCCCACGACTTAACGCCAAGCCCTTGCACCTTAACGATCTCTTTCTTAGTCAAATCTACAATCGCAATAGCGTTGTTTTCTTGCAGCGAAACATAAGCGGTTTTGCTATCTTTGCTCACCGCAACGTATTCAGGCTCTAAATCCATCGCCACCGTGGTTGCAATAACTTGTCCTTTAATTGTTCGACCTTTAGGATTTGGGAACATAGCCCCTTGCGCTTCAAGCGTTGCTTGTTTGTCGTTATAGCTCGCAAAGCCTAAATCATTCGCCGTTGCCGCCACTTCACCATTAGTGATATCGATAATCGAAATGCTGCCTACAGGATCTGTTAAGTAATCACCACTTGGCTCACCTTCGTTGGCAACTACAACTTGCTTACTATCCGGTGTGAAGGTCACCATATCCGGCAGATAGCCTACTTCTACGTTTTTCACAAATGAAGGCGTCGCACCTGAAATATCATAAAACGCAATATGCCCTTTCGCGCCTTTGCTATCAGCTGCCATAGCAACTGCTAGCATATTAAGCTCGTTTGAAATCGCAATCGAATTAGCATCGCCAGCCGTATTAGCGGATAGATCAATCTGCATTACTGTTGTCATATTAGTGTTGGTAATAACACCTTCATCATCTGCACTTAGCGAGCTAGCATCGGCATTTTTTAAATCTAACACATCGACCGTGGCTTTATCACCAGAACTATTGACGGCAAACACATAACCAGTTGATTGTTGATATTGAACGATTTCAGCTGCGCCTTCTGGCGATTGGGCATTAAGCACGGCACGTGCTACTAAGGTTGCTTTAATTGAGGTAACAGCATCTTTGCCATCGCTACCTGCCGTCCCCTGTTGACCTTGAGAGCCCTGCTCGCCTTGAGGACCTTGTGCACCAGCCGCGCCGCTTACTCCATCTTTACCATCATCGCCACTGCACGCAGATAATGTACCTGCAATTAGCGCCGCTAACGTTAGTTTTTTAAAAGTTTTGTCCATCACAATCACTCATCATTGTTTTAAAAATCAACTAACGATAGAGGGTAAAAATGACAGTTTGGTGGCAGAAATATAGTGAAAACGTGATGCTTTGGTGACAGTAAAACATCCAGACTATTGAAAATCTGAATGGTACGACATGTAATGGAAATGTTAAGAATATTGATCCAGTTAACAGTCTGCCCCGTAGTTTGAAATGCGACTAACAAACTCTAAGGTTTTATTATGACTATTAAAAGGATCAACACGACTATTGTAGCACTGCTATTTTCCTTCGTCATCACTGGCTGTAGCGGCGATGATGATAAGGACGAACCAGTGCCTCAAGCCACTACCATTGTTGACGTTGCCACCAGCAATGGAAACTTTACAACACTAGTTCAAGCCCTCAAAACAGCAGGATTAGACGAAACCCTATCCGATACCAGCAAGAAATTCACCGTATTTGCCCCAACCGATGATGCTTTTGCACTTCTTGGCACTGACGCCATCAACGCGTTACTGGCGGACAAAGATCAACTGACATCAGTATTGACTTATCACGTGCTCGGCGGCGAAGTAAAAGCGGCAGCCGCGATTAGTTCTGCAGGTAGCCGCATAGATACAGTTAACGGTGCCAAACTTGGTCTATCTCTCGCTGGCGAATCGCTATTAGTTAATACGGTAACTGTAACATCGACGGACATCATGGCAGACAACGGCGTCATTCATGTTATTGACGCCGTACTCATGCCACCAGCGGTAGCTAACAGCCCAACTAATAACATTGTTGATACGGCAGTAGCAGCGGGCAGCTTCACCACATTAGTAACCGCACTGCAAGCAACTGGCCTTGACGACTTACTAAGCGACGATAACCAAAAGTTCACCGTATTTGCACCAACAGATGCTGCCTTTGCGATGATTGACGCCGCTGTTTTAGATAGATTGTTAGAAAATCCAGATCACTTGGCGGCAATCTTAAAGCAGCATGTTATTGCTAGCGAAGTTGACTCAACGTTAGCCTATAGCCTCAATGGTAAAGCGGCGACAACAGCTGCAACCACAGATGATGGTAATGTCACCATTCCAGTAGCAATCGATAGCACAAAAGATACTTTGACTTTCGGTGGTGCGACTGTTGTCACTAAAGACATTCATACAACTAACGGCATCATTCACGTCATCGACATGGTCGTTATTGCCGATGCAACTATTCCACCAGCCTATGGCAATATCGCCGAAGTTGCCATCGCTAATGGTTCGTTTAAAACTTTAGTGGCGGGCCTTACGGCAGCTGATTTAGTCACCACAATCTCAGACGCAGACAGTGCTTTTACAGTTTTTGCACCAACAGATGCAGCCTTTGCCAAACTCAATTTGACAGTCGATAACATCGCTGATTTAGATAATCTAAAAGAAATCTTGCTGTATCATGTACTTACATCAGAGGTTAAGCAAGATGCAGCGGTAACCCTTGCGCAATCAGACATGAACACAACGATGAGTGCCAACACTGCTAAAAATAAACTGGCATTATCAAAACCTGCTGACGATCTTTACGTCAACAATGCCAAAGTCACGCTAGCTAATGCCTTTGCTGACAATGGCGTTATTCACGTGATAGATACCGTATTGTTGCCACCAGCAGATCCTGCTACATCTCGCTCTGATAGCACAATCGCACAAATCGCCGTTGCCAATGACGATTTAGAGACGCTAGTCACTGCGTTAACTGCTGCAAATCTTGTTACTGCGCTGTCTGATGAGAATGCAACATTCACAGTCTTCGCGCCAACCGATGCCGCTTTTGCTGCCTTACCAGATGGCGTACTAACTGGTCTGTTAGCCGATGTACCAGCGTTAACCGATGTATTAGAGTTGCACGTTATTAAAGATGCAGAAGTCGATTCAGTAACCGCAATGAGTCTCAACGGCAAGTCTGCCGCGACGCTTGGCGGTGAAAACATTGCTATTGCAATAAAAGACGGGGCGCTAACTGTCGGCGGCGCTAAAGTTACCGTCAAAGATGTTTATGCTAAGAATGGCGTTATCCACATTATTGACGCGGTAATAACTCAGGCCGCGCAATAGCTATCGATAAGTAAAGCTATCGATAAGTAAAACCATCGAAATAACTTTGCCCCAGTTTTAATGCTGGGGCAAACTATCTAATTCGAAAACTTTTTACTTCTTATTTTCTAATCCCCGTCATTAAAATTACATTGTTCCCTATCCATGAAGCTCCATCGAGTTCGATAGTTAAGCTCTCTAACTTCAATATCTACATCCCAAAAATCACCAAGCTTGATAACGATAATGATTTTCATTAACATAGTGTGATTTTATTATTTGTCAGTCGCATTTTATGAGTCACACCACAACGTTAAATCAATTGCGCAACACCATTCGTCATGGCTTAGAGCCTGAGCAACCGCAACTTTTTCAGCTGTGGTTTAGCATCGAAGATGAACACATAGAAAATACACAAGTTGACGCGTGGCACGCCAATATCAATCAGTTTCAGCTGCTACTCGACACCTTTGCCGATGTGATTATTCCTTCGCAATGGCGCTGGCAATGTCTCGATCATATTCAACGACCACTCATTAGACTCTCTCGCTTAGTGAGTAATGCCAATCAACAGCAACAATTAAAACAGTTACTCACCGAACTACGAGTGACTAGTCACTACTTTAAATAAAGGAAACCTCATGGAATACAGAATCGAAAAAGACAGCATGGGCGAACTCAACGTACCAGCCAATGCTCTTTACAGCGCTCAAACACAACGCGCTATCAACAACTTCCCTATTAGCGGCCAAGGTATGCCTAAGTCATTCATTACCGCATTGCTGCAAGCCAAAGCGGCCTGTGCGCTTGCCAATAGCGAGCTAGAGCAAATTCCAGCTGACATGAGTAAAGCGATTTGCGACAGTGTCGATGAGTTATTAAACGATGAAAACTTCATGCAACACTTCCCTGTTGATGTCTTCCAAACTGGCTCTGGTACCAGCTCAAACATGAATGCGAATGAAGTGTTAGCTAACCTTGCTACGCAAAAACTTGGCTCAGAAGTTAATCCAAACGATCACATCAACTACGGTCAAAGCTCTAACGACATCATCCCAAGCAGCATTCACATCAGCGCAGCCTGTCAGATCCAAGATAAACTATTACCAGCGCTAACTTACTTGAGCAATGCCATCAAAGAAAAAGCCGAAGCTGTGGATCATCACGTGAAAACTGGTCGCACCCATTTAATGGATGCCATGCCTGTGCGTTTAAGCCAAAGCCTCTATAGCTGGCAGGCTCAAATCGAGCTGAGCATTAGCAACTTAAGCCAAGTTCACGAAAAACTATGTCACCTGGCTCAAGGCGGTACAGCGGTGGGCACAGGCATCAATGCGCATCCTGATTTTTCTCAAAAATTTAGCGAGCAACTAAGCAAGCGTACTGGTATTAGTTTTAAACCAGCTGACAACCTGTTTAGCCACATCGGCACGCAAGACACCGCCGTAGCGGCCTCTGGTCAGCTAAAAACCTGTGCCGTATCACTCATGAAAATTGCTAACGATTTACGCTGGATGAACTCAGGTCCACTGGCGGGTCTTGGTGAAATTGAACTAGAAGCACTGCAACCAGGCAGCTCAATCATGCCGGGCAAAGTAAACCCTGTCATTCCAGAGGCTACAGCCATGGTTGCTGCACAGGTGATTGGCAATGACACAACTATCACAGTGGCTGGTCAATCGGGTAACTTCGAGCTAAACGTAATGCTACCTATAGTTGCGCGTAACTTACTTGAAAGTATCGAGCTAACTAGCAACAGCGCCGTGTTATTGGCTGATAAAGCCATCACTACCTTCAAAGTAAACGAAGCTAACTTGCAAACTGCGCTTTCGCGTAATCCGATTTTGGTTACTGCTTTGAACCCAATTATCGGCTACCTAAAAGCAGCTGAAATAGCTAAGAAAGCCTACAAAGAAGGTCGTCCTGTTATCGATGTAGCGGCAGAAGAAACGGAGCTTAGTGTCGAAGAGCTTAAAAAGTTATTAGACCCACGTAAACTGACTACAGGTGGTTTGTAGTTTTAAACCTAAAACAAAAAACGGCGCTAAATAGCGCCGTTTTTTATTTGATGTGAGATTGCGATTAACGCAGTTCTACTGGTACTGCGAACACAGTATCTTCAACGATACCAGGATTCTCTACGACTTCACCATCGGTTAGTTCAACCAGTTTTTCAATCACTTGGTTGACTAAAATCTCAGGCGCAGAAGCACCAGCGGTAACACCAACAGCTTTGACGCCATCTAACCAACTGGCATCGATGCCATCGCTGTTATCGATAAGATAAGCAGTGGTGCCGTTTTTCTCAGCTAGTTCGCGCAGGCGGTTTGAGTTAGAGCTGTTTTTAGAACCAACTACTAATAACAAATCAACCTTGGCTGAGATGTCTTTTACCGCATCTTGGCGGTTTTGCGTTGCGTAACAAATATCGTCTTTACGCGGACCTTCGATTTCAGGAAAGCGTTCGCGCAGCGCGTCGATGATGTTTTTAGTATCATCAACCGACAAGGTGGTTTGCGTTACATAGCTTAGGTTACTCTCGTCATTGACCACTAGGTTGGCAACGTCTTCGACCGTTTCCACCAAATACATGGCGCCGTCTTCATTTGAATACTGGCCCATAGTACCAATGACTTCAGGGTGTCCTTTGTGACCGATAAGTACACATTCAGTGGTGCGGCGGCTTGAACGGGCAACTTCCATATGAACTTTAGTCACTAATGGACAAGTAGCGTCAAAGACGCGTAAATCGCGGCGTTTTGCTTCTTGACGCACCGCTTGTGAAACACCGTGAGCACTAAAGATAACCGTTGAGTCATCTGGCACTTGATGGAGCTCTTCTACAAATACTGCACCGCGTTCACGCAAGCCATCTACAACATATTTGTTGTGTACCACTTCGTGGCGCACGTAAATTGGGGCATCAAACAAATCGAGCGCGCGTTCAACAATGGTGATTGCGCGGTCTACGCCAGCACAGAAACCACGTGGATTAGCGCGAAGTATTTGTACGCTCATTACTCGTTAACCTCAATTATTTCAACGGCAAAGGTAATAGTTTGACCAGCTAGCGGATGGTTAAAGTCGATCGTGACTGAGTCGCCAACCACTTCGCGAACAACGCCAGGGATCTGTGCGCCATTTTGCTGATCGAACATGATAATAGCACCAACTTCTAACTCTGACTCGCTAAACTTGCTGCGATCCATATGGTAGATATTATCAGGATTATTTTCGCCAAACGCGTCCTTCGCAAATAAGGTAAATTCCTTTTCATCACCTGCTTTTAAACCCATTAAGTTAGACTCAAATGCCGGTGACAAACTGCCATCACCCATGCGCAACTTAGCTGGTTTATTATTTACCTTGGTGCTGTCAGCAGCAGAGCCGTCTTCTAGCTTCATGGTAACGTGAAAGATAATTTCGCTTGTTTGTGTAATCATTAGTTTGACTCTTTGCTCGCTGCTTCTTCATCTTTATTGATGAAGGCATCGAAGATAATTAAAAACGCGCCACAACAAATGGCGATATCGGCAACGTTAAACACAGGCCAGTGATAGTTTTCGTAATAGAGATGCAGAAAATCCACCACGAAACCATAACTAAGGCGATCAATTAAATTGCCAATAGCACCTGAAATCACCAAGGCATAAGCGATGTTTAACATGCGCTTAGATTTATGTAATCCGCGCATCCAATAAATGAGTAAGCCACTCACACCAACTGCAATCACGGTAAAGAACCAGCGTTGCCAGCCACCAGCTTCACTTAAAAAGCTAAAGGCTGCGCCGCGGTTTTGGGCGTAAGTAAAATTAAAAAATGGCAATACATCTACTGATTCGTGCAGCTTAAAGTTAGCCAGTACATAAAGTTTAGTGGCTTGATCTGCCACTAAACCCGCAACTGCTAACCACAGCCACATGATGCCACTTTGCGCTAATGCTGGTTTGGCATTAGCAGCCTGAGCTGAATTAGGCATATGTACGCTCTTCGCCTTCGCCGTCAACGTTGGTAATACAACGGCCACAAAGTAGTGGATGCTCTTCGCTTTGGCCCACTTCTTCGCGGTGGTGCCAACAACGGTCACACTTCTCGCCACTTGACGCTTCAACTAATACTTTAAGACCTTCAACTTCAGTCTCAACTGCATTATCGGCAGCAGTGCCAGTTTCAATAGTCACGTTCGACGTAATTAATACGAAACGTAATTCACTAGCGATCTTATTTAAGTTCGCTGCTAGCTCATCACTTACATACAGGGTAACGTTGGCCGCTAAACTGCCACCGATAACCTCGTCACGACGCGCTTGCTCCATCGCTTTATTCACGGCATCGCGAACTTCTTGGATTTGATTCCAGAACTCACCGTTAAACTCTTCGTTGTCATTTAACGCCGTTAAGCCTTCATACCACTCAGCGGTGAATACAAACTCTTCTTCGTTGTTTGGTAGTGCTTTCCAAATCTCATCAGCAGTGAAGCTTAAGATTGGTGCAATCCAGCGTACTAGTGCTTGCGCAATGTGGTACATCGCTGTTTGACAGCTGCGACGTGGCAGGCCATCAGCTTTGGCAGTGTACTGTCTGTCTTTGATGATATCTAAGTAGAAGCTACCTAGTTCAATAGAACAGAAATGCGTTAGCTTTTGTACTACAGTGTGGAATTGGTAGTTCTCATAAGCTTCAACGATTTCTTGTTGAACTTGATGCGCACGACCAACGATGTAGCGATCTAACGCCACTAAATCTTCATTTGCAACGATGTCATCTTTGCCATCGAAACCGTTAAGGTTTGATAGTAAGAAACGCGCAGTGTTACGAATACGGCGATAAGCATCGGCGCTGCGATCTAAGATCTCATCAGAAACGGTCATTTCAGCAGTGTAGTTAGCAGAAGCAACCCATAAACGCAGAATGTCAGCACCTAAGCGGTTAACCACTTGCTGTGGTGACATCACGTTACCTAATGACTTAGACATCTTCTTACCTTCACCATCAACGGTAAAGCCGTGAGTAAGTACTTGCTTGTATGGCGCCTTGCCATTCATAGCTACAGAAGTCATTAGTGATGATTGGAACCAACCGCGGTGTTGGTCACTACCTTCAAGGTATAAATCAGCAGGGCCAGATAACTCTTCGCGTGCGTCAACCACACAAGCGTGAGTTACACCAGAGTCAAACCATACGTCTAAGGTATCAGTCACCTTAACGTATTGCTCGCCGCCTTCGCCTAGGAACTCGCTTGGCTCGATATCAAACCACGCTTGAATACCCTCTTTTTCAATTAGCTGAGCAACTTGCTCTAATAGCTCAGAGGTATTCGGATGCAGTTCGTTCGTATCTTTATTGATAAATACAGTTAGTGGTACACCCCAAGTACGCTGACGTGATACACACCAGTCTGGACGACCTTCAACCATGTTTTCGATACGTTGTTGGCCCCAATCAGGGATCCATTGTGTCTTTTCAATTTCGCCCATTGCTTGGCTGCGCAAACCATTTTTGTCCATGCTAATAAACCACTGCGGCGTAGCACGGAAGATGATCGGCGTTTTGTGTCTCCAACAATGCGGGTAGCTGTGAACTAGCGGCTGATGATTAAGTAGCGCGCCCTTTTCAGTTAACACTTCAACGATAGCATCGTTAGCTTTAAAGACGTGTTGACCTTCAAACAACGGTGTACCTTCTAAATACACACCATTTGCGCCTACTGGGTTAGCTACTTCGATATCGTATTTGTTACCAACCACGTAATCTTCTTGACCGTGGCCAGGTGCGGTGTGAACGATACCCGTACCAGAATCAGTAGTAACGTGGTCGCCTAAAATTACTGGCACATCGAAATCGTAGAATGGGTGGTTAAAGCGTACTAATTCAAGCGCACTACCAGCACACTCGCCAAGTACACTGTAGTTTTCAACACCGTAACGCTCCATCGCGCTATCCATTAACTCACGAGCCAAGATCAGACGCTCTTTGGCGCCATCTTTCTCTAGCTGAATTAATACATATTCAACACTCTCATGCATTGACAACGCGCGGTTAGCAGGCAATGTCCAAGGAGTTGTTGTCCAGATAACTGTAGAAATAGTACCTTCGCCACCGTTTGCTGCGTCGATGCCCATTTTCTCTAGAATTTGTGCTTCATCTACCGCGTTAAAACGCACGTCGATTGCTGGTGATTTTTTGTCTTCGTATTCAACTTCCGCTTCGGCTAGTGACGAACCACAATCTAAACACCAGTGAACTGGCTTAGCGCCTTGCTGCAGGTGACCATTGTCGATGATCTTACCCATAGAGCGTACGATGTTAGCTTCGAAATCAAAGTTCATCGTTTGATAAGGATTTTGCCAATCACCTAACACACCTAAACGGATAAAGTCTTTGCGTTGACCATCAACTTGACGCTGTGCGTAAGCACGACATTTCTTACGAAATTCAGCTTCAGAGATCTTTTGACCCGGCTTACCGTGTTTTTTCTCTACTTGTAGTTCAATTGGCAGACCGTGACAATCCCAACCAGGAATGTATGGCGCATCATAGCCAGCGATAGTTTTTGACTTAATAATGAAGTCTTTAAGAATTTTATTTACTGAGTGACCAATGTGAATATCACCGTTGGCGTATGGAGGGCCATCATGTAAAACAAAGCTCTTGCGCCCTTTGCGAGCCGCACGAATTTTGCCGTAAAGATCCGCTTTGTCCCATGCTTTAAGCATCATTGGCTCGCGGTTTGCCAAGTTAGCCTTCATAGAAAATGAAGTTTTTGGCAGGTTTAAGGTCTTTTTGTAATCACTCATTATTACTCACGCCTATAACAGGTCAATAAATTATAAAATTATACGGTCACTACTCGCCAAAATACGCTTTGGCCGCAATAACATCTCTTTCAATTTGCTGCTTAAGCAAATCAAAAGATTCGAATTTTTTCTCATCTCGAATTTTAGTCAAAACTCGCGTATCTAGGCATTTGCCATAAATATCGCCACTAAACTCGAATAAATGTATTTCTAGTTGAATGCGATGTCCATTCACTGTCGGTCGTTTACCAATATTGGCCACGCCTTGATAAGTGCAGTCATCAAGCGTTACTTCAACGGCAAATACGCCCTGTACTGGTGATACTTTGCGATCGAGTGCGATATTAGCCGTTGGAAAACCAATAGTTCGGCCTTTTTTATCGCCATGACGTACGCGGCCACTAATCACAAATGGATGTCCGAGCATGGCTTCAGCGGCTTCAACATCACCACTTTTTAGCTTTTCACGAATCAAGGTGCTGCTAACCCGATGATTAGACACTTTCAAACTTTGAGTGCTGACCACTTCAAAACCGTGCTTTTTGCCAGCGGCAACTAGCATCTCAAAGTCACCTTGGCGCTTGTAGCCAAAGCGGAAGTCATCACCGACGACTAAAAACTTAACACCGAGTTTTTTTACTAGCAGTTGCTCGATGAAATCATTAGCACTCATCGCCGAGAATTTACTATCAAAACGCACACAAAGTAAGCGCTGGATGTCATATTGCGCTAACAAGCTCAATTTATCACGTAAACGAGAAAGTCTTGCTGGCGCTTCATTGCCATTAAACAGCTCTTGTGGCTGCGGCTCAAACGTCATCACCGTACTGGGCAGAGATAATGCTTTTGCTTGTTGTTTCAATCCATTAAGCACTTCTTGATGACCTAGATGCACGCCATCAAAATTACCAATAGTTAATACACAACCGGAGGTTTGCGTATCAATATTGTGTATACCGCGAATTAATTGCATAAAACCAAGCTATCTCTTGCCCCATAAAACTGGCGGATTATATACCATTAGCGCCTAAGGCGCAGTAAAAATAGTCGACCGAATTGGCATAAAATAAAATCTATTGCAGCTGCCACGACACGCGTTTTATCGAGGTATTTTTATATTGTCGTTTTGTAAAAATAACCGTGTTGTCGTCAACCACTGAAAAATCGCGTTGTTTAAACGGAATTGCAATACTTTCAAGCTCGCCAGAATCTAACGACATTCGGTAGAAACTCTTAAGCGCATCAGTACCGAAAAGATAATTTTCAGACATATCTACGAACACCAGGCCAGTCTCTGGCACAGTCACAACGTGCTTTTTGCCGCTTGCAACGTCAACAAGGTAGTTACTCGATAAATAAAACACATTGCCTCTACCATCGGTCAACAGCTTCTTGACATCACTGGCATCAATAGGCGTCGTTTGACGTGTCATTAAATCAAACTTTGCTAGATACTTGTTGGTATCTTTCACCGCAGTAAAGTAAATAAATTGTGGCTTCTCACCCCAAACTGCATTAGTGATATTGATATCAGCTAACTCGTTAATTACGTGAAGCTGATTTGAATTCAAATCTAAAAACACTACTTTGCTATCTTGCAGAAATAGTAAACACTTACCATCTTGAGAAAGTTCAAGCGATGAGGTGGAAAAAGATGTATCAAAGTTGGTGATCTGTTCTAGTTCGCCATTTCTATTGCGCCAAATCTGTCCATTCCCTGTGCGGCGTGATACAAAATAATATTCAGCAGAGTTACTTCGCGACGCTTCAGGAAAATAGTCGCTACTTTCGGAAGAATGCGGACTTTCAAATTGTGCTTGGCCCCCTTCAAATAACCCTTTACCTTCAATAACTTGGTACTGCTGCATATCTTGTTGCGCAACTAACAACTGATTATCGAATTCTAGCGCGGCATAGAACGGCGACAACTGCTCAGGTAAAGTAATCGTTTCAACCATTGCGGTATCGATATCAACCTTAATAAGCTTGTTATATTCGCTTACTAACAGGTGCTTACCATTATCAAACCAGTTAAGCGCAAAATTTAGATGTTCTATAGACATTTGATGTAATAAACGCGTTTCTTGAGTCTTAAGATCCAAAATATAAACGCGCATCGGTGTTTTGAGCTGTGCTTTTAGATACGCCAGATAACGTCCATTAGGCGATAATCTAAGTTGAATGACTCCGCTTGGATTGTCGCTTGGCGGCACCAATACTTTGCTGCGTTGTTTAGTTAAGTCATATTGATATATAGCAGCACCAGAGAAGCCTTCAGGTAATTCGGTGTAATACAAATTCTCACCCGACTTATCAAGCTGCCCATAACCATTGCTCACCGAATGGCAAGTTTTAAGCTTTTTAGGTGGTTCAACATCTGGGAATGTCGACATATCAAATAAGGCATAGTGACACTCTTTGCGAGGAATATTCACTAATAGCGTTAATAATTTACTTTCGCCAACTTGCCAAGAGAGCCCTCCGACATCGTAATCGTCAGCTTTTAATATCACTTCAGCTTGATCGCTCAATCTTTTTACATAGGTATTAACCGCTCCTTGATAAATATTGCTGTAAGCAAAAAAAGTCTTATTTGAAGAAATGAGCGGATTAGATTCACCGCCGTGATTCCACGTTGCAGAAGTGATGGAGAATTTGTAGTTTTGCTCAGGCACAGAGTTGTTAAAAGTTTTATCAACTTCACCGCCATTATTCGTCGATTGATCGCTAGTCTGCGTCTGAAGCCCCGTTACCCACAAATAACCAACGACAATGGTTAACAACATAATAATAGTTATTAATGTGCTAACAAGCTTATTCGAGCTTATCGCTTGCGATTGCTGCGGGTAAGATGGACTACTTGATTGCTCTGCAAAATCTTCTGACGCAGTTGCCTTCACCGATACATCAACAGTGCGTTCTGGATTAATTTGTTGCTGCTCTACAACGTCTTCCTGCCACGAACTCTGTAGCTGTGCCGTTTCACCGTTAGATTGAGGAGTTTCACGCTCAACACTAACCGTTAAACTGTAGCCTTTTCGATAGTGAGTTTTAATGATGCCAGAGACTAAATCAGGATGACTGAGCTGCTTTCTTAATTCAGAAATTGCACGATTAATCGCATTGTCATCAACGAATGACTGTTGCCAAACACTTTCAACTAACTCCTGACGAGTAATTATTCGAGTTTCATTGGCAACAAAATAACTCAGTAGTTTAAAACTCAACGGATCTAATTCGCGCTCAATGCTATCTGACGTAATGAGACAACGCTCACTAACAAAAAGCCAAGGTCCTATTTTTACATTCACTGATTTACCTGCTAAATGATAAAAAACGTCAAAACAACAATTAAACTATTGATAAATATTACTTAAAACTCAAACCTTATCATCAGATATGTTCTTCATAAGGTTTTAATAAGGATTCGATATTAAACCAAATACCTCAATAAAAACAACAGTTAATATCACCAAATAGTTATGAATTGATTGCTAATAGTTTGATAAGCGACTTTGCAAAAATTTCTCACTAATCTTGTCCCCATCGAATCAAGGCGAACAACGAAACAACGCCTAATTCAACAAGTAGTAACAACACAATTTACTTAACTTATTTAATTAACTCGTTTCATTAGAGCTGAGAATTTAAAAGGACATAGATATGACAAAGCAAAACATCAATACATTAGTTATGGCGACCGTTTTTGCAGCATCACTTGCAATCCCAACACATTGTGAGGCCGACACTAAACACAACATCAATAACTCGATAGTTCAGCAAAAACTAACGCAAGAAATCACAAAGCAAAGCGACAAGCGTTTAAACCAGTTTATGACCTCAATGACAACGCAGCTAGACGAGCAATTAACGCAGCTAATTAGTGCCAAATTAAGACTGTAACTTTTAACAACCTAAAATTTTAAAACCACACTTTAAACAAACTAACTTTGAACTTTAAAAAGAGAACTATTATGAAAGCAACTAAAATCATCAAATCACTAACAGCAAGCGCAATTCTTCTTTCAGGCGCAGTATCAACCACCGCTTTTGCAGATGCCGCAGTTTGGAAGGTAAGCAACGGTCAAAACGAATTATATCTCGCTGGTACTGTCCACATCTTGCCACCATCAGAGTTCCCGTTGCCAAGCGAGTTCGATAAGGCCTATAAAGCCGCTGACTCAATCGTGTTAGAAGCGAAGCTACCGGATCCACAAGATCAGCAAGCACAAATGGCAATGATCCAAAAGCTCGCCTACCCTCCGGGTCAAAAATTAAGTCAAAAAATTAGTGAGTCGACTTATAAAGAGTTAAAACAATACTTAGGTGGTCTAGGTCTAAATTTAGACGAATTAAATGGATTTAAACCAGGCTTTATTCTTAGCATGATGACGGTAATGGAAGCGCATAAAGCACAAATGGCCGGCGAAGGCGTAGACTCTTATTTCGATAAACTAGCGAAAAAAGATAATAAAGCCATCGATTACCTTGAGTCGACTGAATTTCAACTAAACATGATGGCCAATATGGGTAAAGACAAAGAAGAAGCTTTCATTCTCGACACCCTAAAAGAGATGAGCAAGTTCAAACCACAGCTTGAAAAACTCATTGCAGCATGGCGCACTGGCGACATGAAAACCATTGACTCTCTTATATTGGAGCAAGCCAAAAGCAAAGATCACGAAGCATATGACACCTTGTTCACTGACCGCAATCGTAATTGGGTCCCTCAAATTAGCGAGATGCTTAATGACAAAGACAAGGAGCTAGTATTAGTGGGCGCAGGTCACCTTGCTGGCGAAGACAGTGTTATAAAAATGTTAAAAGACAAAGGCTATAGCGTATCTAAGTTATAATCCCTATTTAGACATACAAAAGGCGCCCTGTTTTATACATTAGGGCGCCTTTTTCTGTTACTGAGGTGATTATTTAACCTTTTACTGAGCGTGACTCTTCAAATGTCTCGGCCGTAAACCTAGCGCGGTGAATACCGCAAAATAACTCACAGCCGCAACAACTATTAATTTAGTTAACTCAAAAATCTTAAGTAATGATGACTCATCAATCCAGAATGATTGCTGTGGCATTAAGTACAATACAACCGCCGCCATCACTCCCGCAGAAACAAAGGCTTTGACGCCAAAGAGTAATGTTTGCAGCGAAATATGGAAAATACCGTCTTGCTTCAAGCGCTGATGAAGCCAAAATGCGTTACAAGTTGCAGATAGCGCCGTTGCCCCGGCTAAACCAATATAACCGTATTCATAACCCAAACTCACCACTAAAATTAGGTTAAAGACCATATTTGCAATCATTGCTTTAATGCCGATTCGCACTGGTGTTTTAGTATCTTGGCGGGCATAAAAGCCGGGCGCTAAAACCTTAATTAACATAAAGCTCAGTAGACCACAGGCATAGGCCATTAAAGAATAGCCCGCCATAGTGACATCATGCGCAGTAAAAGCACCTCTGAAAAATAAGACATTAATCATTGGCTGCGCCAACACAATCAAACCAATCATTGCCGGAATCCCCATAAGCATCACCATGCGCACGCCCCAATCCATGGTGGCCTTAAAATGAGTATTGTCACCGCTATGCTGACGCGACAATAACGGTAAAATAACCGTTGCTATCGCAATTCCGAATAAACCCAATGGAAACTCTAATAAGCGGTCCGAATAGAACAACCAACTCACCGAACCACTATTGAGGTATGATGCGATGACAGTGTCTAATAGCAGGTTAATCTGCCCCACTGACACACCAAATAATGCAGGGATCATTAATGTGCGTATTTTCACCACCCCTTCATCATGCCAGCCCCATTTGGGACGAACTAGCATCTTTGCCTTGTATAAAAAGGGGATTTGAAACAGCAACTGTACTAAACCGCCTAAAAACCAGCCCCAAGCGATACCAATCGCAGGTTCATCGAAGTGCGGCGAGAAAAAGACAACCGCGCTAATAATAGATAAGTTAAGAAAAACAGGGGTAAATGAAGAAACAGCAAAACGCCCCATCGCATTGAGAATAGAGCCTGATAAACCAACTAATGTTATAAACCAAATATAAGGAAAGGTAATTTTAAGCATGAAAGAGGCAAGTTCATACTTATGAGCATCGTTGCCGTCGTTTAGCCATTCCAAAAACCAACCATTAGCAAAAAGCGCTGCCAACATTGGTGAGCCAATAACGCCTAAAATCGCAACTATGGTGACAATTGTTCCTAACGTCCCCGAAACATTAGCAATTAAGCGCCTAACTTCATCTTCACTCTTGTTAGTTTGGTATTCACTCAACACCGGAACAAAGGCTTGTGCAAACGCCCCTTCGGCAAATAAACGGCGTAAGAAATTAGGTACCTTAGCCACCAAGTAATAAACATCTGCTACGGCGCTTGCACCGAGTATTTGCGCTAAAAATACATCACGTACTAATCCTAAAATACGTGATAAAAACGTCATGACACTGACGATAAGGCCGGAGCGCAGTAGCTTTTTACTCAAAGAAATATCCCTAAACCAACAATCGAAACTAACAATTTGCCATAGTCTAACGAAATCACTGCTTAATGACAGCAACCGAAATCTATCTTTGGAACTTTTCCCGCTAAAAGTATTCTTAAACTATTCTGAATAGTGACAAATAACCAGTTTTCGTTTAAAGGGAGTTCACATGAAAATTGCCAAGTATTTACCCTTATTACTACTTTTAACCACCCAAGAAGCATTTTCAGCGAAAAAGAGTGATGATTTATTTCAAGAATTAAAAATAACTTCTCCAACCTCTTTAACTCACCCTGTGCACATTGCCGATGTTCTTCCCGATGCAGGTAAAGAATTAGTCACCTTTGGTGTCGATAAAGACAACGAGTATTGGTTAATTATTTATAAGCAGGTACAAGACAGCGTTGAAATAGCAGCTCAACTAAAACTGGATAAATCGATATCACGCTTTGATATCAGCGAAGACGACGTCAAACAACAAAAAATCTACTTTCAAACTCACGATAGCTTGATGACCTTTGAGCCTGCAGCAACAGATTCACCAGCCCAGATAAAAACCATTGCTGCGATCAACTCGATCTTTCTCGATCCCAAGCCACAATTTATTGCTAAAGACGATTTTGTCTATCAACTCAACGACAAAGGGCAAGATTTCGTTGTCATTACCCAATTTGATGGATTGGCGATTTTCGATAGCAATGGCAATCGAATGAATCAAGAATCCATCAACATCAAGCCACAGATAAAAATGGGAGATGATTTTGCTGAGTTTATTAAACCCAAGATCTATATCGCCGATGCCAATTTCGACGGCTTGCTAGATATCATTCAAGCTGGCGAAGGTGAACTAATTAGTTACGTCCAAACACCCGCAAATACCACGCAATCACAAATAGCATTTGCGCGTTCAAGTATCGACGTTAATGAGGCCATTAGCGGTATCGATTGGTGGGATAAGCGCGATGCCTCAGGTGACAGTCTCGATCAAACCAATCTTATCTATCGCACACTCGAAGATATGACAGATGTCAACGGTGACGGAATTAGCGACTTAGTCGTGAAATATACCCAAAGCTCTGGCGTTCTCGATAGAGCTAATGATTTTGAAGTGTTCTTCGGCCGCAATCAAAACAATCAACTGGCCTACAGCGACAAAGCAGATACCGTGATCAAGGGTGAAGGGACATTAACAGGTTTGCGCTTAGTCGATATTAATAACGATAACGTCAAAGAAATAATGCTATCAGGCTTTGATATCGGCGTATCGCAAATTATTAGCGCACTAATGTCTGGCAACGTCGACCAAGATGTCTACCTATATAAACTCGACGCCAACAATAAATTCGGCGAAGATGCTGATGTTGAAAAAGAGGTAGAACTAAGCTTTAGCATTAGTTCAGGACAGAGCGGTAGCCCCATCATTGAACTAGTGGATTTAAACAACGATGGTTTGAAAGATCTTCTATTATCTAGCAGCGAAAAGACACTAAAAGTTTATTACGGACAAAAAAGAAAGCGACTGTTTAGCAAGCGCTCTAAACGCTATCGAACTTCTCTACCCAAAAACGGTTTTGCCGTTCAAACTGGCGACTTAAATGGCGATGGTAAGGAAGACATTGTCTTTAAATACGGGCGCTTAGATGACGATGATAAGAAGAAAGAGTTTCGAATATTACTAAGTAAATAGAGAAGCTCATTAGAGCTTCCCTATCAGTTTTTTATCTAACTAAATCTGCAAACTTTGGATTAGTTACAACTTTACCAATCAGGTTTTGAACCGCTGGCATCAATGCTTGTGCTGTTTGGTTACAAGCCGTTTCGCCGTAAAAGCTGGACGTAAAAGCATAGTTCTCTTTTACTGACATAGTCTTACCATTTGATGATTTCAAAGATAAACCAATATTCCATTTCCCGGAAGTTGAAGAGAAATCAATAAAATCTAAATTACCTGTAATGATTACAGGAGCTGACTCAGAAAAGGCTTCAGCTAATTTCAACTCATCAATCAGTGCTTTTCGAATAAACTGCTCAAAATTTTGATTATCAGGAGTCTTAATAGGACCAACACCCCGACACATTATTTCTCTTTTATATTCAGAGGCTGTGAATTTACCAATATTAATTGGGTTTTCTTTATATGCTTTGATAGCTGAGACATTATCAACTGATACAGAATAACGATCTACAGAATACGTAGAGCATCCCCCCAAAAACAACAATGTCGAAACTGCAATCATCGATTTGATTTTCATAATAATTCCTTTATTAAATTACTGCCACGGTATACAGCAGACGCTATAGATTATAGACCTATATCATAAAAGCAAATGGAATCTTAGCTTTGCTTCAAAAAGCTAATTAATATGAGAAAACAATTACCAAATGCGAACTCGTCAACATTTTTAACTTTATGCCAATAAAATCCCAAATAGGGCTAGGACTGACCAATAAATGTTGGTAGAATTCGCCCGTTATCATAACGGTCAATCTTTGGACTGCGAGTTTTTTCACAACGACAACGCAGACAATTTTGCCAAACATGGTAAAACTAAACCAAAATTGAGACTGTTGTGTCTTACTTTTAATTAATTGCGATTGATATTAGGCCAAGAATCGGGCATAATCCCCGGCCTTAAAATTGTCTCGCACAAGCAAAGTTCTAGGAGTTAACCTTGGCTAACATTAAATCTGCTAAGAAACGCGCTATTCAAGCTGAAAAAAATCGTCAGCATAACGCAAGCCGCCGCTCAATGATGCGCACATACATGAAAAAAGTTATGGCTGCTGTTGAAGCTGGTAACAAAGAAGATGCAACTAAAGCATTCGCTGAAGTACAACCAATTTTAGATCGCTACGCGACTAAAGGTTTAATTCACAAAAACAAAGCTGCACGTCATAAGTCTCGTTTAAACGCTCTAGTTAAAGCGCTTTAATAGACTCTGATTGTTCAGTTAAAGAAACCGGCATTTGCCGGTTTTTTTATGTCTGAAAATCGAGTTTGTTACATTCTATTTCAATCATTGTATTGTCATCTTACACCCTCTAGAATAATTCCCTTTCTCAACTAAATTAACGGAAAAACAATGAAGTCACTTCTTCTGCCTTTAACTATGGTTGGCGCATTAGCAATGCCTGCGATAGCTAATGATTCAATCGACAAAGCATCACTCGAAAAAGCTCACCAACTGCGCGACAGTGCACTGCGCTCAAACCTAGGTTACGACCTAGTTGAATCACTTACTGTAGAAGTAGGACCGCGCTTAGCTGGCACGCCAGCAGATTTATTAGCGGTTAAGTGGGCAGAAGACAAATTTAAAGAATTAGGCTTCGACAAGATTTACAAACAACCAGTTGAAGTGCGCCATTGGGAGCGTGGTTTTGCTAAAGCCAGCATTACAGCTCCTTTCCCACAACCACTTGCTATCACTGCATTAGGCGATAGTGTTGCTACGCCAAAAGGTGGCTTAAAAGGTGAATTAGTATTTTTTGATTCAGTTGCTGAACTGCGCGAAGCCGATCCTAAAACAGTTAAAGGAAAAATCGTTTACATCGATGCCCGCATGCACCGTCATTTAGAAGGTAAAGAATACAGCACCACTGTAGCAGGTCGTTCGATTGGTTCATCAGTAGCTAGTGAAAAAGGCGCTATCGGCCTAATTATTCGCTCAATTGGCACCGATTCATCGCGTTTTCCTCACACGGGTAACATGAATTACAAAGACGGCGTTAAGAAGATCCCAGCGGGTGCAATCTCTACCTCAGATGCCATGATGCTAATGCAAATGAAAAAACGTGGTAAGCCAATCAGCGTTAACATGGAATTAGAAACTCGCGCCTACAGCCCAAAGACGTCTTATAACGTCATTGGTGAAATTACTGGTAGCAAATACCCTGACGAACATATCTTGATCGGCGCTCACCTAGATTCTTGGGATGAAGGTACAGGTGCACTAGACGACGGTGCTGGTGTAGGTATCGTTATGTCGGCAGCTTATCAAATCAAAAAGCTCAAGCCTAAGCGTACTATTCGCGTAGTATTATTCGCTAACGAAGAAGGCGGCCTAGTTGGCGCTAAAGAATATCGCGACGCCAATGATTTAAGCAAAATCAAACTTGCGGGTGAATCAGACTTCGGCGCACGCAATATCTGGCGTTTCGATACCCAAGTTCATCCTGACAATCTAGATGTCATGGCACACATCCACAAGGTATTAAAGCCACTTAGTATCAACACAGGTAACAACAAAGCTGGCGGTGGTCCAGACGTTTCAATCCTGCCAGCGAAAGGCGTTCCTGTATTTAGCCTGCGTCAAGACGGTACAGACTACTTCGATTACCATCACACGCCAAACGACACCTTGGATAAAATCAATCCAACGGAACTAGCGCAAAATGTTGCAGCTTGGTCTGTAGTTGCCTACTTAACGGCACAAGCCGACGAAAAGCTATTACCGCTACCGAAGAAAAAATCGAAAAAGTAACTGATTTTTTTCAACAGAAAATAACTCAAGCCTCGATTCGTTCGAGGCTTTTTTGTTTAAATTACGAGCGATTTTGAAATTATTGACTAAGCTATGAATCTGGGTGAGAGAATCCTCCCCCGCCCCGCACTAACAATTTAATGCAGTAATTGTTAAGGAAAGGACAGTGCTTAGAGTAGTCAGTGACAACCAAGTTATCGATAACAAAGCATCGAAAGCCCAAAGTGACAACTTTGAGCCTGTCGCTATTGTTGCTCGAATTCAACAAGGTGACGCCAGCGCCGAAACCGAACTAATCAACTTCTATCGCACTCGGCTTCACTTTATTCTCACACGTAAATTTCCAGATACCGAACTTTGCCAAGACGCCACCCAAGAAGCATTTATTATTGTCCTCAACAAGATAAAAAATAACGAAATCAAAGATCCCACTAAATTAACAGCTTTCATTAGGTCTACCGCTATAAACAACGCGCTAATGATGATTCGAAAAAACAATAAATATGTCGATGCTAGTGACTCTGCCACCCTTGACAACCTTACGGACAACCAACCAGCAGCCAGTGATGAAATTGAACAACGTCAACTCGCGACTATGGTCATCAATGTAATCAATGAGCTTACAAACGAGCGTGACCGGACAATTCTTACCAGCTTCTACATTTCTCAACTAGACAAGCTACAAATTTGTCAGCAATTGGATATCACACCTAACCACTTCGATAAAGTCATCTACCGCTCAAAACAGCGCCTTAAAAAACAAATATTGTCCAGCTCTAACACCACATTCATGACGAGTATTAGCCAATGGTTTCGTCACAACATCAAGGGAACCAATCATGAATAATTCATCGCCTTTTCAACAACAAATACGCGATTATTTACTCAATCGCCTCACACCTGAACAAGAAGAAGCTTTTGAGATCTGGCTACTCAACACCCCAAGCGTACAAGACGATTTAGCGCTGGAGCAAGCCATGCTAAATGGCGCACAAAACCTCACCGATATTGCCAGCGACAAAGGTCAAATCGTAGCCCTTGAGAACTCGCCAGAAACTCAATCTAAAACCAACTATGTCGTAGCACTGGCTGCATCGATTTTTATAGCAATTACCCTGTCATTAACATGGCCTCAACTGACACAAGATGAGAGTTACCAAACGGTTTACATCGAACAACTGCGCAGTTCAAATATCCCTAAAGTTCACCTTAGCTCTCAAGACGACAGTAACAATTATCAATTCGTTGTTGCGCTCGATGACATGGAGCCGCCAGCATTTGATGTCACCATTACCGACGTCGCCTCACAAAAAATAGTTTTCAACGATATCGTCAAACCCAATGCTCAAGAAGAGCTAGTCATCAATATCAAGAAATCAGCGCTTCCCTCTAACCAATATCGCCTCGATATCAAGCCGCTTATTTACCAACAATCCGTCAGCTTTATCTTGCAGGTATCGCCATGAGAATTGTTGCCTATCTTTGTCTTTCTTTTTGCCTATTGAGCTTTGATATTCACGCCAATACCGTACCGCTAGTGATCAAGCAAGGCATCGAAAAACAAGAGTTCACAGTTGCCATAACCAACGAAGCCAAGCCAGTCGTAAAATTTGAAATTGAAGAAGACGGCCTACTAATAATCGAAGTTAAACAACGCGGCCATTTTTTTTATGAAAGATTGTGGATTGATGGTAAACCTCAAGCTTACATGGACATGTTTGGGTTTAGCGAAGGGAGTGATTTTGTATCGAAGGAAGTTAAAATTGGAGACAAAATCGGATTAGAAATATCTCCAACGTATCCTCGTGATGAAATAAAACCCTTAGTCAATAGCTATATACTTGAAAGGCATACAACAGATTTTTCAAACGTTAAAATTGCTTTCAATAATTTGACCACACAAAGTATACAAAGTTATTTTTCCTATATTCAATCTCCCGCAGACTTTCTAGATTCGATAAAAAAACTCTCAAGTCAAAATAGAGCCGCCATAAACAACTTTACTAACTTACAATATCCTAATTTGCTCCAACAACTAATTTTTAATCAGGGAATTATCAATAGCGATATAGGTAAAAAGAAAATTGCATTTACAACATTAAATAATTTAGCAGCACAAAAAACTTCAGACTCTTTAGAACTCTTAATAAACTATTATCTTGCACTACTCTTGCCCGAATTTATTAACGAAGAACAGCTTTTTTCATATCTGAATAAATCGATATTACTAGCCCATAATCTTAATAATCAATATCTGTACAAAAATGCCCGAACTGATTTATGTACTGCCTACTTACAACGAAAGTCTTCAAATACATTAAGTTGCTTCCAAGCTATTATTGACGAAAGACTATTAAAAAACTCGCCCTATGAACTTGCTATAATGCAAGGCAACATAGCTCATTTACACTTTAAGTCTGGCAATTATTCAGAAGGAATCAAGGTTGGTCATGACTCCTTAAAAACTATTGGAAAAGTAAAAATCACTACCAATAATCGAAGAGATGTACTACTTAGAACCGCAATTTTATCTCAGCAACAGTCAACTCGACTCAAAAGTTTAGGAGAAAGAAATCATGCCTTAATCAACTTAATGTCAGCGATAAATATCTATAATCAACTCAATGATAAAACACGACTGAAAAGCGCTATCATCGAACTTGGCTTCATATATCTAGAAAATGCTCAACCAGATATTGCAAATTACCTTGCAAAGTTCGTATTTCACCAATTTAGTTCCGACCAACTCAATGACCATTATAATCTCTACACAACCAGTTTATTTCTCTTAACTAAAAGTTCAATAGCTATAGGGGATATAAAATCGGCAAAGACTTATCGTGATATTCTTATAAAAAAAATAAACAATCGAAACAATTCAAGTTTGCACATCAGCACTACTTTATTGTTTCTATCATTCGACTATAGTTCTCCCATATCTAGAATCGAAAAACTTAAACAGCTTATTTCTAGCGCAGATCTAGCTCAAGAAAAACATGTTGAAGTCTATTTAGCTTTAGTTAGAGAATTGATAAAACTAAATGAATATCAACAAGCTTATAATATTTTGATTTCTATTGAGAGTGTTTCAACAACATTCAATCAAAGAGCAAGTTATTTAACTCTATTAAGTAATATTCAATTTCAGCTCAAAAATTACATACAAGCCGAGCAAATAATTGATCAAGCTTTGGCCCTTGTACAAGAACAATATTTATACCTCCAAAATTCAGGTTTAAAGAGAACTTTCTTCGAGCAATTTTCTGAGCTTTTCTATTTAAAAAACAAAGTTACTCATTCACTTGTTTAATTTCACAGGAAATAATGCATATCTAAGAGAGGCTAGCCAAATCAATCTACCGAACCTCCTCCTTTCTAGTCAGCAAAGGCATCTACTCACTCATCAAAACAAACGAGAACAACTTGCTAAAAACTTATCGACAGCTCCCTTGAATAGAGAAAATGTCATAGATGTTATATTCACATTACTCCAATTAGAGAACACTTTTATTAATTCTATTGATGACAATCAACTCCCTTCTCAAACATTTAGTAAAGCAAAATCATCGGCGTCAGGCATAACTATTCAATATGTTCTATTTTCACAAGAATCTTTCGCTTTTATTCACAGTGAAAATAATATTTCGATCGAATTTCTACCTAAAAAGTCTGAAATAGAAACGCGAGTGAGCCAACTTTTATCAGCATTAAAGAATCGGAATAATGATACATTCAAACAATCGATGGCTTTAAGAAAAACTCTAATACCATCATCTCTTGAAAATAGTTCTCAAGAACAATTAACAATCATTCCAAGTGGACTTCTATGGAATCTACCATTTAGTATCTTGCCGCTTAATACAAGTAAATCCTGGCAAGACTTACTTTTATTAGATAAATACCACATTAACAAATCCATAAATTTAACCCCTTCTTTTCACTTCGATCCTAAGCAAGTAGGCGCAATCCTAGCTGTTGCAGATCCAGTTTTCTCTAATAATGACAAACGAGTAGCCAACAGTGCTCAGCCAGCTGTTCCCAATGACTTACTTCCGAGAATAAAGCAAACTCAACGTGAAATTGATGCACTCGAATTATCTTTCAAAGATACAACCCCACTATTACTTTCAGGATACGATGCAACTAAAAACAGGTTTATATCAGAATTAAAGGAAACGCCTCAAATCATTCATGTTGCAACTCACGGATTCGCAACCCTTTCTGGCTTTCGAGAGGCAAGCCTTAGTTTTACCGCTCTTACTCCACAAGGAGCCCAAATAGATAATCACTTAAATATTTACGAAATTGAACAGTTAAAGAACAATGCACAATTAGTGATACTCACTGCATGTGAAGGAAACCTCGGCCAAACCAGATTCAAGCAACCAAGCGACAGCTTGGCATTAGCATTTGCACGTGGCGGGACAAAAAATGTAATCGCGAGCCAATGGGCAATTCCCTCACGTTCCTCTGCACAATTAATAGAATACTTTTACCAATACCTTATTCAATCAAAGAACTATAGCACTGCTTTAAATAAAGCAATGCGTACTCTTAGGAAGACGAAACCTGACCCGCTCAACTGGGCGGGTTTAACTTTAACCCAGTATAAGGAAGATTATGATGAATGATTCTCTCGGAAAAAATAAAATAACCCTGCACTTTGGCTCCACCAACTCTAACGACCCTGCATTACTTAAGTTGTCAAAACTTAAGTTTGAGATATCCGATCAAACTCGAGAAAAAAACCACGCGATTATTGATTGCGTTGAAGCTTTCTCAACAGCGAATGACAATACTGAAGAGAAGATAGAGGAATCATGGAAATCTATGAAAAGGGCTCATTTAGTCACCAGACTAGCGGGGGAATATCGAATCATATCAGGAACCTTGAATTCAACGTTAGAGGGAAGCGATAGCGTATCTGGCCCTTGGTCCGTATTAATAGAACTATTCGATGATAGTTTTAAACTATACCTCATTGGTGATCCATATAGCGAAATTAATATGATAGGGGCTAAAAGAGGACCAGCATCTGTTGTTGGGACAACAACTACAGAGGCCTAAAAACATCTCATCACTCTAATCAAACCAACACCGGATAAATCGACGCCAGCAAACACGCTGCCATGGTGTAGTTAAATAGCGCCAACCGGCGTTGGTTGTTTAAAAATAAACTGATTTTTTGGCCAAGAACAGTCCATATACTTACCGTCGGTATATTGATGATTGCAAAAATTGCCGAGATGATAGCAATCGACATTAGGCTGCGATCCGGCGAGTAAACACTGATAGCCGTCAGTGCCATTGTCCAGCCTTTTGGGTTTACCCATTGAAACGCGCAGGCTTGAAGAAAAGTTAATGGTTTAGCGTTGCTTGTTGCGTCGTTTTTCACTTCTCCAGCACGTGCTATTTTATAAGACAGATAAATCAAATAAGTCACACTAAGGATTTTTAACACCGTATGAGTGATAGGAAACGCATCGAAAATTCCCATTAACCCCAACCCAACTAAAATTACCATCGCAGCGAATCCTAGCACCACCCCCGCCATATGAGACAGTGTTCTTTTGAATCCAAAATTGGCGCCAGAAGACATCAACATTAGGTTATTTGGCCCCGGAGTAAAGGTTGAAACTGTGGCAAAGATAACCAGCGCGATAAATAATTCAGTAGTCATTGTTAGCTCTCTATAAGTGAAACTCCTAAACAATGTTATGAGAGATATGGTTAAATTATCTTGCTTATTCAGCGCTAAAACTGTTAATTTTGCAATCTATGGATAAATTAGATCGAATAAACGAAAGAATATTGCACGAGCTATCTCAAGACGGCCGTGTTAGTAATGCTGAGTTGGCCAATCGGGTTGGCTTGTCGCCGTCAGCGTGTTTACGCCGTGTGCAGGAATTAGAAAACTCAGGCCGCATTGCCGGATATCGCGCGGTATTAAACAAAGAAAAGTTGGGTATTGGCTGTGTTGCCTATGTGATGGTGGGACTGTCTGATCATACAAAAGATTCACAACTTGCTTTCGAAGCCGCAATGGAAATCACGCCTCAAGTTACTGAGTGTCACAATATCACGGGAGCTTTTTAATATTTGATTCGCGTAGAAACGAAAGATCTTAACGCTTATAAGAACTTTCACACTGAGGTGTTGGGAACCCTAGCTCAAGTTACGTCCATTACAACTTATGTTGTGATGGACTCCACGAAAGATCAGCGCTCTTAACGAGCGCCAATTCTCTTGAAGATTAGTCTTCTAATTTACGAGTAAAGACCATTTCTTTCGCGCTAGAAAGCTCAGCATTGTACTGATACCCTTCGTAATCAAAACTTTCAAGCTCTTGTGGTGATGAAACGCGCTTATCAATCATATAACGTACCATTAGACCACGTGCTTTCTTTGCATAGAAACTAATGATTTTATACTGACCGTTTTTATAGTCTTTAAATACTGGCGTAATAATTTGTGCATTCACATTCTTTGCTTTTACCGCCTTAAAGTACTCGGTAGAGGCTAAGTTTACTAAAACCTCACTCTTGGCTTCTTTAAGCGCATCATTAAGGGTATTTGTGATCAAACTTTCCCAAAAATCATAGAGGTTTTTACCGCGAGAGTTATCGAGTTTAGTGCCCATTTCTAAACGGTAAGCCTGCATTAAATCTAGCGGGCGCAATAAACCATATAATCCCGATAAAATACGCAAATGAGTTTGCGCAAACTCAAGATCATCATTCGATAACGTATCGGCATCTAATCCAACATACACATCGCCTTTAAACGAATGTACCGCGTGTTTAGCATTATCAGTATTAAACGGCGTAGCCCACTCGCCAAAACGCGCGGCATTTAAACCCGCTAGTTTGTCGCTAAGTTTCATTAAACTAGCAATGTCGCTAGCTGACAATTCTTTACAACGCTTAATAAGTACTTCAGCTTCATTAAGCAGTGCACATTCCGTACTCGGAAAATCTTTGGCAGGTGTTTCAAAATCGAGTTTCTTGGCAGGTGAAATAACCGCTAGCATATGGGGTACCTAAATTAAGAATAATGCAGCTATTGTACTGCCAAACTAGTGCAATTCAACCATGCATAACTTATGGATAAATGTGAGCTAAATAACGAATTCATGACACAAGTGTCAAATTCGTTAGTTCTTGTAATTAAATTACACATATTGCCTTTGGTTCTCCCAAATTACGTGTTATATGTAATTACAACAAAATTTAACCCGCCCTACAGTATGTATTTATACTCATCAGAGCGTTTGCCTTATTAGGAATATGGAACAGTAATGAACAAACTTGAACAACTTAAAGCAATGACTTCTGTCGTTGCTGATACTGGCGATTTCGAAGCCATCAAACTATACAACCCAGAAGATGCAACAACCAACCCATCACTTATCTTAAAAGCAGCTCAATTGCCGCAATACCAAGCGTTAGTTACTGAAGCTATCGCGTACGGTAAAGAAAATGGCGAATCACAGGCGCAGCAACTCTCAAGCGCAAGTGATTACTTGGCAGTAGCCATTGGTCGTGAAATTCTAAATACCATCCCGGGCCGTATTTCGACAGAAGTTGACGCGCGCTTATCTTTTGATAAGGAAGCTTCTGTTGCGAAAGCTAAACAGCTTGTAGCTATGTACGAAAAAGCTGGCGTCGATAAGAGCAAGATCTTAATCAAACTTGCTTCTACTTGGGAGGGCATTAGCGCAGCAAAAGAGCTAGAGCAAGAAGGCATCAACTGTAACCTAACCTTACTATTTAGCTTTGCACAAGCCAAAGCCTGTGCCGAAGCAAACGTATTTCTAATTTCACCGTTTGTTGGTCGCATTCTAGATTGGTACAAGGCTAACACTGACAAGAAAGAGTATGAAAGCCACGAAGATCCAGGTGTTATTTCAGTGACTGAAATCTACAAGTACTACAAAACTTACGGATACGACACTGTGGTAATGGGCGCGAGCTTCCGTAATACTGGCGAAATACTAGAGCTGGCTGGTTGTGATAAGTTAACGATTAGCCCTAATTTGCTTGAAGAGCTAGAGCAAGCGGAAGGTGAAGTAGTAGTTAAGTTGCAAGACAACTTCGAAAAACAAACACCGCCAGCGCCATTAACTGAAGCACAATTTAGATGGGAAATGAATCAAGATGCTATGGCAACCAATAAGTTGTCTGAAGGCATTCGCAATTTCGCTATCGATCAAAACAAGCTAGAAGATATGCTACTAGCGCAATGGAGTTAATATTTAGGTTCTAGTTATTGAACTAACTCACGAAAAAAGTTTCATTTATTTATTGACTCCTTCTCTGTAACAAGGTAAACATTAACCAATCCAACAGCAGAAGGAGACAACCATGGACAGGTTAGAATTCGCAGCAAACTACGATGCAGTACCAGCAAAACGCGGTCGCCCGAAAGGCAGCAAGAAGAAAAAATGGCGTGAAATTGAAGCCATTCAAGACAGGCAACGTCTAGCAAAAGAGCTAAGTGATATGGACCTCGGTCACGAGTATAATATCGACGACTTAGATCTCGATTTTTAAAGTGAATTAATTCAAAATAAAAAGCGTCTCACAAGACGCTTTTTTTATGCCTATAGGAATGACTCACTTGTACCCGATCCCCTCAACTATTCATCAAAGCTGGCACGCTTTCTTTGAAAGCGAATTCTCAAAACCATACATGACGAAATTGTTCGATTTTCTGACCGAGCAAGAACAACAAGGCGTCGTTATTTATCCGCCGAGAAACTTGTGGTTTAGAGTGTTTGAAATGCCATTAGATGAGATTAAAGCCATAGTGATTGGCCAGGATCCTTACATTAACGAAGGACAAGCGATGGGCTTGTCTTTTAGCGTTCCTGTGGGTGAGAAAATCCCGCCAAGCTTGCGAAATATTTATGCCGAGCTTGCTAGTGATCTTGGTTTCGAATCGCCTACACATGGCGATCTCAGTCGATGGTTCGACCAAGAAGGTATTTTTCTACTCAATGCCTCACTGACGGTAGAATCAGGCAAGGCAGGCAGCCATTTGAAAAGAGGATGGCAACAATTCACCAATGCAGTGCTCAATTACATTAACGAGCATACTAGTCACTGTGTATTTATCGCGTGGGGTGCTTTTGCCCACAAATGCTGCGCGCAAATCGATCTTAGCAGACATCAGGTTACAAAAACGTCTCATCCAAGCCCGTTAGGCGCTTACAAAACGATGAAAGACGCCCCAGCATTTCTTGGTTCTCGATGTTTTAGCACGGTAAATGATTATCTAACAACACATAACATTGCGACCATTAACTGGGAAATCAAATAGTTACATCGGTTAATTACGCCATTACAAACCGCTTACGAAGGCTTACTCAACTACTAAGTTTTACTGGCATGATATTAACTCATCAGCAGTAACAGCGAGTAAGCCTATGAAAAAATCCACCATTGCATTAGCCATTTCTTTAGTATGCGTGTCGACCCTAACCCTCTCTTGTCTTACTGGGTGCGGTTCTTCTTCAAAATCTTCAACAGTAACGCCAACACCGGCACCTAGTCCGTCACCAAGTCCAACACCAACGTCTTCTTTGTCTGAAGCAACATTAGCGCTAGGCATTAAGCCTGTACCAGATAACCTCGCCACAACATACACAGCGGCACTCAAGTTTAATCGTTACACTAGCGTTGTAGCGCCAAACGGCAAAGAAATCGGCATAGTTGCTCAAGACGGGCTGACCGATAACCAAATTGTTCGTGCACGTTCGATCCTCGGGTTTTACCTAACAGATGTTCCCGGTACTAAATACGGCGCTAATAAAGCTCAGGTTGCCAACAAAATGGCAGACAATGGCAGCAAACTTCTTTTATTAAATGGTGTTGATGATGGAACAAATAAAGGCGCCGAGCTTGACGGCCAGCCGCTCTATTACGGCGAGTTACAAGTCGAAGGTGGCGACTGGTACATCAAACAAAATTATGAACATCGCGACGCTTCTTATGAAGAGATCCTGCACTTTGTGCATGACTACGGTATTGGCGTCGACCAAAACCCCAGCTTCATTGGTGCTCTTCCCCAATACCAAGCTGAAATTAGAGCTGCCGAAGTCGATGCATCAGCAAAGAAATTATGGGGAATAGGCCAAGATTCGTGGATTAAAGAACTCACCGCTGAGAACAGTTTAACGCAAGAGTACCTTGCGGCAGTTATCGACTCATATTACGGTTTGTGGGGTGCATGGCAAGCAGAAACACCAGCACAGCAAGGCAATGGTATGTGGGGCCTATATGTCGGTAAAGACCGTGCAGATACCGCTAAAGATGATCCTTTGGGAACCGCTGTAGTGGAGCAATTCTTCTCTCCAGTTATTACCTACAATGCGCGTATAGAAGAATCATTTACGGGAGTATTCTCTCTCGCTTTTGATCAGGCTCTACCTTACACACATCATTCACAGTACCTCAAAGATGTCACATTAACAGGGAGCAATGAAAGTGGTGTTCGCGTTAACCAATACGACAACGACATTACAGGAAATGATAGTGAGAATACGGTAGTGTTTAGTGGTAGCTCATCCGAGTACAGCATAAGCTTTAAAGATAATGTTGTAACGGTAAAAGACCTCCAAGACAACAGAGACGGCACTAACTCTCTAAAGAGCATCGAAAAACTGAAATTTAGCGACGGGGTTATTGAGGCTCCAAGTTCCTAGATATATGACCCCATATCTGTGCGAGTTCAGAGTCTGCAAGAGCATAAAGCCTGATGACGGTTCATCCATGAACGTATCGGCTCCTTGCCATCATAATGCGTTAGCATGAGCGATCGCTTTCGGAACACTGCTCTCGCCGTCCATGGCTTCGCAGTATACGGTTCATCCATGAACGTAAAAAGCCGTGTGATATTGCTATCACACGGCTTTTTATTAAAGTGCTTTCTAAGCGGTTAACTGATTACTCAGCAACAACTTCGATAACAACTTTCGCATCAACTTCAGCGTGAAGGTGAATAACGATTTCGAACTCACCAGTGTGGCGTAAAGCGCCTTCTGGAAGACGAACTTCGCTCTTCGCGATTTCAGCACCAGCAGCAGTCACAGCATCAGCGATGTCGCGAGTACCGATAGAACCGAATAGCTTACCTTCGTCACCAGCTGCAGAAGTGATAACAACGTTACCTAACGCGTTAACAGCTTCGCCGCGAGTTTGAGCAGTTGCTAATTTAGCAGCTAGACCAGCTTCTAATTCAGCACGACGCTCTTCAAATTTTGCTACATTTTCTTTGCTAGCAAATACCGCTTTCTTTTGCGGAAGTAGGTAGTTACGTGCGAAACCAGACTTAACTGATACTGTGTCACCTAACTCACCAAGCTTAGCAATTTTATCTAGTAAAATAACTTGCATTACCTTTCTCCTAAAATTTCAATAACCGGCTTACTGATGTAAGTCTGTGTATGGAAGTAAAGCTAGGTAACGAGCGCGCTTGATTGCAACAGCAAGCTGACGCTGGTATTTAGCGCGAGTACCAGTAATACGACTTGGTACAATTTTACCACTTTCAGTGATGTAGTTTTTCAAAGTAGCGATATCTTTGTAGTCAATTTGTGCTACACCTTCAGCGGTGAAGCGACAGAACTTACGACGTCTAAAAAAACGTGCCATGGAGATTTCTCCTAATTCATCAATTCAATCGAATGAGCATGTAATACTATTTTGGGCTGACCATTTCGGCCTTGATGCCAGACAAGATACCCTCTTGCCTTAATATTACTGCCCTTAACCAACTTATTGCTGGTAATTTGATTTTCTTTTCCGCTAATCACAACAGTCATTCGGCAATAAATTCCCCGAGGGAAACCAGCTTCAACTTGTTGCGAACGGTGGTCCATCACGATATAGGTGTGAGGAATACCCGCGGGGCTGACTTTCTTGCGAGGACTAGTACACAAGGTACCTGTCAACACGGTTGAGTTTTCAGCCAACAAGATTCAAATTACTCGGCAGCAGGTTGCTCTGCAGTTGCTTCATCGCTAGCCGGAGCTTCACGACGTTTAGTTTCACGACGCTCTTCTTTTGCTTTAGCAATGTCAGAAGCTTCAGTGATAGCACCTTTAGTACGTAGAACTAAGCTACGGATAACTGCGTCGTTGTAACGGAAAGTGCTTTCTAGCTCATCCATTACTTCTTGACCAGCTTCAACGTTCATAAGAACGTAGTGTGCTTTGTGTAGTTTTTCGATTGGGTATGCTAATTGACGACGGCCCCAATCTTCTAGACGGTGAATCTCACCACCAGAATCTTTGATAGAAGCAGTGTAACGCTCAATCATTGCAGGTACTTGTTCACTCTGATCAGGGTGAACCATAAATACGATTTCGTAATGACGCATTTATATTTCCTTACGGTTTAGTAGCCCGTACTTGGCTCGGCTAGACCAGTATGAGGGCAAGAAAATATGGATAGCCGAATTTGGACGCGAATTATAGATTAATTGACCAGTCAGAGCAATGACTAAACCACAATTAACCACATAATAAACAAAGCTGTGACCGAAGCTGCAAGTTTAGTTACGACAACCAGCCTGTTTTCATCGATACACCGACAAAAACAAACAAAACCGAGGTAATAGTGACCGGAATAATATGCCATGCCAGCGCAATAATATTGTCAGCAGATAATTTGGGGATAATACGCAGCCTTGCATCGACAGCTAACATCGCTGTGAGTAGCAATAAGCCGAGTTTGAGACTGATTATCTTAGCCACTGGATTGCTCCAATCTAACCACTGACTGTGATCGGGTAACAGAGAAAACGCCATATAAAAACCCGTGGTGACTTGAATAACAAGCGCTGGAATACCTATTTTTTCATAACCTTGTTCAAAGGTTCTTAAATACTCAACATCCTTGGTTTTTAGCGCGCGTGGCAAAATGGTTGTTGCTAACACTAAGTGGCCGCCAGTCCAAATTGTTGCAGCTAGAATGTGTAGAAGTAGCGCAAGTGAATACATGATTGTTCTCCAAGCATAGGTCTACTGAAGACAATAATAGATGCACGGAGAAACAATATTGATCGCAAACAAAAAAGGTTCGCAATGAGCGAACCTTTTAAAGCCAGTGCTGCAAAATCTATTACAAACCGCGCTGACGCACCACTTCGAATAAACAAATACCCGTAGTTACCGAGACGTTAAGGCTTGAAACACTGCCCGCCATCGGCAATGACACCAAGCTATCACAATGTTCGCGTGTTAGGCGGCGCATGCCGCTACCTTCGGCGCCCATCACAACGGCAATAGGACCGGTTAACTTAGTATCGAATAACGGCTGACTCGCCTCGCCTGCTGTACCGTAAATCCAGATACCACGCGCTTGAATGTCACGCATGGTGCGAGCAAGGTTGGTCACTTGAATTAGCGGCATAGTTTCAGCAGCACCACAGGCAACTTTGCGTACCACAGGTGTTAGTGATGCAGCATTGTCTTTAGGCACGATAACCGCGTGTACACCAGCAGCATCGGCGCTACGAATACAAGCACCGAGATTATGCGGATCGGTTACGCCATCGAGGATCAATAAAAACGGCTGTTCGTTCGCTTCAATAATGGCATCTAGGTCAGCTTCTGTTTTTACGCGAGCAGCGCGAGCATTAGCCATAATGCCTTGGTGAGACTCACCACGAGCGCGATCTTCAAGTGCCTTTTTACCGACAAAAGAGACACTCACGCCATACTGACGCGCCAAACCAATTACGCGGTTCATACGCTCATCATCGCGACCTTTTAAGGCGAAGATTTCTAAAATGCGCTCAGGTTCGTTGTTTAATACGGCTTCGATACTGTGAAGGCCGAACAATAAATCGTGTTTACTCATTGGTGGATCGTACTCTATTTCTTTTTCGCTTTAGCGCGGGCATTTTTACCAGCGCGAGAAGTTGTTTTCTTGGTTGCAGCTTTTTTGCCAGCGCTTTTCTTCGCTGGCTTAGCAGCGGACTTTTTAGCCCCCGTCGATTTAGTGGCTTTTTTAGCAGTGCTCTTCGACTCAGCTTTTTTACCGCTGCTGCGTTTATTAACCGCAGACGACTTAGCTGGGCCACCAGCTTTGCTAGCACCACGTGTTTTACGACGTTGCTTTAGCTTAAAATCGGCAACGACTAAATCGATTTTCTTTTCATCAAGGTTAACCGACGCCACTTTCACAGCAATGCGATCTCCCATGTGATAAGTGGTATTTGAATGCTCTGCTACCAAACGCGCTTTCACTTGATCAAAGTGGTAATAATCCTCAGGCAAGGCGCTAATGTGTAGCAAACCTTCGATATTAATATCGTCAAGACGCACAAAACAGCCAAAGCTGGTTACTGTGCTGATAGTGCCTTCAAAGCTATCGCCAATGTGCTCTAGCATGTATTCACACTTGAGCCAGTCGTTCACATCACGCGTTGCATCATCGGCGCGGCGCTCAGTCATTGAGCAGTGTTCACCCAAGCCAGACATCTCGTCATCGTCGTAAACATAGGCGCCAATCTGCTGGCCATGAGCCTTAGTCAGCTGCTTGTTTTTCACCAAGATTGATTTGATGGTGCGATGCAAAATCAAATCAGGGTAACGACGAATTGGTGAGGTAAAATGACTGTAGTTAGTCAACGCCAAACCAAAATGACCATCGTTATCTGGTGCGTAAACCGCCTGTCTCATCGAGCGCAGCAACATGATTTGAATTAGCTCGCTGTCTGGACGATCTTTAACACTATCAAGCAGTGCTGCATAATCTTTTGGCTGTGGTTTGTTACCACCGCCTAATTCTAACCCGAGCTCACCGAGGAAAGCGCGGAAGTTCATCAACTTTTCGTCACCTGGTGTGTCGTGAACACGGAATAATGCATTGCCTTGATGCTTTTCAACAAACTTTGCAGAAGCAACATTGGCTAAGATCATGCATTCTTCAATCATCTTATGCGCGTCGTTACGCACTAAGGGCACGATAGATTCGATCTTGCGATTGTCATCGAAAATAAACTGAGTTTCACTGCTTTCAAAGGCAATGGCTCCACGCTCTAATCGACGAGCATTTAACGCACTATACAGGCGGTGTAACTCTTCTAACTCTGGCACGCGCTCTTTGTACTCCTCCCGTAGCGCTTCATCGCCATCGAGAATGGCAGCAACCTTAGTGTAGGTAAAACGGGCATGTGAATTCATTACCGCTGGATAGAATTTGTGACCAGACAGGTTACCCGCTTCACTTATCGTCATTTCACACACCATACATAGGCGATCAACGTGCGGATTAAGTGAACACAAACCGTTTGATAACACTTCCGGCAGCATTGGAATTACATTACCCGGGAAATACACTGAGTTACCACGATCAAAGGCTTCGTTATCTAAGGCGCTATTTTTGGCAACATAGCTACTCACATCGGCAATAGCGACCCATAAACGCCAACCACCACTTTTTTTGCGCTCACAGTAAACTGCGTCATCGAAATCACGAGCGTCTTCGCCATCGATGGTGACTAGTGGTAAATCGCGTAAATCGACGCGGTTGAGCTTAGCTTCTTCGGGTACTTCTTCTGATAAGCCAGCAATTTCATCGAGCACGGCTTGTGAAAATTCATGTGGAAGATCGTGATTACGCAGCGCAATTTCGATTTCCATCCCTGGATCCATTTCATCACCCATGATTTGGGTAACAACGCCTAGTGGGCTTTGGTGACGCGTTGGTCGCTTAGTAATACTCACTAACACAACTTGGCCATTGCGAGCGCCGTTAATCTGATCATTTGGAATAATGATATCTTGGGCAATGCGCGCTTCATCAGGCACGACAAAGCAAATATCACCATCGACAAAGAATCGGCCAACGTATTCCGTTTTACCAAACTCAACCACGCGCACAATACGCGCATCGCGCTTGCCACGGCCAAAGCTACTGTGCTGGGCTAGCACGGTATCGCCGTGAAATACGGTATGCATTTGCTTTTGATCGACAAATAAGTCTTTACCGCCATCATCTGGGCGGAAAAAACCAAAACCATCGCGGTGACCAATGATCTTGCCACGCAATAAATCCATGCGCTCAGGCAGGCCGTAGCTGCCATTGCGAATATAAACAGCTTGTCCATCGCGCTCCATTGCGCGCAAACGACGGCGCAATCCTTCTAATGAATCTTCATCAGTAATATTAAAAGCTTCGGCGATTTGTTCTCGTTTGAGGGGAGCGTCAGAATTCTTGAGTAGTTCTAGGATAAGTTCGCGGCTGGCGATAGGGTTTTCGTATTTTTGTTGTTCCCGTTCAAAATGTGGATCTTGATCGGCAGTAAAGTTTTTTGTCATTCAGTTTCGTCATTATTTTAAAATTCGGCGGCAGTATAACAGATATAACGACAACTGCCTAAAAATGAAACGACGTTTCACATAAATTTCATAACAGACTCCTAAATATTTTCATTTCGCATTTTCAAAATGCAAAACAGATTTAATCACCAATCAACAAAATAACGTAAACAATTGAATGTTAACACTTATTTTTATTGGCACGACGACTGCTATTACTAAGCATCATTTCAACTTTTCGATGAGGAATGGCAGCCCATGTTAAATTCAAATAAGAAATTCGCGATTAGTACCCTAACCCTGTGCGTAGCAATAGGTGCTCAATGCTACGCTAAAGCCAACGCGCAGCCATTCACCGAATGTCCGACAGAGGCCTTTCTAATTCAAGATAAAATTGCCAATCTATACGGCGTCAAGCTAGCAACAGGATTCTATGAAAAACTCTCTCCTAACGACTGGGGTCAACAGAAAATGAATGCGCTGGCATTTAATTTTCACGATCAATATCTCTATGCTTACAACTACTATTACAACTCAGTAGTGCGTATCGACTCAAACTACCAAGTAACACCGATGACCATGACAGGTATGCCAAATAGAGGTTTTTACATCGGTGATATTTCACTAGAAGAGAATACCTATTATCTCTATCGCCCCGGCTCAAATTACGGCCTTTACCGTATGTCACTCGATGCGGCTGATAGTAATTACATGCAGTTAGAGCGCGTTGTTAATGGTTCAACATTAAACCTCGCCATTTACGACATGGCATTTCATCCAACGAATGGCAGTGCCTACGCCGTCGATCGCTGGGGTAACTTATGGCAGATCGATGTTGAAAATGGTACTAGCGAAAAACTGAGTAATGTTGGCCAATCTGGTACCTTTGGCGCGGTTTATTTCGATGTCACAGGCAATCTCTATATCAGCCGCAATAACGATGGCAAAATCTTTCGCATCAATACCAATTGGGATTATCCAGTTGCAGAGTTTTTCGCCCAAGGTCCAGCGTCGAGCAACAATGATGGTGCACGTTGTGCCCTAGCACCTATTGTCTCTGTTGAAGCATCTACAACAGACTTTGGCCGTGCGCCGGATTATTACGGCACCAGTATTAACAACAATGGCGCACGCCATGAGATTGAAGCGGGTGAATTATATTTAGGCGACACAGTGCTAGCTGAGCCAAACGCCTATGCTAGCAATGGCACCGATATCGATGACAACGACGGTGTTGCTTTTGTCACTGGCATCGAAGCTGGTAAAACGGCCATTGTTAGTGTCGACGCATCATCATCTGGCTTGCTCAGCGCATGGATCGATTTTGACAAAAATGGCGCCTTTGATGACGATGAGCAAATCTTTACTGATCTAGCCGTTAATGCAGGCACTAACAACCTTGCCTATGACGTTCCAACATGGAGTGTTGCTGGCTCAAGTTGGGCGAGATTTAGAATCAGCTCGCAAACGGGACTATCACCAATCGGCGGCGCAGCTGATGGCGAGGTGGAAGATTATGCCATTAATATCGCTGAGCAAAATGTTATTGCAACGCACTACCCGTCTGAAAACGGTTGGGCAACTTTGGCTTTTGAAGATAACTGGCCACTAATGGGCGACTACGACATGAACGACGTAGTAGTGCAATACAATCTGGCATCTTATGCCGTCGATAACAATCTCATGCGCGTCAAAATATCAGGCAAAGTGATGGCAACAGGTGCGTCATATCACAACGGTTTCGCCTTCAGACTGCCAGGCTTATTACGCAGTGAAGTCGACACAAGCCGTTTGAGCTACAAAATCAATGGTGTAGCCCAACAGACATCGCCGCTAGAAGAGGGTCGCAATGAAGCTATTTTCATTATTGCCGATGATCTTGCCAACTATGTTACCGCTGGAGAAAACTGCAAATACTACCGCACTGAACCCGGTTGTGGATCGAATATTCAAATGACCTTCGAGTTAGAAGTTCCGATGCAAGCCAATAAAGATAAAGCAGAGGTTGCGGCTTTCCCTTACGATCCCTTTATCTTCGCTGCGCAAGGCTTTCAACGTAGTTACATCTTTGGTGAAGCCCCAAACAGACGTTTTGAAGTTCATTTGAAAAACCAAGCCCCAACAGAAGCCTTCCAAGCGAACTTCTTCGGCCGTGGCGATGATGCATCGGATGCAGACAATCAACAATACTTCATCAATGCCAATGGCATGCCGTGGGCGATAAATGTGCCATATGAATGGGAACACCCTATTGAATACATGGACATTAAGTTCGCCTACCCAGACTTCCATGGATTTGTAAGTAGTTCAGGTCAGTCGAATCTAGATTGGTATAAAGCAGAAAAAGCCACCACCAAAAACGTATTCAAAGAATAACGAACTGAATTTCCCATCGAAAACAGCCAATAGAGGGACGAGGAGAACAGCATGAAGATCAAAACATTAAGCCTAATTTCAATGACTAGTTTCGCATTAATAGCCTGCGGTGGAGGTGGAGGCGGTGGCAGTGACAGTAGCCAAGCAACGCCAGCGCCTGCGAGCACAACACCGACGCCTACGCCGACCTCTACCCCAGCGCCAACGCCGACTCCGACGCCAACAGCAGTGCCAGCGCCCGTCGCAGATCCCAATGCGACATACGAAACAACAGCTGAGCTCATTGCTAATCGCGACTTTAATTTAAACCAAGAGTATCAGCTAACGGTAAACTACAAAGCACGAGAAGCACGCAACGTTTATTTGTCATTGTGTAGTGACTTTACGCAAACGCAAGAGAGTATCGAGGTTGATTACAACAGCTGCCTCATGCGCACAGCGACAAATAGCGACTATTCAGGCGTTGTGAATGTCGCCGCCGAAAACCAACAACTGGTGATGGCGATTTGGTATCTCGATGACATTAACAACCCAAGATTCGTGGTATGGGAAAATGATTCACAGCAAATTGGCGATAAGACCTTTGTTGTTAACTAATAACGTTAACAGTCGGTATTGATATTAAATACAGGATCCTCACCAACAGCCGTTGGTAAAATGTATTCCACGTAACAACGGCTGATTTGATTAATAACCCGTGGATCGGTAATGGTGTTTAAACCTGTTGGTGCAGTACGGCTGCGCTTTGCACTTTGCCCACCAACTACACCGGGTTCATAGGTGAAGTCCCAGTCTTGTGGTATCTCTACGTCGAGGATTGCCTCAAAGTCTGCAACAGCTCTAGCAGGTACAGGATCATAAGCAAAGTAGCCATAGCGTGTGCGAATCAATGTGCCGTTGTAATCTAAATCGGTATAGGTCGTAGCATTAGCAATATTTGAAATCTGCGCTTTTGCATGAATCATTTGAGCGCTTGAGCGAAAGGTTCCCGCTAAGCCGTTAAGCGTCGCAACACGCGCTTCTTTAGAAACATCAATAAACCTGGGCGCTGCGGTAATGGCTAATATCCCGAGAATAATAATCACCACGATAAGCTCAATTAAGGTAAAGCCGCTTTGTAACTGAGAAGTTCTTGAGTTTCTACGCATAGTCCTAACTACAAATGATCCTTTATACAACCCACTCATTTAAGCAGTAGACCATCGTAAATTCAATTAACTATGGGTTTTTAATCACTTCAAACAAGCCAAATAAGATCAAGGTAAGTATATAACCAATGACCCGCCACAGCTTCGGCGTCATAATGGTTTCTGTTGTCTGCGAAAAGCGCGGCGAATATTTAATATTGAAGGCCTTGGGATAAGCAATCATCAAAATACCACTAGCACATATTATCAACGCAAACGCAACGCGCCCGCCGCCATTGGCCAAGATGTCAGTTAAGTTTTCCAACATTTGATGATAGTAATCGATATATCCAGCAAATATCGCGATAAGAAAAAGAAGTAGCGCGAAAGCAACGCGTTTATGAGTCACTACTGAAAATTACCTATTTTAACAATGGGCGCTGTGCCCTGCGCACCACTCGTTCTGGCATTAAACGGGCAAGCTTGGCTAGCAACTGCTCAGCTTCGAGTCGTTTTTCATCATCGGCTATTATGGAGTTATAAAGCCAGTGGTAAGCGTTTTCATAATCACGCGGACTCCCTTGTTCATCTGCGAGAATTTCAACTAAGCGAAATTGCGCCTTGAGATTTCCTAAACTGGCAGCTTCGGTGAGATAACGCAGAGCGCGTTTGAGATCTTTTTGGAAAAATTTACCGATGTGATAGTAACGGCCTAATTGCTCAATCGCCTCTACAAGTCCCTGATGCGCCGCCTGCTCCATCATATAAACACCATAGTTAGCATCGCGCGGCACACAAACGCCGTAGGCCAACATATCACCATAGAGAAATTGATAACTTGGTAGTTTTACGATTTCGGCACGAGCTTTAATATCCTCCACCAGCTGACAGTCATCTTTGCGCACTTGCTGCAAGTGGGTATTTTTAGCAATCATCGCCAACAGCTCACGCTGCGTATAAAGTTGAATCACCCCTTCTTCTTCCGCTGCCAGCACAGACTTTACTGGTAATAAGCTAGCCATGGCTGCACCACCAATTAACAAAGATATTAGTAACTTTTTCATCATCAACTCTCATCACTCCCTATGTCCGGCTATTTCATCACAAATGTTGGCCGAAAACATATTATTTATTTTGTAAATCACTTATCCATCGTGCAATGTCTATGTATAAAATAACTTAAGAATTCAACAGCGCGAATTCTCCCCGTTTTTTATCGCCTTAAATGATAAATTGACCAATAAAAAAATCAGGGAAGATTTTTTAGTATTTGCCGCAGGGATGCGGATCAAATACGTTATTGAATAGGCAATTTGTTATTTAAGATAAAGCGATAAAACATCGGGTCGCCTTTCTTTTGGATACTTTTCTTAGTAAGTCTCGTCCTGAGACTGATCGCTTCGCGACCAGCTAACGCAGTCCTAAAATGTTCCAGACATTCTAGTGACGACGCACAAATTTGTTTGGAACAAATTTGAATAGTCGTCAGACTACCCGCAGGGTGAAATACACGGACGTATTTCATATAAGAAAAGTATCTGGTGTGCTATCTCCTATAGTCGATAATTACACCATATCTTGACAAGCACACCACACATTCTCGATCTAAATTATTTCAGCTTGCCATTTAAGGATATACAATAGCGCCCTTTATTACCCAACAGGATAATCTCGTGGCTTTTGTTTACAACCCACCGACCACACCGTGGCTTGATATTGTTTATCGCGATAACGACATTGCCGTAGTCAACAAACCTAGCGGATTACTATCGGTGCCCGGTCGAGAAATTATCCATCGCGATAGTGTTACACTGCGGCTAATGAGCGTATTACCTACGGCGCTAATCGTCCATCGCCTCGACATGGATACCTCAGGTATTATGCTGTTTGCACTCAACAAAGCTGCACAAAGCGGTATTTCCCGTCAGTTTCAACAGCGTACCACTCAAAAAACATACTTGGCCAAAGTCCTTGGCCACCCATCTGAGCAATCAGGCTCGGTAGATTTACCACTCATTTGCGATTGGCCGAATCGTCCCCTGCAAATGGTTGATTTTGAGGTAGGCAAACCATCTCTAACCCATTATCGCGTGCTTGAGCAACAAACTGAGTCGAGTTTGGTTGAACTAACACCTGTTACCGGACGCTCGCATCAATTACGTGTGCATATGCAACAACTAGGCCATCCAATTTTAGGTGATAGATTCTATGGCAAACCTGTGGCACACCCAATGGCACCAAGGCTTTGTTTACACGCTCAATCGCTAAGCATCAATCATCCGATAACCAATGAACCAATGACATTTACCGCACCTTGCCCATTTTAATGGCACAGCCTTTGCCTTATGCTGGATTAAACGTATATGTACTAAATACCAAAGGATTAACTATGTGGCGTAATATGACGAGTAACATCAAAACAACTTGCTTATTGCTCATAGCGTCGATGACGCTAATTCCCTGTTATGCCACCGTTAGCACACCTGCCGCAGCAACTGCGAAAGAAACACCTAAACCTGCGATGTTGTCGCCACAAGAGCAACTAGCGACAATGTTACCTAGCGATGAAGTCACTTGGCTCACTACTGAAAGCGGCAAGTTTTTGGCACTAAAACGCGATTATCTTGCCGCTAAACATCGCGGCGTCGCCATTTTCGTCAGCGATTTATCTGCGCCAATTAATTACAGTCTCGATATCGAGCCATTGCGAACTAGCATCACCCAATACGGTTATTCTTCAATCACTATCAACGCCCCTAGTCTCGACTTATTTGCCCCCTCGACACCAAAAAATGAAGCGAATGAAGGCGTAGCTAACAGTGCAGAAAGTAAAACCTCTGAAGAGACTGCTTCTGATACTATGATTGAGGCGACAGGATTGGTTGAAGCAACAGAGCTAAACGCAACGCCGTACGTACAAGAGCTTGTTGAACGCATCAATAGCGCACATAAATTAGGCGCTATGAGTAGCAAAGAAGTTATTTTGGTTATTCAAGGTCGTCAGGTTGCTTATCTCACCAATGCACTGATTCAACAACACTTGCGCCCATTACGCGCCGTTGTGGTCATCGATGCCAACGTGGCAATGAACGAAAATCAAGCGACTATGTATCCAGCGACGATGAAACAGTTATCGCAGCAGCTAGTTCAGCTGAAAATGCCGCTATTTGATATTTACCACTTGTGGGATACACAAATTGAAGAGCAGATGAAGCTTCGCAAGCAATTGAGCATCAAAGCTAAACAGAGTCGCTATCGTCAGCACCTAAAACCGACGTATAGCGAAGAGCAAACCTTGTCGAAAGTGATATACGGCTGGTTAAAATCACTCGGAATTAGCTGACAAGCTAACGGCTAAAGTAAAAGTTGAACCTCGATCTGGTTCACTACTGACGCTAATACTACCTTGTAGATCCTGCTCGGCTATTTCTTTACAAATCGATAGCCCTAATCCTGAACCTCCTTGACCTAGCTTAGTGGTGAAATAGGGCTCGAAGATTTTAGCTTGCTGCTCAGGTGACATGCCAAGGCCATTGTCAGATACCTCAATATATAACTGTGTTTCTTCAGTCCATGCAGTAATACTAATAGTTCCACCACCTCTATTCTCAAATGCGTGAATTAGCGCGTTATTAATTAAATTAGTTAGCACTTGAGCTAATGCGCCTGCGTAACAAGTGACTTCAATATCGCGAGCAATATTGGCTACTATTTCATGTTGATACTGTTTGATTGTCGGTTTATTCGTTAACAAAATATCATTGACATAATCGGCGAGATTAATGGTCAGTTGTTCCTGATTACACTGATTAACCGCGATGTGTTTAAAGCTGGTAATTAATTTGCTGGCACGTGAGTTATTAGACAAGCACATGCTAATGGTACTTTGAGAGTCGTCGAGGTAGCCCTTCAGCTGTGATTGTTTAAGGGTATTTGTCGTCATCGCTTTAATAATACTCTCTGTACTGAGCAAGTGATGATCAAGTGCGAGATTTATATTGCCTAAAGGAGTAGCCACTTCATGAGTCGTCGCGGCAACCATAGCACCTAATTCCGCCATTTTTTGCGATTCTTTATACTGGTGCAATAACTCATCATTCTTAAGTTTTTCGATTTGATGGCGACTTTGCAACATTATCAAATAACTACCACCAAATAGAGCAGTCAGTAATAGTCCGGCCCCGAGAATAGTCATGCTGCGAAAAATTGAATCTGCCGATGCTAAGCTACGCTCCATCGGCAGAGTAACTTCGAGCACACCGCGTAATTGACCAACTTTCCAATCTGTTTTGGGAGACTGAGGGTGCGTATTGTGACAATCTACGCATTCTAGGCGCATCGAATCGGCCATCGCGAGTCGGATATGTGGGACACCATTCAGCTGAGTGATTTCTGTAACAATTTCATTGTCACTAATCGACAGCTCATTCCAAGCCTTATGGGCAAACTTATCTGTTAGCCCACCATCTCTTTTTCGCCACGGAAACGGATAAGGGCTGTATAGCTTAATGCTAACGTCTTTATGGTTGTTATTTACTGACTCCCCTAACAACATAGTTAAAGTGGCTGGCAATGGAATAGCTTGGTGATGTTTGTTGTAGTCGTGACTAATTTCAATGGATGAATTTGCTAAACGAGATACGACTTGCGAGGTGTATAGACTGCGAAACTCGGTGAGAACTTCGGCATAACGTTGGGCGCTTTCGATAGCATTGCCTTCAATAAGCTTTTTATGAAGGTGATTGAAATATACAGAAATGACAATGAATGCGGCAAGAAGAAGCACGAATAATGCGAAGAACGGCTTTTTTTCTTTAATCCATCCTAATTTCGCTAGCACATTCATACTTAGTTAAGCCTCACACCACAAATTGCGATGCTACTAAGCGTAGTCAAGGATCGATAAAAAAGCATTGTTGAGCGCTTGATTTATAACCAAACGCTCAAATGAAGGAACTGTTTATTTAAAATAAGAACTAGCGAAGCTGCGCAATCTCTTCATCGTCAAGGTGACGAATGTCTTTACCCTTGATGAAGTAAATGACATATTCAGTGATGTTCTGCGCGCGATCGCCAACACGCTCTAGCGCACGGGCAGCCCACATAACTTCCATGATTGATGGGATCGCACGAGGATCTTCCATCATGTAAGTCATTAACTCACGCATTAGACTTTCATATTGCGCATCAATCAGGTTGTCGGTACGGTGAATTTCAAATGCTGTGTCAACATCCATACGCGCGAAACAATCGAGTACATCGTGCAACATAGTGACGCATTGACGGCCTAGATTTTCTAAGCTCACCAATAAACCACCTTGGTTGGCTGCTTTTTTCTCTAACGCAACGTTGGCAAGCATTTTCGCGCTATCACCAATGCGCTCTAAGTCAGTTACCGTCTTAGAAATAGCGAAGATAAGGCGTAAATCACCCGCCGCTGGTTGGCGCTTAGCGATAATACGCGTACATTCTTCGTCGATGGTTACTTCATAAGTGTTAACCTTGCGATCGTTATTTAGCACTTCTTCCGCAAGACTCACATCCATTGAGCTGATGGCAGTAATAGCATCAGTAAGTTGCTTTTCAACCAAGCCGCCCATTAACAGCACGTGATTACGAATACTCTCTAATTCGCTGTTAAACTGGCCAGAAATATGGCGTTTTAAATTAACGTTATCCATTGTCATATCCTATTAACCGTAACGACCGGTAATGTAATCTTCAGTTTGTTTCTTCGATGGTGTGGTAAACAGCGTATTCGTATCGCTGTATTCAATCAACTCACCCATGTACATAAACGCTGTGTTATCAGAAACACGTGCCGCTTGTTGCATGTTATGAGTTACAATAACTACCGTGAATTTCTTCTTAAGTTCGGTGATCAATTCTTCGATAACTAGTGTCGAGATAGGATCAAGTGCCGACGTTGGCTCATCAAGCAGTAATACTTCTGGCTCAATCGCAATTGCGCGAGCAATAACTAAACGTTGTTGCTGACCACCCGATAAACCTAATGCGTTATCGTGCAGACGATCTTTCACTTCATCCCACAATGCAGCGCCACGTAGTGAATCTTCAACAGCTTTGTCTAATACACGGCGATCTTTCACGCCTTGTAAGCGCAAGCCATAAACCACGTTCTCGTAAATTGATTTAGGGAACGGGTTTGGACGTTGGAATACCATGCCAACGCGGCGACGCAAGGTAGCAACATCGACATTGCGATCAAAGATGTTTTGCTGCTCTAACTTGATTTCACCGGTGATATTACAGTTATCAATCAAATCATTCATGCGATTCATACAGCGTAATAAGGTTGATTTACCACAACCAGATGGGCCGATAAACGCCGTTACCTGACCTTTTGGAATACGCATAGAAACATTTTTCAGCGCTTGTTTTTCACCGTAAAACAAATCAAGGTTTTCAATCGAAAAAGCAGTTTGCTCGTCGGTTAAGTTTGCTAAATCCAACACTTGGTTTTGCGTTGCATCTGTTGGTTCAAGATTAATCATTTAATTCTATCCTGCCTAAAATTTGCTTATTCACTAGTGTTCTAATGAACGGTATTTTTCACGTAACAAGTTTCGAATGCGAATAGCCGCCATATTCAAACCAACAATTACGGTTACTAATAATAATGATGAAGCAAATACCAATGGGCGTGCCGCTTCAACGTTCGGGCTTTGGAAGCCCACATCGTAGATATGGAAACCTAGATGCATGAATTTTCTATCTAAGTGGAAGAATGGGAAGTTACCATCAACAGGTAACGTCGGCGCCATCTTCACTACACCAACCAGCATTAGTGGTGCCACCTCACCTGCCGCACGAGCAACAGCGAGAATAAGGCCCGTCATAATCGCCGGACTGGCCATTGGAATAATAACTTTCCATAAAGTTTCCGCCTTAGTCGCACCCAGTGCCAAACTGCCCTGGCGCAATGAAATCGGAATACGCGATAAACCTTCTTCGGTTGATACGATAACCACTGGCAGGGTTAAAATAGCTAGCGTTAGTGCCGACCACATTACACCTGGACTACCAAATACTGGCGCTGGTGCCGCTTCTGGGTAGAACAGCTCATCGATGCTGCCACCTAAAATGTAAACGAAGAAGCCTAAACCAAATACGCCATATACCACCGAAGGTACGCCTGCAAGATTGATCACCGCAACGCGAATGAACTTAGTTACCACGTTTTTCTTCGCATATTCGTGGAGGTAAATAGCTGCAACTACGCCAAATGGCGTCACGATAACAGCCATTAACAATACCATGAAAATGGTACCGAAGATTGCTGGGAAAACACCACCCTCAGTATTTGCTTCACGTGGGTCGTCCATTACGAAGCTACCGATATTCATTAGCCAATGACCAAACTTCGAGAACACGCTCATTTGGTTTGGCAAAGTGAAACCAAGTAGGTAGCTTAAGTTAATGTCAACAAGCTCACCGCGCATATCTTTAACAGTAACAAAGTCACGAGTCATCTCGCCGCGTAGCTTAAATAACTCAGTTTCGTGAACAAGGTATTCATCGTTAAGCGCTTTGCGCTGCGCATCTAAATCAGCTAAACGATCTGGCGTTAGTGCATTGTCGATCTCATAACGGCGCTGTTGTAGACGAATCTTTTCTAGCTTGTAGTTGATACTGTTGATCTTGCTTGATTGCAACTCATCAGCTTGCTCTTGTAGCATTTCAACACGCTCTAGTGCAGTGTCTAGTGTTGCCACTAGCTCTTCCATACTACCCGTGTGCTTTTTGCCCTCAAGGGTAATGCTGCTAATAGTACCGTAGAAATTACCGTTTTTATTACGCTCAAATACCGCTAAGTTTGGCAGTGCTTGTTGCTTAGTAATAGTCGGTGTTAACAACCAACGGAAATCGAGCTCAACAAACTCACGGTTACCGGTTTTAACCAACTTAGACTCAACTTCGTCAATATCAGCTGGAATGTTATGACCGTTTTCACGTAGACGTTGAGCAGGAATGGTGTCGGTTTCATAAACCTCACCAATGACCGTTTCTACCTGACCTTGTGGATTAACCACGTCAAATTGATAAATAGTGCTTGGCCAGAAATAAACTAGGCCGCGCCATGCGATTAAAATCAACAAGCCAACAACAGCAATTAAGCTAACACTTACCGCACCTGAGGTAAGCCAGATCATTGGCGAGCCGCTTTTTCTCCAAGAATTCATCACGTTATTAGTTCCAATAGTCATTACAGCGAACCATATCTATCGCGCAGACGCTGACGAACCAGCTCCGCAACTGTGTTAAAGAAGAAAGTGAAAACAAACAATACAAAGGCCGCTAAGAACAGCACGCGATAATGCGTTGAACCAACTTCAGATTCTGGCATTTCAACCGCGATGTTTGCAGACAAGGTACGCATACCTTCGAAGATGTTCCAATCCATGATTGGCGTATTACCTGTTGCCATTAATACGATCATGGTTTCACCAACGGCGCGGCCAAGTCCCATCATCACTGCCGAGAAAATGCCCGGTGATGCAGTCAGTAACACTACACCAACCAGTGTTTGCCAGCGCGTAGCACCTAGTGCTAATGAGCCGTTACTTAAGTGCTGTGGCACACTGAAGATTGCATCTTCAGTAATCGAGAAGATAGTAGGAATAACCGCAAAGCCCATTGCGATACCAACGATTAATGCGTTACGTTGGTCAAAATCGATACCTAGCTCATTGCTGATGAACATACGTGCGTCGCCGCCCATAAATTGCGCTTCAATCATTGGGCTTAGGCTGTAACAAATCATCGAGGCGATAATGATCACTGGGATAAGCATCAGCGTCGAATATTCTTCGTTTAAGCGGTTACGCCATTTCTTCGGTAGCTTGTGATGAATGTAAGCGAACAATACGATAGTCGCAGGGATCACAAAGATAATTAAGAAAACAAAGGGTAAGTAAGCTTCTACGATTGGCGCTAACCATAAGCCCGCTAAGAAACCTAGGATTACCGTTGGTAGCGCTTCCATGGTTTCAACCGTTGGCTTAACGATTTTACGCAAGCTTGGCGGCATGAAGTACGCGGTGTAGATTGCACCAGCAATCGCTAATGGCACCGCAAATAACATGGCGTAAAGCGCCGCTTTAATAGTACCGAATGAAATTGGAACTAACGAAAGCTTTGGCTCAAAGTCGTCACTAGCTGAGGTTGATTGCCATACATAATCCGGCTCAGGGTAACCTTCATACCAAACTTCTTGCCACAACGCGCTCCAAGTTACTTCTGGGTGCTCGTTTTCCAAGTTGTAGAAATCGATGCTGTCTTTAGTCGTTACGATAAGCGCGTTGTTACGTGGCGAGAATTGCAATGCGCTTGCTGGGCTAACTAACTTCTCATCCAATAAGTCTGCTTCACTGGTTGAGTGGAATAAACGCACATCGCCTTTATCGTTTAATACCGCGAAGGTCTTTCTATAAGGTTCTGCTTTGATCTTTACAGCGCTGCCTTCGACAGTGAAATCACGTACACGCGTCAAACGACGACCGCGATCAGATTTAGTCTCAAACCATTGCGTAATAATGCCATTGTCATTACCAACTAGAATTGAGCTACCACCAGACATTAAGCTAATGTCGGTAACCTTCGCACCTGGCTCGTTGATTTCAACCACTTGACGCGGCGCATCGAAGTTGCCGCCCATCAAGTCGTAAATGTAAAGCTGATTACCACTTAATACGAACAGTAAACGTTGATCAGGAGTGATTTGTAACTTGTTAATTGACGTCGGAATGCCCTGCAACTGATTAACATCGCTAACCCACTCAATCTCTTCCGTCATAAAGTTTTCTTCAGCAACTAGGCTAGCGATAACTAAGCGGTGATCTTTGGTCAGTGCAACTGCAGTAACTTGTTCTTCATCACGCTGGAAAGCAAGCTGAGTTAACGCTTGCGCTTGCGGGTCAATGCTTAAGCTCTCTTCACCTAATGGGTATCTAACCGTTGGTGAAATCTGACGACCTTTATCGGTGAAAGACAAATTAAAGCTCGGTTGAGAAACAAGTAGACTACCGTCACTTAAACCAAAAGCGACGTCGCTATTCACCGATGCATAACTGCTAATTGCTTGCTCTTGTGTCAATGGCAAGGCCACAGTGCTTTTGGCAGGGCTGGTTTCTACCAATGGGTAGAATGTTAGCTGACCTTTATCGTCGTAGTAATAAGCGATTTCGTTGAGCTCATCACTGCCAGTCGCCACCACCTTGGTGTTAGCTTCTATCTTTTGCTGTTGCTCAATTTCAATACTTGCATCGCGAAACACTGGCTCAACGACGTAAAGTAAGTAACCAAATATCATTAACAGTGTCATAAGCACCATCAAGCCGCCCATCGTTATGCTGTAACGAGCAAACTTGTCTTTAAAAGCGCGTAACGGATCACTCGCTCCTAAATCGCTGCGTGACTGACGCGTTAATGTGTCTGCAGACTGTGACATTAAGTAAATTTCCTAATTCCCAAAAAACTGGCGTAATTTTACTTTGTCAATATGACACTAATATTACACCGTCTTTTTTCGTCACCATTTCTTCGTGAGTTTTCCGTAATACTTGGTTTTACTGGACAAAGCGGACTATCAGGTTTATTAATGAACTAAGCCCGTTAGAGAATTAAGGATTATTATGAAAAATGTTGTCATCACTTTTGTCGGAAAAGATAAAGCCGGACTTGTCGATCAATTAGCGCAGGTTGTTATTGACCACCAAGGCAACTGGTTAGGCAGCTCAATGAGCCATTTAGCGGGTCAGTTTGCCGGGATCGTGCAAGTGGAATTACCTGAATTAGAGCTGGCTAAATTTAGTCTTGAGCTAGGTCAGCTTGACGATCTCAGTACCACAATTCAAGAAGGTCACCCAACCAGTGGTGACATCGAGCCACAAGACTTACTCAATATTTCGATTGTCGGCAACGATCGCAAAGGGATCGTCCAAGAAGTAACTAAAGCACTGCACAGCGTCGATGCCAATATCGAGCAATTAGGCAGTCAGCTAGAAAGTGCGCCAAACACGGGCCAGCTGTTATTTAGAGCCAATGTAACCGCCCTGCTGCCAGAGCATTCATCCATTGAAGAACTTACCGACGCCATCGAAAATCTCGGCGACGATATCATGGTTGATGTCGAGTACGGTTGTTAACATCGCGTCTTCCCCCCTTCGGTGCGCTAACCATTTAGCGCACCAACGAATCCAGTCATCCTAATTCCAAGCCATTTGGAAAAGAATTTGTAACACCTCACCTCTATTTTTTACCGTCTACTATTGTTAAGGTGACAAATCGTCACATTAGTTCGTAGGTTTCATCTTGTCCGAGTCAACATCCACGCCCAAAACCGCTAATGCTTATCAAAGCCTCAAGCCTATTTTTAAGTTCGTTACGCCGTATAAAAGAAACGTTATTCTAGCGCTGTTTTTCTTAGTATTTACCGCCACCATTAGCCTATCGCTTGGACAAGGGGTCAAAATGGTGATTGATAGCGGCTTTATTTCAGGCTCAGTGGAACAACTCACGCAAACGATTTTGATGCTGATTGGCATGATATTTCTACTCGCATTCGGCACCTTCTTTCGTTTCTATTTGATGTCGTGGATTGGCGAGCGCGTGAGCGCCGATATTCGTACCGACGTGTTCAATCAAATCATAAAACTGCATCCGAGCTACTTTGAAGAGAATCGCAGCGGCGAGTTAATGTCACGCCTCACCACTGATACCGCGCTACTTCAATCGATTATCGGCTCGTCGTTCTCAATGGCACTGCGCTCGATGTTCATGTTGCTTGGCGGCCTGATCATGCTCTTTGTTACCAACCTAAAGCTGTCACTAATAGTGATCCTTTGTGTACCGCTAGTACTGCTGCCGATGATGATTTTTGGCCGCCGCGTCCGAGATCTTGCGTCAAGTTCTCAAGATGCTATCGCCGACATTGGCACCTACGCTGGTGAAATTATTCAAAACATCAAAGTAGTACAAAGCTACAATCACGAGCCTCGTGAGCAAGCAGCATTTGGCGGCGAAGTTGAGAAAGCTTTTGAAGTCGCGAAAAAACGTATTATGCAGCGCTCGTTCTTATTTGCAGCGGTAATTTTACTGACCTTTGCAGCAATCAGCGTGATGCTATGGGTTGGCGGCATGGACGTGCTTTCTGGCGCGATGACAGGTGGTGAGCTAGGCGCCTTTATTTTCTACGCCATCATGGTCGCCATGTCTGTGGCTACCGTGGCCGAAGTCTACGGCGAACTGCAACGCGCCGCAGGCTCTGCAACACGCTTGCTCGAATTATTGGCATTAGAAAGTGACATTCAATCACCAGCTAAGCCGCAACAACTTCCGTCAGTTAGCCAAGCGGCTATTACCTTAAAAAACATCAACTTTAGCTATCCATCACGTCTTGATATTCCAGCGCTAAATGACATTAACCTCACCATTAACCACGGTGAAACAGTTGCCCTCGTTGGCCCATCAGGGGCTGGTAAAACAACCTTATTTGAATTACTACAACGTTTTTACGATCCGCAAAGCGGCACAGTCATGGTTAATGATACCGCTATCGAACAACTCAACTTAGAAGACCTGCGCCACGTAATGGGCATGGTGCCACAACACCCCGTGTTATTTAGCAGCGATGTGCGCCACAACATCGGCTACGGTAATCCCAAAGCTAGCGAGCTAGAAATTGAAAACGCCGCCAAGCGCGCTCATGCACATGAATTCATTACGGATTTACCCGATGGTTACAGCAGCTTCTTAGGCGAGCAAGGCGTGCGACTTTCCGGCGGTCAAAAACAACGTATTGCCATTGCCCGCGCAATCTTAAAAGATCCCGACATTCTACTTCTGGACGAAGCCACCAGCGCGCTTGATGCCCAAAGTGAATATCACGTTCAAGCCGCGCTTAATGAGCTAATGGCGGATCGCACAACCATCATCATCGCCCATCGTCTCGCGACAGTCATTCATGCGGATAAAATTGTAGTAATGGACGGCGGCCGCATTGTCGATGTTGGCAACCATCAATCGCTACTTGAAAGTTCACCGATGTATCAACGTCTATGTGAATTACAGTTTGAGCAGGCCAAAACGCCAGCAGCAGAATAGATGTTAGATAGATTCAAACAAATTGCGATAGCACTGCGATGCTTTAAACCCATCGCCTTGCTGCTAATGCTCGCCTCAATAATTATGGTGGGTTATGTGCTAATTGGTAAATCAGGCGCCGATGACTATTACCTGATTCCCAGCATCTTAACCGCCTTGTGGTCATTTTCGGTATTTTGGAGTTTGCACACCTTTCCAAGTATTCCCGCTAAACCCGATAAATCACTCGGTTTCTTTAAGCGCGTTTTCATTCGAATTAAACGCTTTGCCTATTACGTTATTACTATCATCGCCATTGGTTTATCGCTAACAATTGTCGTGTTCACAATACGTGCTTTGCGGGTTTGGAGTGGGGATTTTTCTTAAGCTACCCCACTCATACCGATAGGCGTTGTTTCATTGAAGGAAGCAATGACTTTTTACGTTGGATAAAGACATTGCCCACAATGACTAACAACAATCCCAGCGTTGAATAAGTCGTCCACTGATAACTCTCAAAAATCGCGGACGCGCTTAGCGCAACTATCGGCGTAAGAACGAGAATATAAGCAGCGTTGCTGGCGCCCAATCTATCAACCAAGATTAAATAAAAAGTGAAACCAAGCACCGAAGCAGGAATCGCTAAATACATTAAGCTACCGATGTATTGTGTTGTCATAGAAAACTCGAACGATAAACCACGCACGAAAATGATGATTAACAGCGCTCCGCAGCCATAAAACATGGCATAACAAGTGGCCGTATAGGGCGTAACATTGTGTTTGGTATTGCGAATACTCAGCATATTGCCAATCGAAAAACACCAAGTCCCCACCAATGAGAAAACCAACCCCATTAAAGTGTCACTCGACCAACTTGTTTGTGCCAAGTCTCCAGCGAACAACAAGCTAATGCCAATTAGTCCTAACAATGCGCCAATCCAAAAGTTAGCGTGGGTTGTTGTGCCGTAAAACAATCGGCTGTGCAATGCGTTATAAATTGGAGCAGTCGCCATTAATACCGCGACTAATCCACTGGGGATATACAAAGTCGCACTATAAAACGCGAGGAAGTTACAGCAAAACAAACAAACACCTTGTAGCGCAATATAATAATGGTCCACACGAGTGACGGGTTGAAGTTTTCGCCATAACTTGCCGATGATTAACATCACCAATGCCGCAATAATAAAACGATAAAAAATCGAGACTTCCATCGGCACATCACCGTGTTGCCATTTGATGGAAATCCACGATAAGCCCCACAGAAAAATCATCAATACATATAAAAACGCCGACATAATATTTCCCATAAAATCATCTGAAGCACATTGTCGCGAAATGTCGGAGCGGGAAATATCACAATCTCATCCAAACTAGCACAATCTTGCGGTTAATTTATGAAATAGCTCAAAGTGATATGGCGTGAATATTTTTTGATGATAAGATTTTTGCATGACCATGAGTAATAAAGCGATGGATACTACATCGCTAAGTCCAAAAAAATCGACGCCAACAAATTTCGATGAATCTGCCAGTAAAATCTGTTTTCGACAACGTTCGTTAACAGACTCTTTGTCATGGGCGCATTATCAAAATCAGCACGACCACCTTTATTACATCAACGAACAACAACATACGTTGAGTTTGTATCTCGCCGGCGGCTACGATACACATCGCACCGATGCACCATCCGCTTATGGTGGCCCAGGAAAGTTTTGCTTAATGCCTAAAGATGCGCAGAGTGAATGGCAATTAGGCCAGTCTCAACAGTTTATGCATCTGTATTTTAGTGATGATTACCTCAAACAACTGGCGTTGAAGATGTTTGATATGGATCCGCGCCAATTGCAGCTTCCTGAGCTAAATTATACCAGCGACGCCGCCACTGAAGCGCTATTTCGCCATTGCATAGCATCGAGTGATTGGCAAAGCAATGACAACCATTTAGCCATGGAGCAAATGACCAACACTATCTTGGTAACCATGCTAAAAAATATGGGAATTTCTAAACAAGCAATTACAGTAAAAGGCGGCTTATCACCTAAGATCGTAGCCTTGGTGTGCGACTTTATTCAAGCCAACTATCATCGACAAATTTATCTCTCAGAATTAGCCGATTTAGCCCAATTAAGTGAATATCATTTCTGCCGCATGTTTAAAGCCAGCCTCGCGCAAACGCCACAAGCGTATTTATTAGGCGTGAGAATAGAGCAAGTGAAATTACGTGTTCGTGAAAATACTGCCAATCTAACCGACATTGCATTGCAATGCGGCTTTTCGAGTCAAAGCCACATGGGACGTTACTTTAAAAAGCTAGTGGGAGTGTCGCCGAAGCAATATCGTGATTTGATAATGAAATAAATAATATTGCGTTCACACTACTCCATGAACTTTAAGCAATTTGAGTTTAAGTGCTTTACTGCAGCACTTGCTTAAATCTTTTCAGTTATTTAAATTCAATTGCACGACATCATTCGTAACCCAGAGACACGCCATGAGATCATTTTTACTAACTATTTTCTTATTTACATCGTTAGCTAGCAACGCCGAAGTTACCAAGCAAACCGCTAACGGTTTTGAAATCACTAATAGCGTTAAGGTCAGCGCTGATACGTCACAGAGCTACCAGCAATTTTTAAAGGTTGGTCAATGGTGGCATGACTCTCATACCTATTCTGGCAAAGCGGCGAATATGACGTTAGATATTGAGAGCGGTTGTTTCTGTGAGCGTTGGGATAACAACATAGTACGTCATATGAATATTGTGATGGCGCAGCCGAACAAGCAACAAGTGTGGCGCGGCGGTTTAGGGCCATTACAAACTTTGGCGGCTAGCGGTGCGCTCATATGGCAGTTTAAAGCTGTCGATAACAAAACAACGGCCATTAGTTACACCTACAAAGTTCACGGTGATATTGGCGATGTGAAAATGTGGTCAAAGGCCGTTGATGGTGTCTTAACTCAGCAACTTACTCGACTGCAAGAGCGTATACAAAAATAATTAACAACAGAGGAATCATCGATGCTAGCACTTAAGCCCAACTGTGAATGTTGCGATAAAGACTTAGCAGCTAATGCTACCGAAGCGATGATTTGTAGTTACGAGTGCACCTTTTGTCGCGATTGTGTCGATAACGTACTGCAAAATGTCTGTCCAAATTGCGGCGGTGGTTTTACGCCGCGCCCTATACGGCCAACACTAGCAAGACGCAATGGCGTCAATTTAGCGCATCAACCAGCATCATCAACGCGTGTTCACAGCAAATATACGCGTCAGCAAATGGCCGAGTTTAGTGAAACGGCGAAACATATTCCCCCACAGGATAGGTAACGAGATGTCTCAAGCGATAAATTTTAAAGAGAAGTTTGGTAAGTTTTCAGAACACTGGTCACCTAAAGTCATTGCCGAGATGAATGACTATCAATTTAAACTAGCCAAAATTAAAGATGAGTTTGTGTGGCATAGCCACGATGATACCGATGAAGTCTTTGTAATCATGAAAGGTTCAATGGTGATGCGATTGCGCGATAAAGATATTGAACTAAATGAAGGGGAAATGTTTGTAGTTCCCAAAGGAGTTGAGCATCAACCTTTCGCTGAAAAAGAATGCCACATCATGATTATTGAGCCGCGCGGTGTAGTTAACACTGGCGACAGCGACTCAGAACTTACCGCGCAAAACGACGTGTGGATTTAACGGCACACGTCTTCAAACAATTGCTGTGCTAATTCTTCCAAGATATCTGTCGTTGGATGAGTATGGGCAAAGGTACGCAGGCCATAAATTCCCATAACTAAACTTTGAGTACGCTGCGTAGGCGTGCGGGTATTATCGACTTCACCTGCTGCCAGTGCCTTCTCGAATACTTCAATAAAACCACGCTGCCAATCAGCCATGTTTTTAGCAATCACCGCTTCAACAGCAGGTGTTTGTTGGGTAAGTTCACTGAGTGCTTTTTGAGAGAAACACACGCGTTCTGGTCCACTTGATGTGCAATTAGTGACAGTTTGCATCAGATAGTTTTTCAATCCACCAAGTATTGTTGGCTCGCCGTCAAAATAACCAGAAAACTCACCAGTGCGATCCTTGTTATACTGCTGAAGTGCGGCGATTAGCAGTCCTTCTTTATTTTCGAATGCGCAATAAATAGAACCGGGATGCAAGCCCGTCGCTTTTTTTAGATCTTGCATGCTGGTCTTGTTGTAGCCCTTATCAACAAAAGCGGCAATTGCAGCTCTAAGCACTTGTTCTTTATCAAATTCAGCGGTTCGCATTCTAATAATCTCTAATAATTCAAGGCGCTATTGTAAGTTAATTTGAACGTTTATTCAAAAAAGTACTTGAATGATCGTTCAACAACCTTTATCTTGAATGAACATTCAAATAAGAGAGTTAACCAATGACTGACAATTTATTTCAATCGTTCGCCTTAAACGACACTTTAGAACTGAGCAACCGTATCGCAATGGCACCTCTAACTCGCTGTATGGCTGATGATAATCTAGTGCCGACTCAAGCAATGGCCGATTATTACGCCAAGCGCGCCCAAACAGGACTCATTATCAGTGAAGCCACCATCATTCGTCCAGACGGCCAAGGTTATCCAAATACACCAGGGTTATTTAGCGCCGAGCAAATTGCAGGTTGGAAGAAAGTAACTGATGCAGTGCACAGCAAGGGCGGTAAGATTTTTGCGCAGCTATGGCATACAGGCCGTGTCGCTCACCCACACTTTTTTGGTGGCGGGGATGTGCTAGCACCTTCCGCAACACTTGTTGAAGGCACAGTGCCGCGCATGCGCGATTTAACTTATGTCACTCCCAAAGCAGCCTCTAAAGATGATATTGCTCAGCTTGTTGCCGATTATGCAACAGCCGCAGCAAATGCCATTGAAGCAGGCTTTGATGGCGTGGAAATTCACGGCGCTAACGGTTATTTAATCGATCAGTTTTTACATCACGATGCTAATAAACGTGATGATGAATATGGCCAAACACCAGAAAATATGGCGCGTTTTCCACTAGCAGTCGTCGATGCCATTGCCGAAGCCATTGGCTGGCATAAAACAGCACTGCGCATTTCACCGGGGGCTTATTTCAACATGGCAGGCGATGCTCGCGATGGCGATGTGTTTAAGTATTTACTTGGTGAATTAGAGCAACGTCAGCTCGCGTATCTGCACCTAGGCTTATTCGATGACAGCATGGAATTTGATTATCTCGATGGTAATGCCACTGACTTTGTACGCCGTCATTACAGCAAAACATTAATGGGCGTAGGTGGCTACACAGCAGAAACAGGCAGCCAAGCTATTGAAGATAATCGTTTCGACTTAGTGGCAATTGGCCGCCCATTTATCGCTAATCCTGATTATATCGAAAAGGTAAGACAAGGCGATGAGTTAACGCCTTACAGCGATGAAATGCTAGCCGAACTGGTTTAGATCTTCACTGCGAGAGCCGTATTGATGCGGCTCTCGCATTAGCTATATTTATACCTATATAGCTATTCTGCTCTTCTCTCTCCACAATATTCTAAGCGACTCACGCTCATTACGAGTAAAGAGCTAGTAATTCTTCTCCCTTTAGGTATTATTTCTAATTAAATAAAAAATGAGCAAAGGGATTAGAAAGGATTTTCTGCGGTTTCTCTTAATCAACGTTGATTGAATGTTAACCTTTTTACAGTGAGTAGAATTTGTGAAGTTACTAATTGCGGATGACAGTAAAGTTTCCCGAATGATGTTGCAATCCATCACCCAAGAATGGGGATATGATGTAGTGTTAGCCGAAGATGGCGAGCAAGCTTGGCAAATCATGCAACAGGAAAATCCACCAGCATTACTGCTTTTAGATTGGGAAATGCCAAAGCGCAATGGCGTTGAAGTCTGTGAGCAAGTCATTGCTCAAAATCCCGAACACCCTCCTTATGTTATGCTACTAACCTCTCGCACGTCCCCCAACGACATTGTTGAAGGATTGTCCCGCGGCGCCAATGATTACATCGCCAAACCCTTTGATAGCGATGAATTAAAAGTTCGCCTGCAAGTGGGCAAGCGCATGATTGAAATTCAAAACAAACTTAAAGATACCTTAGCGGAGGTCACCTTATTGGCCACCAATGACTCGCTAACAGGGATTTTTAATCGCCGCGCCGTGTTGGAAATGATCCCGCGAGAGATCAAACGCGTTGAACGCCTTGATCAAATCTTGTGTGTTGGCATGTGCGATATCGATCACTTCAAAAAAATCAACGACACCTATGGTCACTTAGTCGGTGACGAAGTCATCAAAGAAGTCACTAAACGCATGCAACACGCCCTGCGTGATTACGACTTAATTGGTCGTTATGGTGGTGAAGAATTTGTCATTGTAACGCCAATTGACCAAATTGACGCCCGTGTCGTGTATCAACGGGTTTGTGACAATGTATCCCGCACGCCGTTTCTCATTGGCGAACATGTCATTGATGTCACTATCAGTTGTGGTGTTTCTGTTTATTCAGAAGACGATAATTATGATGAGTCACTGGTGATCGGTCGCGCCGATAAGGCACTATATCAGGCCAAAGAAGCAGGCCGCAATCGAGTGGTTCAAGCAGAGTCGCAGCATGAAGCTCCCGTTGCTATCGAAAACCTATGAATCATAATGCGTTGCCCGATTGGCTCTCTCTATAGCGCATCTGACATCTATAGTGCGTCGGCTCCTTGCCATCCATGGCACCGCCCGATACAGTTCATCCTCGGCTCTAGCTCCTGCTTCGCTCTAACTCCTAAATCCATTTAGTCGTGAACATAAAAAAGCCGCTCAATGAGCGGCTTTCTTTTTAGATATCAACTATTAAAGTTTGATGCCTAATTTCTTAAGTTCTTTGTTTGCTACTTTTGCAGATAGTGGGATGTAACCATCTTTAGCAACAATTTTTTGACCCGCTTTAGATAGAACCATTTTTAGGAACTCACGCTCCATTGGCGCTAATGGCTTGTTTGGGTGCTTGTTAACATAAACGTATAGGTAACGAGAAAGTGGGTAAGTACCGTTTAACGCGTTCTCTTTAGTTGCAGCGATGTAGTTAGTGCCTTTCTTAGCAAGAGCAATCGCTTTAACGCTTGATGTTTTGTAACCGATGCCTGAATAACCTAGCGCATTGATTGAAGATGCTACTGATTGTACTACAGATGCTGAACCTGGTTGCTCGTTTACTTTAGTGTTGAAGTCACCTTTACACAGTGCTTTCTTTTTGAAGTAACCGTAAGTACCTGATACTGAGTTACGACCGTAAAGTTGAATGTCTTTACCAGCCCAGCTACCTGTTAGACCTAAATCGCCCCAACGGTTTACTGGCTTGCCACCACATTTATTAGTTACTGAGAAGATGCTATCAACTTGGGCGATAGTTAACCCTTCAAGTGGGTTGTCTTTGTGTGCAAAAACAGCAAGCGCATCGATAGCTACGCGAACTGGTGTTGGCTTGTAACCAAAACGCTTTTCGAATGCTTCGATTTCACGTGCTTTCATCTTACGGCTCATAGGACCGAACTGAGAAGTACCTTCAGTAAGCGCCGGTGGAGCAGTAGAAGAACCAGCAGCTTGAATTTGAATGTTTACATTTGGGTAGTTACGTTTAAATTCTTCTGCCCAGAATGTCATCATGTTAGCTAGCGTATCAGAACCAACTGAAGACATGTTGCCAGAAACACCTTGAGTTTTTACGTACTCAGGAAGTTTCTTATCGATAGTTGACGCACTTGCAGAAACCGCTACACCAGTAGTTAGTAGGGTAAATCCGATGTTACGCGCTAATTTTAGTAATTTCATTTGTTACTCCGATGTAGTCCTAAATTTTTGAACTATTTAGTATTAATGTGTTAACGCAATCTATGTTGCACCAGTTAGGTGACAGTTAGGTGACTTAAATATGAAGGTTTTGTGACGGTTCATTATTTTGTCGTTTTTTATTAATAAACGACACAATACGATCGTTATCGATCACAAAACTAAAACGACAGCCCTTGCCTAGCGTACTCTTGATTTTGAGATTCGACTGATGATTCTTCAGCACGTGCTTAACAATCGCCAGCCCCAATCCTGTGCCACCACTATCACTTGATCGCGATTGATCGATACGATAAAAACGCTCTGTCAAACGATTGAGGTGAATTGGCGCGATGCCCGGCCCGTTGTCGCGCACCATAAACTGCGCGCCATGAGGATGATGATGCCAGGTTACCCAAATAGAACTGCCATCAGGACAATAGCGAATTGCATTAGTAACAAGGTTGGCACAAGCACTGTAAATTTGGGTTTCGTCGCCATAGACATCGAGATCTTGCTCAATGTCGAAATTGATTGTCATATCGCGCTCACCAATCAGGCTTAACGCATCTGACTCCAACATGTCCATTTGCTCGACCATTTTAACTTTGGTGTGCTTAGAGGCCATGCTCGAAAATTCTAACTTAGATAACGCTAATAACTGCTCAACCATCGACTGCATACGCGATGTTTGCATACGCATCGCGCGAACTGCCTTGCTATTACTCGGGTTGCTATTTTCATCGTCATCGAACAACTCTAAATAACCTTGTAGAACTGTCAGTGGCGTTTTAAGTTCGTGGGAAACATTAGCGACAAACTCGCGGCGCATTTCTTCTAGTTGATTAAGGCGTGTAACATCGCGTGATACCAATAAGTATTGATTTTCACCGTAGGAAATAATGCGATTTTCGAGCAAGATTTCTTCATTGGCTGGCGATTGAATTAATAACGCTTGGTTGTATTCTCTTGCCGCAAGATATTCGGCAAATTGCGGGTAACGAATTAGGTTATCTAGACGCTGTCCTTGGTCAGTTGGCCATTTTAGACCGAGCAGTGCTCGTGCTTGACTGTTACACCACAAAATATTGTTTTCATTGTTGTACATCACCACGCCATCGGGTAATGCATCGGCACCTTGGCGAAACTCGCCGAGATTGTTAACTAGCTGGCGACGACGACGGCGATTGCCACGCTGAATGTTGTCAACGCCGTAATAAACATTGTCCCAACTGGAATTCGCCCCTTGGTGTTTTTTCTGCGGCGATTGCCACACCCAAAGCACTAATTTATGAAATTCTTTTAAATTGAAAATGAATAGCAGGAAGGTGCCAGCAAAGAGGACAATGAACAGCTCAGACGTTATCAAACCAATGATAACTAAACAAAGATAAAAGCCGCTAAGTTTAGCGGCAATCTTACTAAATAACTGATTATCAAGCATCAACTAGACTCGAGTTGAGAAACGGTAACCCGCTCCGCGCACAGTTTGCACAAAATTTTCATGCCCCTGTCCGCCAATGGCTTTACGCAGTCGTCTGATGTGAACATCAACGGTGCGATCTTCAACATAGACGTTAGTGCCCCATACGTGATCGAGCAATTGCTCACGGCTGTATACGCGCTCGCTATGTGTCATAAAGAAATGCAGTAATTTAAACTCAGTTGGGCCAATAGGCACAGGTTGATCGTTTAAACTAACCCGGTGACTCACTGGATCTAACACTAGCCCTTTAACATCAATTAACTCTTCAAGTGCCGTTGGCATTGCACGGCGCAGTACAGCTTTAATGCGAGCGATAAGCTCTTTAGGAGAAAATGGCTTGGTGATGTAATCGTCGGCGCCAACTTCTAGGCCACGAATCTTGTCTTCTTCTTCACCGCGAGCTGTTAGCATGATAATTGGCACGTCCTTGGTGAGATCGTTGCGCTTGATTTCTTTTGCCAAACTGATGCCATTGCCACCTGGAAACATCCAATCTAACAAAATTAGATCCGGCACTGGTTCAACCAAACAATCTACTGCTGACGCATAATCATGCGCTTCAACAACATCAAAGCCTTGTTGCTCTAATACAAAGCACAGCATCTCTCGGATGGCTGCTTCGTCTTCAACAACGAGTATCCTTGCACTCATATTATCTAAACCTATTAGTGATATTTGATAACACCTATTATTAATAACTATTGTGACATAAATATGACTAATCTATGAGAAATTTCATTTATGTCACTAAAAATTACGAATCAATTTTGAGTTATTAAAAATTCATTATATTCGTAATTTTTAGCAAAACACCACCGCTATTTCTAGTGGTGTTCTTACCATAAAAAAAGCCGCTAATTAGCGGCTTTTATAGTCATAAACACGGGCAAGTGATTAAAATTTGTATTCCATACCTACAGCTAGGTGACTTTCTTCTTTACCATCTTCAAATGAGTAGTCAGTGTAGAAACCAGTTAACTTAACGCTTTTCGCTAGTTTGTAATCAACACCTACTGAGATAACGTCGCCTTCTTTCTTGTCGTCGCCATCTTGGTATTGTGCTTTAAGCGTTGCTTTACCTACTGGGTACGCTGCGCTTACTAAGAAACCATCGCCTTTTGAAGTGCCGTCGATGTACTCTGACTCATTGTAGATAGCGCCTAATTTTAGATCGCCTAACTTACCTTGCACAGAAACACGAGTCGTGTCGCTACCAGCAACTTTAGAATCAAAAGCTACAGAAGCGTAGAATTTAGATTTTTTAAGCTTTGAATCACCGTACATTAACGCAAGACTAGTACCGTTTTCGCCATCAGACTTAGCGCCGTCTTCCGCAATGAAAGTTGCACGAACAGCGAAACCATTAAACTTAGGAGAGATGTAAGTTAGGGTATCGTCTAAACGGTTATCACCGCTGAATAAGTTTTTGATATCAGCCTCGTAGTCATTAAATAAATCGATTTTACCTTGTGACTTTTTCATTGCCGTGTCGTTACGACCTAGCATTACAGTACCGAAATTACCTTGTAAACCAACCCATTGGCTACGCGCTTTGAAGTTATCTTTCTCATCGTCAGCAACATCGACTTGCCATTCTACTTGGTAGATAGCTTTTAGATCGTTGTCGAGTTTAATGCCGCCTTTAACACCGATGCGAGATGCATTTGATTTAACGTTAGTTTCGCGCTCACCCGTGTCATCACTTTGCAAGGTTGCGTTAACTTTACCGTAAACTTGTACTTTTTCGTCAGCAACTGCTGCGCCAGAAAATAGTAAACCCGTAGCTACTGCTAGAAGTGTTTTAGAGAATGTAGTCATGTTTATTCCTGATAAATGAGTGTGTTAAACAACTTTATGTTATATGGATCACATTTTATCTGCGTATTATTACAAACTTATGACAAAGATCATCAACTTTATCTATTTAGTAACGCAATTGTAGAAAAACCGTCACCTTTAGATGTTATTTGAACACGGGTACCGACTCGTTCAACCAATCCTTGTACATGAGAAATAATACCGATTTGTCGACCACTCGCCTGCAGAGAATCCAAGCAGCTAAGGGCCACTTCCAATGTATCGGGATCTAAGGTACCAAAGCCTTCATCAATAAACAAAGAGCGAATAGTGGTTTGCAGGCTAGTTAAAGATCCTAGGCCAAGCGCCAGTGCCAAACTCACCAAAAACGTTTCGCCGCCAGAAAGTGAATCTATTGATCGCACTTCATCCCCCATGTCTTTATCGATCATTTGCAGCTCAAGCTCTGCTCCTGGCACACGTTGTAAGCAATAGCGCGGTGCGAGATCTGCAAGATGATGATTTGCCCCCAATAACATTTGCTCTAACGTGAGACTTTGTGCGAAGGTTCTGAACTTAGCACCATCTGCACTGCCAATCAGCTCTTTCATGTTTTGCCAAATCTGGCTTTGCGCTTTTTGAGCTTCAATTTCGCCGCTTAACTCGCCGAAACGCACCATACCTTGATTATGTTGTTCAAGTTGTGCCCGAATTTCGAATTGCTGTTGGCTCAATTGTGACAGATTTGCGTCAATAGATTTTGCTAACATGGTGCGTTGTTCATCTGAGCTGAGCTTAGGATCTGGCGTCAGTGGTGGAAACAATGTTTGCAAGTCTTGCGATCGTTCATCAAGCGTCAACTCTAACTGGGCCATTTGTTCGGTAAGCTGCTCAACAACGGCATGAGCCTGATGGCTAGTTTGTAATAACTGCGCCTGATGCTGGCGCTGCTCGATAATCCATTCCTGCTCGTAGGATAATAAATCAATCAGATCTTGCTCACTCATATTCATGGCGCGCTGCCACTCTTGCCACTGAAGGTTGAGTTGCTGACTATTGGCATACAAGCTTTCTAGATGTTCCTTAGCTTGCTTTAATTGACTATCGACCACCAAACAATCGCTGTGTTGCTGGCTCAATGTCGCACTGGCATTTTGATGCGCTATCGACAACTCTTTCACACTCGCTTCTAATGTCTCTCGTAATGCCCTTGGATCTTCGCCGCCAGTTAGCTGCTGCAGTTTAGATAATTCCTCAGTGATTTGTTCGTTAAGCTGCTGAACTTGAGCTTGTAAAGGCTGTTGCTGCTGTGAGAGCTGCGCTCCCTGCTCTTCAAACACAATAATTTGCTGCTTGATGTGAGTGAGTTGATTGGCTAGTGACAACTGATTTTCTTGTGCTGTTACATAACCGTCAATATTCATCGCAAGTTCGCGTTTAAAGGCAGCGAGCTCAATATCGACACTCAATACATGATGCCAATTGACGGCGTTATAAAGTGAGTTAAGTGCGTTAATACGATCATCTTGCTGCTGTTGATATTGGGCAATTGATTGTTGGCCGAGCGTAAGGTCATTAGCCAATGTTGATAGTTGCTGCTGAACGCTACTAAGCTCTTGGCGAGTTTTATCACTCTGATGCTTGGCGTTTTCTAACTTTTGCAGCGCTTGATGCAAATCGTTTTGCAAATGCTGAGCTTGCTTGATTTGCGCTTTGTGCTGCTCAATCATATTGAGCGTTTGCGCCAACTGCTGTTCTACCTTACCTTGGCGTTCGACACTGACTTCTTCGACGGCCAGTTGTTTAATTAACTGCGTTAATTCATTAATCTCGTGAACCAAAGTTTGTTGTTGCTGTGCTTTTTGCTTACCAATAGCATCAAACTGGGTTAACTGCTGTTGAAATTGCTGTGCCTGTTCATCTAATTGCTCGAAGCGCTGTGACAACTGGACAATCATTTCATTGCCGACACTGTGCTCATTACTGTAAGGATGTTCTTTGCTACCACAAAGTGCACAAGGCTCTCCGTCAACCAAGGTGTGACGGTGCTCGCTAAGTGACATGACTTGTTTAGCAGTATTGAGTGCTTTAAGTGCTTCGTCACGCAGCGGCATATGCTGGTCGAGCTGATTTTTTGTCTGGCGATAACTTTGGCGCAGCTGGTCTAGTTCACTATTAACTTCATCTTGCTGCTGCTTTTTTTGCGCGATCATCGCTTGATATTGCAAACCTTGCACGATTAATTGCTGCTCGTTGATTAGCGCATTATGTTGCTCTTGTTGGGCAGATAATTGCTGTTCGATAGCATCGATATCAGACGTCGCATTTAGGGTAGTCAGTTGCTCGTGATCACGCTGGGCAAGCTGCAACTGCTGTTGTTCGCTAACCAACTGTTGGTTAAGACTATGTAACTGCTGATTAAGTGTTTCACTCGTCACCTTGCTACTATTGAGCTTCTCTTCTAATGCCTCAATATGAGAAAGCCCCAATCCATATTCTTGGATATGCTGCTCTATAACCCCCACTTGATTAACTAACGGCGCAATTTGCTGATGCTCACCTAGGTATTTTTGCAGCTTGTCATGCTCCAGCGTAGTGTTAACGAGCTGGGTTTTAAACTGCGTGAGCTTTTGTGCGTTGTCGTCGCTATGCTGCGCTAATCCAGATAATTGCTGATTTAAACTGTCTTGTTGTGCTCGTTGTGATTCAACAGCCGCCAATTTAGTGATAGCCAGTTCAATCTGCGGCAGCTTTTCTTCGAGTTGTTGCTGCGCCTGTTGTTGCAATTGCCCTAAGCGTTGCGTTTGCTCGCTCGTTTGTGAATGTAACTCAACACTTTGCTGATGCTTGCTGCTTAGCGTTTCTATTAGCCTTTGTTGGTCAAGCTGCGCTTGCTGTTGCTTACTTTGCTGAGCATAAACGACACGAGCATCTTGCGCTTTCTCGATCTTATCGAGAATTTGATTGACGCTTTGTTGTTGCACTATTGCCGCTTGCGCGCTTTGTTGTTGTGCTTTCTTATCGTTAAGATCGCGGGTTAATTGCACCTTTTGTTCAATCTTATCGCCAAGCCAAGTTAAAGAGGTTTTCTCGTGCTCGGCATCAGTAATTTTTTCATTGATACCAGCAAGTTGATTCACTAAGTCTTCCTGCTCTTCACCAGTGAGTAATTTCACTTCGCCAAGCTTAGACTCAAGCAATAATAACGCTTGCTCTTGCTCCTTGGCTTTTGCAAATGCTTGCTTTGAGATTTGTGAATAAAGCCCAGTGCCGGTAATGCGTTCTAATAATTCTGAGCGCTCTTTGGCTGGCGCTTTCAAAAAAGCCGCAAAATCTCCCTGCGCTAGCAATACTGAGCGCCTAAATTGCTCGTAGTTAAGACCTATTAACGATTCAATAAGAACTAGCACTTCGGTTTTTTTAGTGGCTAATACCTGCGCTGTCTTGCAGTCGAGTAATTCCATCTCTTGTGCTTGTAGCCGTCCATGGGCAGAGTTTCGCGCCCGCTTTACACTCCATTTGGCTTGATACTTTTCGCCACTATCGAGCTGAAATACCACTTGCGCAAAACCATTAGCCGCGCCGCGGGTAAGAATATGACGCACATCATTGCTTTTAACACGATCGCTTTCATCGCTATGCGCATGGCCTATAGCAGCGCCGCGACGACTGTTAGAAAAACGCGGCATCGCATCAAACAACGCCAAGCAAATGGCGTCTAATAATGTGCTTTTACCAGCCCCGGTATTACCGCTAATTGCAAATAGCCCAGCATCGGCTAACACCCCTTGGGCAAAATCAATGTGAAATGGTGCAGCTAAACTCGCTAGGTTTTCACCCGCTAATGAAATGATTTTCATAAATAGTTAGTAGTCTTATTAGTCGGCTGTAGATTCAGATAAATGGGCTTCGGTTAGGAGACTGGCAAAGGCGTCAACATAAACTTGCGATGGTTCTTCGCCGTATTGCTGTTGATATTTCAGTGCAAAGACTTGCTCTGGTTGCAATTGATCAAGTTTCTTACCATCAAAAGCTATTTGCTCTTTAGCTTGTTCCCTGTATTGCGTAGTAATCTTAACTAAACGAACGGATTTGTCCGCCAGCGCTTGATTAATCTGCTCGCGCAACATGGCTTGCGGCTCATCAAGCAAGATTTTTACTTCAAGCAATGGCTGTAAATGATTTTCCATCGGCTCTTGTGGCAGCATCGTCAACTGCGCCAGCACATCGGCCAGCGGTTGCGCCGTTTTAGGAATACATAACATATCAACAACGCGAGGAATCAAAATACTACTAACGTCACTGACTCTATTGCCTTGAAATTCCACAAACTTGATCTGATGTTTGTAATCGCGCTCAGAAAGAGACAACGGGATCGGCGAGCCACAATAATACACCTGCTGTCCGCCAAGTTGCTGCGGCTTATGTAAATGCCCTAGCGCGGTGTAATCATAATTGCGCGAGAATATCTCGATTGGTAAAGCGTGCTGATTACCCCCCAATATCCGTCGTTCTGACATTTCGCTAATAGTACTAGACACAAGATAAGCATGAGCAACCGCCACGCTCGCTTGCTGCGGCGTATTTAGCTCGTGGATTTTGTCAGCAATTTGTTGATAAACCCGCTCAACACCGGCAATGAGTTTATCATCACATTCATCTATCGATGCTAAATCTAAATCACCGGGACGTAAGAAAGGCACCGCAGCCACTCGCGCGGCAATCTCACCATCGCTATTAGTTAACGGAATAATCAGCTTATCAAAGTCTAAAGAATTATCAGCCAATCGCGGTAAGCCGCCGACTAAATGAATATCAAATGCCTTTAATAAATGATCTGGCGCATCGAGTTTACTTGGGGAATCGTGATTTCCAGCCACCAGCACTAAATCGAGTTTAGGTAACTGTTGTTTCACCTTAGCCAAAAATTGATAAAGCAAACGCCACGCCCAAGCAGGTGGATTTGCTGTATCAAATAAATCACCAGCGACAATTAAAGCGTCAGCCTTAGTCTCGATTAGCTGAGAGAACAAAAAGTCGAGAAACTGCTGTTGTTCGTACTCTCTTGAAAGCCCAAATAAATGATGCCCCAGATGCCAATCTGAGGTATGGATAATGCGCATAAAATTCTCTTTTGCGGGTGCGATTAATTGCTATCTTAATGACTATCTACTACTTTTTAAAACAATCATTGTTTTTTCTTAGCTTAATCCATAAAGACCTTTGTACAACGTCTTAATTTTCCGATATCTTCAAGAGTGGCTAAGCAAAATATCTGTTCTAATAATAACTACTACGATACCTAAAATAGGGTAGCAAATAGTAGACAATAAAGGTGTGTTGATGGCGGTAGTCAGTATATCCAAACAGCTCCTCAATAAAGTCTTGTTAGCTTATGTCTTGCTGACAATGACAGTGATGGGCGTGCAAGTACTGTTTAGTTACATGTCGGTTAAAAATGATATCAACGCCGAATTAAAGCAGCTAAAGCACACAATTGACGATAGTTTAAGCCAAGCAATTTGGGAGTTAAATGATCCACAAATCGATGCCATTGGCAAAGGCTTGTCTGACATGAAACTTGTGCAGGCCGTTTTAGTCATCGATGAATATGGCGTTACTCGCTATCGCAGCGGTTTAAATAGTGATGACGATATTATTCAAAATACTTTTGAAATAGGCAAAATCGTTGAATTCCAAGATTATTTTGGATTTCATGGCGATTTAACATACGGTATCAATGATATAAATACCAACAACAAAGGTCATGATGTAGGCACCATTACCATTCTGTCTAATTATTCCAATATTTACTCAGCAGTCATCGTTCAAACCATGTTTCCAATGATCGGTGCATTATTTAGTATTTTCCTGATCAGTTACGTTATCAAACGTTTATTCCACAATTTACTAACCACCCCTTTAGAAATGCTCAGCTATGGTATTAGTCGCATTAACTTAACCAATCTCAATCAATCAAAATTAGATCCACCCAGTGGTCAAAACGACGAGTTAAGCGTGCTAACCGATTCGTTTAACTTGCTACTCGACAAGCTCAACGAATACAAAGACAATTTAGAGCAAGCGCAAAGTGAGCTGGTGGACGCCAATCGACGCCTCGATAAACAGAACTTATTTTTAGAGCAAGAGGTCACCAAAAAGACCTCCACCTTGAGTCAAGCAAACCAAGAGCTCGCCAATCAAAAAGCAGAGCTAGAAGAGAGCGAAAAAGAATTACGCCATTCTCTCGCGCAACTAACCCAAACTCAAAATCAGCTGGTACAGTCTGAAAAAATGGCATCGTTGGGAAGCTTAGTTGCTGGTATTTCTCATGAAATTAACACGCCAGTTGGCATCGGTGTTACCGCTGTAACTTATTTGTCTGAATGCGTTTCAACGCTCTCTCAAGAGATTGATAATAAAACGCTAACCCAAACCAAGATGAAAACCTTTATTAGCGATGCTAATCACAGCTGCCATTTATTAACGTCTAACCTCAATAAAGCCTCACAGCTGATTCAGAGCTTCAAAGACATCGCCGTCGATCAAACCAGTGAGGCCATTCGCGATGTCAACTTAGTTTCTTACCTCAATGAAGTGATTACTTCACTGCAACCTAAGCTCAAGCGCACTCAGCACAAAATTGAAGTATTTGGCGATGAAGACATCGTATTGCACTGTCGCGCTGGTGCACTGTCGCAAATGTTTACCAACCTCATTTTAAACTCAATAGTCCATGCCTTTGATGGCATTGATAAAGGCGTGATGACATTTGAATTCAAGGTTGATAGCGATACGGTTTACATCAATTACAAAGACAACGGCAATGGTATCAGCGAAGATAATCTCGCCATGTTATTTGAGCCTTTCTTCACCACCAAACGAGGCCAAGGCGGCAGCGGATTAGGCACCCATATTTTGTATAACATTGTCACTCAATCATTTAATGGTGAAATTAGCGCCCGCAGTGCTGCCGGCGAAGGATTAGAATACGCCATTAGCTTTCCCATCAAACAACAAAATTAAAAAAGTTTCATTGCCCCGCAGCGATGTTTTACATAAACTCGCTGCCATTATCTCCTAAAGTAAGTGACCTATTATGTGGTTTAAAAACCTGATTGTTTATCGCCTTTCTAACCCAATCGATTTGACTGAAGACGAGCTAGAAACTCGTTTAGAAGAGTTTGCCTACCGCCCTTGTACTAGCCAAGAAAAAAGTAAGTACGGTTGGTCTAAGCCAATGGGCAAACACGGCGAGTCACTACTGCATGTGACCAATGGCAACATTTTGTTATGTGCTAAAAAAGAAGACAAAATGCTACCAGCTTCTGTGGTTAAAGAAGCTTTAGATGAAAAAGTAGAACAAATTGAGTCGGAAACAGGCCGCCCGGTTAAGAAGAAAGAAAAAGATGCGTTAAAAGAAGAAATTGAGCATCGACTATTACCACGAGCGTTCTCTCGCATGGGCACGACATTCGCCTACATTGCACCGAAGATGGGACTGATTGTGGTTGATGCATCAAGCCACAACAAAGCCGAAGATTTATTAGCACTGCTGCGTAAATCTATTGGCTCGCTTGCTGTATTACCAGTACAAAGTAAAGCGGCCGTTGAGCAAACGATGACAGATTGGCTACAAAATGAAACTTCTACTCATCCGTTTGAGCTGTTAGAAGAAGCTGAGCTAAAAAGCCCATTAGAAGGCGGCCCAATTATTCGTTGTAAGAATCAAGACTTGATTTGCAACGAGTTAAAAGCACACATCGAAAACGGTATGTTTGTGGTTAAAGCGGCCATGCAATACGCAGAATCTCTAACCTTTGTCCTCAACGAAGATCTAACCATAAAACGCGTTAAATTTACCGATGTGGTAATGGAGCAAAAAGAAGACCAAGACAAAGACGATAGAGCTGCTTGTTTTGACGCCGACTTTGCGATTATGACGGGAGAGTTTGAGCAATTTATTCCTGCACTACTCGATCTATTAGGTGGTGAAGAGCAAACTGTTAGCGAATAGTTTTCTTCTCGCCGCTTTTACCTTCGATGGCACAGCGGTAGTCAGAATATATCGGCTCCTTGCCATTGCCTACATGGATGTAGGTACTTGGACTTTGCAGGAGCATAAAGTCTGTGCCTACATGGATGTAGGTACTTAGAAAATGTCCGGAACAATTTTCTGCCCTGGCATCGCCCGATTGCTTACATGGATGTAAGTACATAGATTTTCAGGAGTCCAAAATCTTGACCGTTCATCCTCGGCTCTGGCTCCTGCTTCGCCCTACCTCCTAAGTCCATTTAGTCGTGAACATATCGGCTCCTTGCCATCCATGGCATCGCCCGATACCGTTCATCCTGAACATAAAAAAACGCGGTTGAATTGGTTCAACCGCGTTTTTCATATCAATTAATATAAATACTACTTCTTCTTCGGTACTTCTAACTCAACACCACGCCAAGCTTTGTAAAACGCTTTTTGTTTGTTAGTCGGATTTTTCACAACGCGGATCATTGGCTTCTTATCTTTCTTCGCTGTTAGGGTCAGAGTTTTCTCAACCAAACGATCACGTCTAAATAGTGACAATGTTACTTCTTCGCCAACTTTGTATTGAGCTAGGCGAGTTTTAAGGCTGCCTTGAGTCACTTTCAAACCATTAATTGCAACGATTTGATCGCCAGTATTTAAACCCGCTTTCCACGCCGCAGAATCAGCGTAAACACGTGACAGTGTTAACAAACCGTCTTTGTTGTAGCTAGAGAAACCAGTAGTTGAAATCTCTTTCGCAGTCTTTGGATAAACAAACTCAAGACCAGCTTTGGCTAACAATTTATCAAAATCAATCGTTAGTGGAGAATCGATATTCTGCTGCCACCACTTCTCATAACTCTTGCCTGTTAAGTCAAAAGCGATTTTCTTCATATCTTGAGAATTAAACGGTTTTGGCAAACGATGACGCTTAAATAACTCACCGTGTAACTCGCTATAACCCGCTTTTAGACCCGAGTCAGATAACAGTTGAAAATCCATCGCAAGCGAAGCCATGTAACCTTCTGAATAGATATTTACACTGTTGTTTGTCGCAAAATCACCTGGTAATGCAATCCAGCTTTCGTGACTAGATGCCGCAACAGACTGAACTTTACGGCCAGGCTTTTTGATATGACCATCAATTCGACGCGCCAGAATATCGAAGAACTCTTTTTGCTTCATCAGCTTCGATTGCTGCAGCAAATGCTCTTGGAAGTAGCTGGTTGAACCTTCTGACACCCACAGTAGATCAGTGTAGTTTTCACGCTGATAATCATATTCAGCCACGCCTTTCGGACGATAAGCTTTTACATTCCACGTATGTACGAACTCATGTGCAGCTGTATTTAAGAAACTCAAATATTGCTTACGCGGCGCAAAGGTAAAGCGTTTACGCTGAATAACTGTTGAATTTAAGTGCTCAGTTGCACCGCGCGCGTCGGTTGTCGCATGAACCATAAAGACGTAGTTATCAAATGGGTAGCCCTGCCAAATATTCTGACTCGATTTAACCATTTGTTGTAAATCTTTAGCCATTTTAGGTGCGTCGTAGTTACCTTCGCCCCAAATCACTAACTGATAATCTTTGCCGTCTTCTTTAAAATCGAACACTTGGCTAATACCAGTTTCAATTGGCGAGTCCACTAACACATCGTAGTTATCTGCCACGAACTGATGTGCACCAGTGCGTTCCATTCCAGCATAACTCTTCCACGTTTCTGGCACGTCTAAAGTTACACGAATGTCTTCTTTACGACGCTTAGGATCATACATAAATACGCCTGTCGCATCTAAATAAGCATGGCTGTCATCGATGTGACGAGTACGTGTACCTAGATCGTTTGCATATACCGTATAGCTAATCGTAATTTCGCTTTTAGACGGGTTCTCAATCACCCAAGTCGCTTTGTCAGTATGATCAAAAGCAAGCTCATTGCCTTTACTATCAGTGGCTTTAAAGTGACGAACACCGTTAGCAAGGTCCAAAATCTTGTATTTACCTGTACGCCAAGCTGGCATCATGACACTTGGCATTTCACTGCCAGCTGGTAGCGTCATCGTTACTTTACCAACGTGATGGTCAGGTTTAGTTAAATCAATCTTGTAGTCAACTGTCGCATTAGCGCCAAAACACGCTAGCATTAAACTACTTAAAGCTAGTTTTTTAATCATTTTATTATCTTTGTTGTGATGGGAATAAGGCGACGAAGAGTATAAACTATCCGTCGATTACTTTTAATCCCTGTAAAAGTAACAAGGTGTTATTTTCTTTCGGGGTCTTGTCATTATCGACTTCACATTAGAGTGATTTATTTAAATGAATTTGAAAGCTTTATTTTATATTTGCAAAACTCTACTAATCAGTATTTTCTTTCTATTGTCCTCTACGGCGACGGCAGCTGACGATGCAGTGACGACTCGCCTATTGTTCGCAGAAGACGAAGCTGTCGTTCAAAAATATCGAGCCCTTTCCAAAGAAGAACAAAAGCAGTGGGCTACGGAGCTCCAACAAAGCCTCTCCGATACAACCCTGCCGCAGCTATTAGTTATTTCAGCCCATTATTACGAAACGGGTCAGTATAAATTAGCCAAAAAATCCATTGACCAATTGCTTGAACAAACCGTTGATTCGACACCGCTAGTGATTACGGCCAATGCATGGTTTTTAAATAGCATGAATACCGCTATTGGCCTCGATCAGTTTGATGGTTCGGTAGCAGTATTTGAAAAAACAGTTGCTACTTTAAATCGCGTCAGCGATATTGAAGAACAACAACAGTTGTTAGAGCTAGCTATCGTCGCCAAATACCGCTTGGGCTCGCTATTACTATTTCTCAAGAAAACAGAACGCGCTAAATCCTATATTCAAGAAGCTATCGCATTAGCTCACAAAGCCCCAGATAGACGCTATCTAATTACGCCAATTCTCGAGTTAGCAAAATATTACATCGCAACAGGCGAGCAACAACAAGCAGAGCAGCAACTGATTGAGTCTTATGATATAGCGCTAGCAACTAAAAGCGCTCGCAGAGCGGATATTTTACATCAGCTGTCTCGTTATTATCGCAAGAATAAACGCTATGATTTAGCCATTGAATACGCCACTCGCTCTCTAAAATATCGCGAAGAGTACTTAGATAGATTCACCTACTTGCCGGAAGCTTATAACAACCTAGCTATAGCCTATGAAGAGTCTGGCGATCTGAACTCTGCCTTGGTGCACTATTTAAATTCGATAAAAATTTTAGAAGGTAAAACCGGTTATCATTATTTAGCCCTCGCCACCCACAACACTGGGCTCATTTATCAAAAGCAGAAAAAATTTAAGCTTGCACTCGACTATTTACTCGACGCGAATAAACATTTTCTAGCGATGGGACACAATTACTTTTTAATGTCTAACCATCTAAGCCTCGCAGAGGTTTACTTCTCTCAAGACGACTTTTCAAATACGATAAAATATGGTGAATTAGCACTAGCTGCTGCCACTAAACACAATCAACGCGCTGTTGAATTTGATGCGTTGCGTTATTTAAGTAAGTCTTATTTAGAAACTAAAGCATTCGAAAAATCTGCGGCATACTATCAACGCTACTCGGTTTACCAAAATGACGACAAAGAAAAGCTAGAAGAGAAACTGGCACAAAAAAATTCATCCGCCGTCACCGATAATGCCGCGCTAAAAGCCAACCTATATGAAGTAAAAAGTGAACTGAATGCAGAAAAGCTCATCACAGCTCAACAAGCACGCAGTATCTCTAATAGAACTCAATTACTTTATTTAATGGTGGCAATTGCAATTACCTGCTTTGCGATTTATCTGCGTACCAAACGACTATCCAAACGATGGAAAGCCCAAAATAATTTAGATAAAGCAACCCAAGTTACCTATTTGCACAATGAACAAATATTGCTATCCACCATTAACAAGGAGTTTATTGGTCACAGTAATATTTTCGCACTAAAACTACCTTTGCTAACTCAGTTACCTGATGTGATGGATATTGAACAGGCACAAGCGTTTAAAATTCACCTAATGGAACAACTAAGTAGCTTTATTGAGCGACCACTTTACAAGATCAGTGAAGATACTTTCGTCTTTGCAAAAACGCCTCCTGCAGAGCAATCTGTTGGCCAACGATTTGATGTACTAATTAGTTACTACTTAACACTAATCCCACAAGAACTTAATGACCTAGCTTCTCAGCATTGTATTATGCTCGGCGGGATCAGCAGAAAACCAACAGATAAAGCAGTAAATCTGATCCAAGCCAAAAACATGATCAACCTTTCGCTAACAGCATTAAGCGCGGTTAAGCAGCATCAAACATGGGAAGCTAAAAATAACTGGCTCATGCTCACCGAGAAAGAAAATAGCAGCACCACTATGTTTACTTGTCCGTCGCGCAAAGAGTGGTTACAACTAATCAATAATCATATGTTGACGGTAGAGAGTGGATTAGATCAAGATATAGATTGGCTAAACGTGCCACACTATGACCAATAATAATGACTTTTTGTAAAACACCTATGCTTGAACAGCTGCTGACTCAATTACAGTATTTAATGAAACAATCTCCTCAGTTTGATGAGGAGATGTTAAAGCTCATATTTAAAGAAAATAGTCTTGGTGATATCACTGTTGATAGCGCCGCATTAAAAGCACAATTATTGCAGTATATTGAGGCTAAACAGACGGAACAGTCGCAACAGAAACACACTGTAGAAGAAGTATCACAAGCATTGCCATCAGCTCCCAAATTAGCTGTTGAAGACGGCAACTCTTTACAGCTTATTATTGGCAACCTTGAGAGTTTCGCCGACTTTTATGCGCAAACATCAACCCAACTCGCCAGCGAATTAGGTGAAGAAAAAGCGCAACAACTAGAATTAATCACGACCCATAAAGAGAACCTGACCCATCTTTATGAAACCATTGATATTAACTACCAGCTGCATTCTGCCTTAAATGAACTCGCGGCGGCATTAACCTCAATTGAAACCACCGAGCAGTTGCTAGGCAATGTCGAAGAAGTCATTGCCCTACTTCTAAAGAGCATGCTCAGTGAAAAAGAGCAATCGAAGTTTTTTGTCAAAGATATCCAACAGGAAATTGACGACTTAAAAGCCATCAATCAACAAACTGATGATATCAACCGCTCAGGTCAAAAACAGCATCAACAGTGGGATAAAACCGCTAGTCGTAATCTCAATAACCTCAATCAGTTATCTGGTAGATTAGCGCTAAACGAATCAGATGCTAAGGCAATGAATAATGAAGTGGCCTTGCTAAAAGAATCATTAGCCGAGAAAACTGTAATTGATGAGAAACTATTTGCACTGCAACAAAAGCAAATCGAAAAGCTAACTAAAAAACTAGAGCAGACCGAACAAGAAGCCTCGACTTATCATTCGCAACTCGTTGAACAGCGTCTCATTAACATGCAAGATTCGCTAACTAAACTGCCAAATCGCAAAGCGCTTGAACAGAAGTTTGAGGCGAATTTCACCGCCGCCAAACAATCTAATCAATCGCTGTGGGTAGCTGTAGCTGACATTGACCATTTTAAATCCATTAACGATAACTACGGCCACAGCGCCGGAGATAAAACGCTGCAAGTTATCGCTAGCGCGCTAAGTAATTCCATCCGCGATAGTGAATTCATTGCGCGTTATGGCGGTGAAGAATTCGTGCTGCTCATTCCTGATTTACCGCAAAATGCCATCACCAATGTCTTAAACCGCGTGCGCGAGCGAATTAAATCGATCCCGTTTAAGTTTAAAGACAAAAAAGTGCAAATCACGGTGTCGATTGGTGCAACCAAAATCAAAGCCACAGACAGCAATCGTCAAGTGAGCTTCGATCGCGCCGATAAAGCCCTTTATCAAGCCAAGCGCCAAGGGCGTGATCGGGTCATTATTTACTAATCACCATCAATGATGCTAAGTTAAAGGTAAGCCAATCAAACGCTTACCTTTTCTTTTTTGTGATTGGCAATCGAGTCACAAGGAGTGTCTATGATCGTAAAAATTAGCCCACGCGGTAGTTTAGAACAACTTTCTCAAATAGAAGCGTCACGTTTACAAAAAAACGTTAACTCCACTCACTATCAACTTTTCAGACGCTGCGCCCTCGCCGTACTTTGCTCAGGTATTGAAACCGATGATGCCGATGCCTTAATGGAAAAACACAAAGATTTTGATATCGAAGTCGTAGTGCGGGAACGCGGCGCCCAGTTAGCACTCATCAATCCACCACAAGAAGCCTTTGTCGATGGTAATATTATCGTAGGTATTCAAGAGCATCTCTTTTCAACGTTGCGCGATATCGTGTATTTAAGCGATCACTACCTCGATCAAGTCGCTAGCACCGATGATGAAGGCCACTTTATTACTAATCGCGTGTTTCGCGGGTTGCGCAACGCCAAACTCATTACCGATCCTATCGATCCCAATATTGTCGTTTGTTGGGGCGGCCACTCTATTAATGCAGTGGAATATCAATACACCCGAGATGTCGGTTATGAACTGGGACTGCGCGAACTCAACATCTGTACGGGTTGTGGCCCCGGTGCGATGGAAGGCCCAATGAAAGGTGCAACCATTGGTCACGCCAAGCAGCGGGTTGAAAACAGACGTTACATCGGATTAACTGAACCCTCTATTATCGCTGCCGAGCCGCCGAATCAAATCGTTAACGAGCTGGTGATTTTGCCTGATATCGAGAAACGCCTAGAAGCCTTTGTACGTGTTGGTCATGGCATTGTCATTTTCCCTGGCGGCGCAGGCACTGCAGAAGAATTACTGTATTTATTAGGTATCTTGCTCGATGAAAAAAATCGCGATTACCCATTTCCATTAGTGCTAACGGGGCCAAAGGAAAGCAAGGCGTATTTCGAACAAATTGACCGCTTTATTGGCGCCACATTAGGCGAGCAAGCGCAGCGCTTATACACCATAGTGGTGGACGATCCTCAGCAAGTTGGTCGATTACTCAAACAAGGCATGGCGGATGTTCGCGCCTATCGCAAAAAGCGCGAAGACTCTTATCGCTTTAATTGGAGTTTGCATATTCCAGTGGAATTTCAACAACCTTTTGAGCCAACTCACGACAACATGAGTCAGCTCGATTTACATCCAACTGATGACATACAACAACTCGCTGCTAACCTGCGTTGTGCATTTTCTGGTATTGTTGCGGGCAATGTTAAACAAGAAAGTATCCTTGCGATTAAAAAACACGGTCTTTATCAACTCTCTGGCGACATTGCCTTAATGGAAAAGATGGATGTACTGCTACAAAGTTTTGTCGACCAATGTCGCATGAAGCTGCCTGGCAGTGCTTATGAGCCGTGTTATCGCATCATTAAAGATGACTAAACGATCTGACATCCACGTTGTAATCATCGATGCACTGAATCTGATTCGGCGCATCGATGGCGCGCTGCGTGGCTATTCGAAAACCGCCCAACTCGATGGCCAGCAACTTATCGACTTAACGGTGCAAGCACTTAACAAGTTAATTAAAGGTCATCGCCCATCTCATATCATGGCAGTATTCGACGGAGATGGTGATAACTGGCGTAAAGCTTTTTATCCCGAGTACAAAGCCGATCGCAAGCCAATGGCGGATGACTTAAAAGCGCTCTTACCAACACTAAGAGAGCGTTGGCAAGCCTTGGGTGTCGCCTCTATTGTTCCTGCTCACGATGAAGCCGATGATATTATTGCCACCATTGCTCACAAGGTTAGCCAGCACAAAAACCAATGCACTGTCATTTCTACCGATAGCGGATTTTGGCAATTGATTCCGCAGGGAATAAATATTTGGGACCACTTTGCGGGTCAATGGGTGCATCACGAGCAGGTTTATCGCAAGTTTAATGTCAGACCACAACAACTATTAGATTACTGGGCCATTGTCGGTCAAAGCGGTAATAAAATCCCTGGTGTAAGCGGCTTAGGTCCTAAAGCCGCATTAACGATTTTGTCTGAGTTTGGCGATCTAAAAACCGCCTTTTCACACAGCGATCCCGACAATAAAACACTCACCAAACTCTTGGCAGCTAAAGAGCAAGCTCAAATTAGCTATCGACTTGTTTTGCTTAAACAAGATATTGCATTGGGGATTAACTTACGCGATTATGCCTACACAGTGCCAACGGGAAATTAACACTCATTATGAATGCGCCAAAAGAGCCAGTGTCATTAACAGCAAAATGTCATCAGCAACAAGCTCAGCTTAACGCAACGTTAGAGCAACTGACGCAAGAATTAACCCTAGGTGCAATCAAACGCCTTAAAGCACAAATATTGGTGTTGAGTGAATGGTTATTTAGTCTCAATGAAGACAATAGCGACCTCGTATTGGGCCAAGCGTTAACCTTCCCTAACGCTTATTTACCTCACACTAATCAGGCTTTTTGCCAAGGCATCATCGCCGCCAAGTTTGCTCATCGCCAACACTATCACGGTCAGCACGCTAAGCTACTTATTAGCAGCGCGTTAACCATGAACATCAGCCTATTGCTAAACGGCGTATCGCAAAAACTATTTGAACAACAAAAACTCACACCGCAACAACTTAAGCAATATCAACAGCACCCCATTAGCAGCGCGCAGTTTCTCAATAAATATCACGTCGTTGAAAAGAGTGCTTTAAGCGACATAGTCAGCCATCGCGAACATCTTGATGGCAGTGGTTTTCCCACCAAAGTGAGCCACCAGCAATTGACTGCCAATATGCGAATGTTGAGTCTGATTGCAAAGTTTACCGAGCTCACATCACCGCGTATCAATCGACAGGGCTATCGCATCAAGCAAGCATTGAGTTACCTGCTAAAATATCAAGCTCACTATGATATTGCTCTGCTTAATCAGCTAATTACCTTAGTCGATAAGCCACTGCCTGGATTAATTTACAAACTTAATAAAATCCAGCACGGCCTCGTAAGCCAAGTGAGCCATTACACCAACGAAGTCACTTGTTACCCATTTAGTATTGAGAACGGGGAATTACAGCTCGATTCAGAAACCACAACAAATGAAATCGATAAACAGAAACACTACACAGCACCACCAAGCGCCATCTCACTGCGCTTAATCAATCAATGCTTAAATGAGTTTATTGACGAGCCACTGGAAGATATTAGCGACCATACACAGCGTCTGAAGCCAAGCGATGACCTATCCTTACTGCTAACCGAGCTAAATGCTCATATTCCCGACAAAGAAACCATAAGCGATCTAATTGCACGCCAACCAGTTCTTGGCGATCAACTTGTCCAATACTTACAGCTGCAATATCCAAGCAGTCAGTTTAATAGCAGCTTTCACGCGTTGCAGATGGCAGGTTTTTCACAAGCAAAGCCACTATTATCTCGCCTAGCTCTTGAGTCGCAGCTCAGCCAATTTACCTTTGTTGGCAGTGCGATGCTACGGCAAAAAATCAACTTCACCATTGCCGCAAGCCAATTGATTGCACAGCACTGTCAGCAAGTATTGCCGCATCAATTAGCTATTTTTGTGCTGCTCAATTTAGCTCCGTTGTATTTAGAGCGACAAATCATCAATAGCCCGCGTGTAAAAAACACCGATATCAGCCAATGTCAGTTACATCACGCCTATAGTATTGCCGGCCACAATAACAACGCTAAACAAGCAAAAATCAGCATGGCGTTAGCTAAGATCTGGGCGCCGCAAGCTCATGTTATTAATGCCCTTTCGTCAATGAGTAAACCGGATAACGCATCAGCTTACGAGCGTGAGTTGATTGCCGCATTCGAAATAGCGCTATACATCACTCATCACGTCTTCCATCACCTATCACTCAAAGCATTAGTGGCTGACAACCACCTTAGTGCCAAGCTGCGTCAACTCAAAGTAAAAGCCAGCGCTTTACAAAATATCATCAATCAATCGCTGACTAGCCAACCGATGTGTGAGCTGTAACAGACTTATACTAATTGGTGACTAAATTTCGAAAATATTCGAACACTTATTTGCTATAATATGGCGATTTTTTTAACCGTTCGCTGCAAATAGCGCTTAATTGAAGCTATTTTCAACAATAAAAATATTGCAGCCATCGGCATCAACACATAGGCACAAAAATGACACAAACAACTATTACAGTAATTCCGGGCGACGGCATTGGCCCAAGCATTATCGACTCAGCACTACAAATCCTCGACAAAGTTGGCTGTAACTTCAACTACGAGTTTGCCAAAGCAGGTTTAACTGCGTTAGAAGAAACTGATGAGTTATTACCACAAGAAACTCTTGATTTGATTGCCAAAAACAAAGTAACCCTTAAAGGTCCTTTAACAACGCCAATCGGTGCTGGTTTTACTTCAATTAACGTAAGCCTACGTAAGCAATTCGGTTTATACGCGAACTTACGCCCAGTGCTTTCTTTCAAAGGTACTAAAGCTCGTTACGACAACATCGACATCATTACTATTCGCGAAAACACGCAAGGTATGTACTCAGGTGTTGGCCAAGTTGTTAGCGAAGATGGTACTTCTGCTGAAGCAATGAGTGTAATCACTCGTGAAGGCGCGGAAAAGATCGTTACTTTCGCTTACGAACTAGCGCGTAAAGAAGGTCGTAATAAGGTAACTGCGGTACACAAAGCCAATATCTTAAAATCAACGTCAGGTCTTTTCCTAGAGGTTGCTCGTGAAGTGGGTGAGCGTTACCCAGAAATCGAATCAAGCGAAATGATCGTCGATAACACTTGTATGCAACTAGTGATGAACCCAGAGCAGTTCGACGTAATCGTAACTACTAACCTGTTCGGCGATATTCTATCTGACTTATGTGCTGGTTTAGTTGGCGGTTTGGGTATGGCACCAGGTGCAAACATCGGTGAAAACGCGGCGATCTTCGAAGCTGTTCACGGCAGTGCACCAGACATCGCAGGTAAAAACCTAGCAAACCCAACATCAGTAATCTTGGCTTCTATCCAGATGCTTGAATACTTAGACATGGGTGACAAAGCTGAGAAAATCCGTGAAGCACTAAAAGATGTAATCGCTTCAGGTGACCGCACGACTCGCGATTTAGGCGGTGAGCACGGTACAACTGACTTCACTCAAGCGATGTTAGATCGTTTATAATGCCCAAAAGTATTTTATAATTTATATTGATATTTAGTCTGAAAATAAGTTGACGCTTTTGGAAGGCCAGAGACTGTATCACTGGCCTCATTAATGAATAACTCAAAACTTATTTTTTAGAATCTTTTACGCCCTTTAACCTACTAATTTAGCATCTATTTTTATTATATCTCCTGAAAGTTTAAATACATTCAGGACGAAACATTAAAAATGAGTCCCGTATATATCATAGCTCTTCAAACGGTCTTATATAATTATCCTAAGTACCTAAGAGTTAATAGTTCATCTCAGTACCAATATTCTATGCTATTTGACTTTATACAACCTTACAACTAGCTTAATAAATTGCATCAAATAAGGAGATTGTTATGGTCATTAGGTTATTCTTCGTTTTACTTACTCTGTGTATTTTTACTCCGCTATTTTCCGCAAGCTTGGATCGCTGTGAGCAAAGAGGCAGTTTTTGCACAAAGATTGAAAATAAACAAATAGGAGAAGTTGTATCCGGTATAAATGAAGATGGAGACTCATTTACCTTAACTATTAAATACAAATTTCGCTTCGAAAAAATAATAGAGAATGGGAGAATTGTTGCTAAAAATATCAAAAACTTTGATATAGAAGAAACTAAAATATCAATCAAACATAAACTTTGTGAAAACAAATACAGTTGTGGTTTACAAGAGTTTGAACAATATCTTACAAGAAGAGGTGTTGCAGATAGTATTATGTTTGAACGTGCATTTTCTCGTTCTCACGATAAAGTTGTTAAAAAAGTCATGACCGAACTAGATATAGATGCCAAGCCCAACCTTATTAATCTACTAATTAGTGGTTTGAAAGGTGTCCATAAGAATCTCAAACGCCCTTTATATATAGAGTTTGTAGCAAAAAACGGAGATGTAATGGGCTGGGTAAAAGTCACTAGCAAAAACGGAAAACTCTTTATTTCTGAACATCTTCTTTATGATTTAGATTATGAAGAAAACAAAGTTTTAATAACAGCTCCCGGCACTCTTGGAAAAAGTGACTTTATTCGAGATACAATATACACGAAGCACTTAGTCAAAAGTTGTGTTGACCAAGTTTTTACATGGAGTGATGGAAAAGGAATTGTTCACCAATCAGTTAAAACTGTCTGCCGTTATGAAACACAACTAAGATATCACTAGAGTGTAGTCTGAAGTAGTTTAGATAAGATCTGACATCTATTCTTGAAAAGTTGAGAGTTACCCGTTTGGATGAAGGTGCTGAATCTTTAATCAAAACAAAAAGAAGTAACTCTCATGCTTCATACTAACAATCCAATCATTAACACAAAGCAGGTTTGCTTTATCTAGCCGGAGAACCTGGTAACGTTACCTGAGTTTGCAAAGTTTTGGGCGTCTCAATAGACACATTTTATCGCTATCAAGAGCTGGCTTGGAAACGCTTATCGATAAATCCCGTCGAGATCCAAATCTTAAAAATCGTGTAGATGAAGAAGCTGAAAAGGCTGTCATAGATTATGACATCAAATTTCCTGTGCATGGCCAAGTTCGAACGAGTAATGAATTACGCAAGGAAGGTGTGTTTGTCTCAGCCAATGGTGTTCGTTCAATTTGGTTGCGTCACGACTTAGAAAGCTTCAAGGCTCCTTGGAGGATAAAGATTTCAAGATTTTTTTCAGGACATCGACTATAGTTATATGAAGCGTACATTTGAAAAGGAGTCGATGCTATGCTTCTCAAAGGAATTATCGGGGCGTTACTACTGTGTTTATCGCTCTATTGTATTAACTACAGTAACGCGACTTTATTTGGATGGTTAATCTTTATTGTCGCCACATTATGGCTAGTGTTAGCACTATCAGCGGCTAATTTGAGAGAGATGTACGACACCCTTTACGATATCGATATGTTAGACGGAAATAACTCAGATGGCGATGACTAGTACCAATTTGATATAACACCGCCATTTTAGTTGCTATTTTCTACGATTAAGTAGCTCAATTGAGACAGTCACTTCTTCGCGATCGTGATATAGGTGCTTACATTGCAAGTTGTAAATTAGTCCCGCTTTGCGTAATTTCGATTCGATTAACTCCAAACATTTATATACTTCAACAAAGCGCTTTTTCATCGGTAATTTCAAATTGAAAATTGTCGCGCGACACCAATCGTTAATCAGCCAATCAGACATTAAATCTGCCACCATAATTGGCTTTTCCACCATGTCACAAATCATCCAATCGACAGTTTTCTCAGGTCTAAATTTAAAACCATCTTCCGTAAAATGAGTTACTTGACCAGTATTCATGAGTGATTGCGCCATAGGCCCGTTATCCACTGCGCTAACAAATAAGCCGCGGCGAACTAGCTGATAGGTCCAGCCGCCAGGACAAGCCCCTAAATCAACGCCTGTCATCCCAGAATGCATGCGCTGTTCAATCGTGTCTTTCGGCAAGAATAATAAGATTGCTTCTTCAAGCTTGAGCGTTGAACGACTAGGTGCTTCACTTGGAAATTTAAGACGTGAAATGCCCATAAAATCGGCAGAGCTATTATCAGGATATGAATAGCCTAAATAACCATTACCAGAATCTAACATCATCAAGTGCAAAACAGGTTTCTTGTTATGCTCTTTCTTAGTTAAGCTGCCATGTTTACGCAATGCACCGCGCAATGGCACAGTAAACTTGCGGCAAAAGCCTAATAACTCTTTTGCTTCGTTGGTATCTGGTGTTTCTACTCGAATGTCACCACACAATGGCAGATCATCACAGCGCGCTAAAATTGCAGAAACGCGATCGTCACTTGGTAAATCGCTAAGCTTAGCGACAGTCACAATCATTTGGCGGGCAAATACCAATTTAGTAAATGGGATCTGACGAGCTAACTTGTCTGCAGAGGCGAGATCAGGCGTAATGTAATTGACATAGCCAGAATTATCTTTGACCACGCAATAGCCATAGACTTCTTGTTCACTTGCTAGCTGATCTATTTCTCCCGCACATTCTTTTTCGAATCCACGACGACAATACAGCAATAACCCATTATTCATTTATTCGCTCCGCAGCAGGTGATGTCTTGGTAAAAGCGATACCAATAAGCGACAACCAGCCCAACATAAAACACACACCGCCAATGGGTGTTAAAAAGCCTGCGATTTTAACGCCAGTGACACTAAATAGATACAAGGTATAGCTAAAAAGCACGATGCCGAGTGTGAAAAACCCCGCACTCATCACTAACCAACGACTTGGTCGCATCAAGCTAACAATAGCGATAGCCAACAACGCCAATACGTGAATGGCATGTTGCGTCGTCGCGCTTTCAAAAATCGTTAAAAACTGTGGATAATCAACAAAGCGTTTGGCATGGCTGGCATAGGCATTCAATCCCACAAAAGTGGCACCGTTAAGGGCAATAAAAACCCACAATAATCGATAAATTAGTTTCATTATAATCTCCCCGGTAAGCGGCTACTGTCTTGCTCTTGGGCGAACAAGTTAAGCATCCACTCACGAAACGCCTTAATTTTTCCAAGCTCACTTTGATTATCTTCACAAACGATGTAATACGCATCTTTACTTGGTAACACTTGATCAAAAGGACAAACTAAACGACCAGCCTCGATATCTGGTCGAGAAAACACACTGTAACCCAGCGCTACGCCCTGTCCGTAAATCGCCGCCTGTAACACCAGTGACGACAAGCTGAAAATTGGCCCTTGATTGACATTAACTTCAGTTGCGCCAGCATTACGGCACCATTGTTTCCAGTCTTTACGAGAATGGTCGTGTAATAAGGTATGATTATTGAGGTCTTCCGGTTTGTTAAGTGGATTATCACCTGTCAACAACGAAGGTGCACACACCGGAATTAAGTATTCATCCCGCAGTTTATCCGCTCGTACTCCTGACCAATTACCGCGACCGTAGTAAATCGCGATATCGACATCATCCTCTAAAAAGTCTTCATCGAGATCGATAGCTTTGATCCTTACATCAATCTCAGGATGCAATTCACTAAATTGCGCTAAGCGCGGTACCAACCATTGAATCGCGAAACTTGGTTGTGAGGCTACAGTTAACGAACCACTTGCCGTTTTTGACAATAGTTTTTCTGTGGCATCTGAAAGCGCAGTAAAGGTATCTTTAATGTCTAAGAAATATGACTGCCCTTCTTCAGTTAACAACAGTGCGCGATTTTTTCGTCTAAATAATTTTATGGAAAGATGTTCTTCCAATGCTTTTATTTGATGAGAAACAGCGGCCTGCGTCACAAAAAGCTCCTCGGCAGCCTTAGTAAAACTCAAGTGTCTAGCGGCAGTTTCAAAAGCTCGCAATGAATTTAATGGGGGTAATCTTCTGGACACCGCGCCCTCTCTAATTATTAGTTTTTCTAATCTGAAATATTATATTTTATCGTTTGTTGACGCAATATTAAGCGGCTATATTATCACCACTTAACACAAACACTGTTTTTAAATTAATCAAACTTTATAAAAGGAACCAACAATGAACGCCCTAACTAAATTCGCCCTTGTAATCGCTACTATCGCTTTGCCTTTGTCTGCAAACGCGACAGCTAACAGTGCGTTACAAGATTCTACAACAGTAGCTAAAAGCGACGTTGAGAAAATGGTGAAGCTAGAAATGAAGTTAAACGCGTCAGAGTTGGTTAACAGCATCAGAGTTAAAGCAGACGTTACTGTGCCTGATTACCGCCTGTATGCTGGTAGCAACTTCATCGCTACTAAAAATGGTCGACGCGTAGTAATCAATAAACCATAAGCTCAACAAGCCATAAGCGTAACCCATAAGAGATACGATTAGCTTAGCTGTAACGCTCTCTCTCCTTTACCGCTAAGTTAACAACATCGCTAATGGTATAAAAAAGGGCGCTATCAACTATTTGATAGCGCCCTTTTTAGTTAAACAGCTTTTATTAGCTACCAGTATCAATTTCTGGCAGTGATTTAGTCACTTCATCAATCGCTTTCATTTGCGATAAAAATGCTTCTAAACGATCTAATGGCAATGCACATGGACCGTCACATTTCGCGTTATCAGGATCTGGGTGCGATTCTAAGAATAAACCACCAATACCTTGGCTCATGCCAGCCAAACCTAATTGAGTAACCTGCGCGCGACGACCACCAGCACTATCACTACGGCCACCTGGACGTTGTAGCGCATGAGTTACGTCAAAAATAATCGGATAACCCGTTTGCTTCATAATGCCAAAGCCAAGCATGTCTACCACTAGGTTATTGTAACCAAACGAAGTACCGCGTTCACACAACATCAGCTTGTCGTTACCCGCTTCATTAAACTTAGTCAGGATATGACGCATTTCTTCAGGCGCTAAGAATTGCGCTTTCTTGATATTGATTACCGCATCAGTCTTCGCCATCGCCGTTACCAAATCAGTTTGACGTGATAAGAATGCTGGCAGTTGAATAACATCAACAATCTCAGCCACAGGCGCCGCTTGATACGGTTCATGTACATCAGTAATCAAAGGAACGTTAAAGGTATTTTTAATCTCTTCAAAAATACGTAAACCCTCTTCCATACCTGGGCCACGGAAAGAGTTAATCGACGAGCGATTCGCTTTGTCGAAAGATGCCTTAAAGATATAAGGGATGCCTAATTTGTCCGTCACTTCGACGTACTTCTCGGCGATACGCATCGCCATATCACGCGACTCTAATACGTTCATACCACCAAATAAGGTGAACGGCTTGTCGTTAGCAACATCAATCTTGCCAACAGAAATTGTTTTTTGTTCCATAATTATCGTCCTAAGCGACTGCTATAACTTGTAAAATTTGTCCACAGAACCACGCAGCAAAGGTACCCAATAAGTAACCAAAAACCGCTAATAGTACACCGACAGGAGCCAACGCTGGGTGGAATGCCGACGCAACAACTGGCGCAGACGCAGCACCGCCTACATTTGCTTGAGAGCCGACAGCCATAAAGAATAATGGTGCTTTAATTAGTTTAGCTACCGTTAACATCAAAACAGCGTGAACTAACATCCAAATACCACCTAATACAAATAAGCTAAATGCATTAAAGATTTTTAATACATCCATGTGTAAGCCTATTGAAGCAACAAGGATATACAAATATATGGTACCCACTTTAGAAGCGCCAACCGCTTCTAAATTACGTGCTTTTGTAAACGATAAAATCAATCCCATGATAGAAACAGAAACAATTAACCAGAAGAATTTACTGTGGAAACTTAGCTTCTTTAGCTCAGGATGATTTTCAACAAAATAAGGCGTTACAGTATCAGCAAAAATATGCGCCAAAGCGGTGAAACCAAAACCTATAGCAACAATTAGCATTAAATCAGTTAACGATGGATTTCTATCATTAGCAGCTTTGTAAGCTTCAGCTTTTTCACGTAAAGCATCAATTGCTGATGTATCCGCGCCCGTCTTTGCGTCAATTTTCTTAGCATTGCCCGCCAGAATTAAAATTACCGCCATCCAAACGTTAGCGACAATAATATCAACGGTTACCATTGCCGAGAAAATATCACCGCCAACTTCATAAACCTCTTTCATAGCAGCTTGGTTAGCACCACCGCCAATCCAACTTCCTGCAACAGTCGTCATTCCTCGCCATACAGCGTTTGGTCCGTCAACACCAATAATTTCAGGGCTCACGGCCGACATAATGAGTAGCGCAATTGGACCACCAATCACGATACCTAGTGTTCCGGTTAAAAACATAATCACGGCTTTAGGCCCGAGATTAAAGATAGCTTTCAAATCTAAATTAAGTAGAAGCAATACTAAACAAGCTGGCAAGAGATAACGTGACGCAATGTAATACACCTGAGATGCATCACCATCAACAATCCCAAAGGTGTTTAGTAATGAAGGAAGGAAGTAACAAAACAACAATGCAGGAACATAGGTGAATATTTTCTTAAACGTTGGATGGTTACTTGCGTAGAAAACACCACCGAGAATGGTGGCGAGCAAGCCAAGTACCACTGCATCATTGGTAATTAATGCGGTATTCATTGATTAACCTCTTATTCTTGTTATTGAGCAATAGCCACGCTTAATGCATGATAATTGCTTGGTCTTTTAATTTATCGATGTGAACTTTTAACACATCACTATTAGGGTGCTCTGGACACTGCTCAACAAAATAAGAGAAGTCTTCCATCGCCCCCGTAGCATAGTCGAGCTGCTGTAATATAAAGCCGCGTTCCATAATAATGTTTGGATCTTTAGGCAATAAGGTCAGCAATAACTCACTAAGCAATAATGCAACATCATACTCTTCATCGAGTAAACACGCTTGTTTTAAGCTGACTAAAAAACGTTTCTTAACATTCTTAATAGTCGCAATTTCTAAATGCTCATCACTCAAACGAATATGATCGCCTAAATGCCCCCGCACTAATCCTTCTAGTAAACGACGTGGCATTTCTTTGCCTGTTAGTGGATCGATTTTAATGCCATTGATGCCATCGACTTGCAGCACAAAAGGACCAGGGAAATCGATAATTTGTGGCTCTAGCTCTAATAGATTAAGCAGGTGATAAACCAAAATCGTCGATAACGCATTGTTCCCATTGCGGGTTTCAAGAAAGTAAAACAAGTTGTTACTTTCTATCGAAAAGTAATCGTCTTGATTAATGGTGAATTGCCACTCGTTGTAAAACAACTCTTTGAATTGTCGCCAACGACCTTCCGCCGACAGTTCATCGCGAGCAATTTCACGCACCTGTCTTAGCAATTCATCGAGTTGAAAGTAAGCGCTTTCAGAAACCGAATCACCATCACTGAGCTGAGACGTAAATTGCACCAGCTCTAACAAATCGATTTCGTGAATATTAGGGAGTTCGTTATCTAAACTCACGGCTTACCCTAAAAACATTGCTTGCTTCATGACGGCAATTTTACCTGCGATGAGCACCCAGCCAACGGCACCGACAGTAGTAAGAATTTTCGTTTTAGTGGTTTGCGCGCGATAAAGCGCTACGTATGCGAGAATAATATAAGCCACTAAACACAACACTTTTTCAGTCAACCAGTTGTCAGCAAACGGATACTGACTAATGATGGTACATAACAGGATGGCAGAAACGAGTAAGAAAGTATCGGCGATACGCGAAGTCATCTTCGCCCACTTTTTGTCATGAATAGGTTTCTTCATAAACATCAAGCCAGCGCGAATAACGAAAAATAGTACGCTAAAGGCAACAAGAGTCATGTGAAGGTGCTTAATTGGCAGGTATAAATTTTCCATTGAAAAAATCCGCATAAATGAGTTGCGAATATTTTACGCACTTTAACTCATAATGCGAATCTCAATTTCAAAAATGACACCAAGTGCACAACTAACAGACTAAAAAAACGTCATTGCACACCGCGTTATTTATCAGGGAATCGTTCGAGAATATCCATAAACTTATCAAGGTTTACCATAAATAAATCCACGAGCGTTGGATCAAAGGCAATACCGCTATTATCCGTAATGTATTGCGTACAAAAATCCGCTTCAAATGCCGGCTTGTAACAACGTTTATGATAGAGGGCATCAAACACATCAACCAATGACACAATGCGGCCATAAATATGAATATCCTCACCAGAAAGCCCTTTGGGATAACCGCTACCATCCCATTTCTCATGGTGAGTTAATGAAATAATTGCGCCCGTTTGAAGTACCTTACGCGGCGAATCATGCAGCAAATCATAACCAATTTGCGCATGTGTCTTCATGATTTCCCATTGCTCATTATCAAGTGGCCCTGGATGATTTAATACAGAATCTGGAATACCGATTTTTCCAACATCATGAAGTGGAGCCGCAAGGCGCAGCGTTACTACGTCTTGCTCATCTAAGCCAGCTAAGCGGCCTAGCAGCGCAGAAAAGTGGGCGACGCGTTTGAGGTGATGCCCAGTTTCTTTAGAGCGAGTTTCTAAAGCGTTACCTAAGCGATAAACAATCTCACGTTGTGTATCTTCAATCTCTTGACTTAAAAGAATGTTGTCATAGGCAATTTGCACATTGCGGGAGAACAATTCGATTAAATGTTTGTCATGAGCATTAATATCGTCGGGAATACCGCAAATAAAAACTAGTGTTGAAAACTGTTCAGGATCGGAGCTGTAGTAAAGAATATAGCCATCACCAAATATCAGCTGATTAGTCTCTTGCGCCTGTTGATACACTTCTTTTAGCGGTTTAGGCATAATGTCTGCGACCAGCTCACCTTCAGTGCCAGCAAACTCCCCTTGCGCAGCCACTACAGTCAACTCTCTTTCGCAGGCGTGACTGGCGTGTAATTCCGCCACAAAAGAACTCAATTCAAACGCATTATCAGCGTGGTTAAAAATAGCATTAAGTTGCATTAATAAGCCGTGTACAAATGGGCTCATGGTGTGAGTAGAGAACAAGTCACTCGATGCGGTAATGACCCGTTCTAATCCTTGGCGATTAGACTCGATAGAAACTAGGTCGCGATATGATCGCAGTGAAGCAACAATAGTAGTGAAAAGGCGTTGTGAAGTAAGTTCCGTCTTAGATTTATAATCGTTGATATCATAGGTCACTATGACATCGCGCTCAGGTGCTTGGCCCGGCTGGCCAGTACGCAGTACAATACGCACCATGTGATTTTTCGCTTGTTCGCGAACGTAACGGGCAACCCGTAACCCCGCATCGTCTGTTTCCATCACGACATCTAGCAGAATAACCGCGATATCGCGATCTTCATCGATGATCTTCTTAGCCTCTTCACCGCTATAGGCGCTGATAAACTCAACTTTTCGCCCCAAAAACTCAAAGTCGCGCAAAGCTAATTTAGTGACGGCATGAACTTCTTTTTCATCGTCAACTATTAGCAGTTTCCAAGTTAGGCCGTCATCACTTGGGATTTCGTCTTCTTGTTCTTCAGCGAAGATAAAGTCGTCCATAGCTACTCCACTTAATTTGCATTAAATTAAGCGTAGCTATAAAACCGTTAGATGGCTAACAAAAAAGCTAAATAACCTGACCGAAAGTAACGCGATCATTGCCGCCGTAATCGACAACTGTTTCTATGTTGCTAAAGCCATGAGCTTTAAATAGCTCTTGTAGCGCCTTAGCTTGTTCGAAACCATGCTCAAAAAACACTTTACCGCCAGTTTTTAAATAGGGCTTAACATTGGTCAAAATATCAATGTAGTCTTGTAGGCCATTATTGGCAGCAACCAATGCTGAATTTGGCTCAAACCTTACATCACCTTGCGATAAATGCGGATCGTTTTCATCGATATAAGGGGGATTCGACACAATAAAATCGCACTGTCCCAGCCAAGAATCATCAACCTTACTTAGCCAGTCAGACTGAATAATTTGCGCGTTAGCTAATTGCAAATGTTGGCGGTTGGACTCAGCCAGCGCTACAGCATCTTCGCTGTAATCAAGGCCCAGCATGGTCCATTGTGGCATCTCATGCGCTAGGCTTAGTGCTATTGCCCCCGTCCCTGTGCCTAAGTCGATCCCTTTTGCTGTATTCTCAGATACTTGGTTTAGCACAGTTTCAACTAAGACTTCAGTATCTGGTCGCGGGATCAAGGTTGCAGGACTCACCTTAAATGGCAATGACCAAAACTCTTGCTCACCAACAATATAGGCGATGGGTTCGCCAGACAAACGGCGCTCAAATAAGGCGTTAAACTGCACTAAGTGCTGTGCTTCAACAAATTTATCCGGCCAAGTATAAAAGTAGCTGCGGGAAACATTGAGAACGTGAGCGAGAAGGATTTGAACATCGAGTAACGCGCTATCGCTATGGACAAGCTGCGCGCTACTCGTATTGAGCAATTGCTCGATGGTAGGCTGAGACACTTACGCGTTTTCTTCCGATAACGCAGCAAGCAGATCTGCTTGTTGTTCGTTAAGTAGTGGCTCAACAACAAGGTCTAACTCACCTTGCATAAACTCAGCAAGACGGTAAAGCGTTAGGTTGATACGGTGATCACTGACGCGGCCTTGTGGGAAGTTGTAAGTACGAATACGCTCACTGCGATCACCACTAGCCACTAACGAGCGACGTGTTGATTCTTCTTCTAAACGACGTTTTTCATCTTCCGCTTGTTGCAGACGTGATGCTAGAACAGACATCGCTTGCGCACGGTTTTTGTGTTGCGAGCGCTGATCTTGACACTCAACCACAGTCCCAGTTGGAATATGCGTAATACGGATTGCTGAATCGGTTTTATTAACGTGCTGACCACCAGCGCCAGATGCGCGGAAGGTATCGACTTTTAGGTCTGCTGGGTTAATTGAAATGGCTTCGCTTTCTGGAATTTCAGGCATAACCACTACAGTACAAGCAGAAGTATGAACACGGCCTTGTGATTCTGTTTCAGGAACACGTTGTACACGGTGACCACCAGATTCGAATTTCATACGACCATAAATGCCTTCACCAGAAATCTTAGCGACGATCTCTTTAAAGCCACCTTGCTCAGACTCATTCATATTAATGATTTCTACGCGCCAGCCTTTTGCTTCAATATAACGGCTGTACATACGGTATAAATCACCAGCAAAAATAGCCGCCTCATCACCACCAGCGCCCGCTCGGATCTCTAAAAACGCATTGCGATCGTCGTTAGGATCGGTTGGCAGTAATAGGATTTGCAATTCGTCTTCGATTTCAGTGATAGCAGCTTTCGCTTCTTTAAACTCTTCTTGCGCCATTTCACGCATGTCAGGATCATCGTCCTTTAACATCTCTTGCGCCGATTCAAAATCTTCTTGTGCTTGTTTGTAGTTATTGAACGCTTCAATAACCGGGCCTAATTTTGAATATTCTTGATTTAAGGCGCGGAATAAATCTTGGTTGGCGATAGTTTCTGGATCGCCAAGCAGCGCTTCTACTTCTTCATGACGCTCTTGTAGCCCTTCGAGCTTAGCGTAAACACTTGGTTTCATTTATATAATTCTCTATAACATAACAACGCAGGTGATAATTATCACCCGCGCTTAAAATTTAATTACCGACTATTGTATTAGTTATCGTCGCCAAGACCTAGTGCCTTGGAAATAATATTTAGTGAATCGATATCACCGGCAAGGCTCGCGTTACTCATGGCACGAGTTGGATGATGAATCAATTTATTGGTGAGCTTATTGGCGAGCTCGATTAATGTTTTCTCAGGATCATTACCTTGCGCCAACTTAGCAATTGCCTTTTCTAACAGTTCGTCTTTAGACGCCAAGCTACTCTGACGGTATTGCTTAATATGGTCGACTGTATGGAGTGATTTGGTCCAAGCCATAAACTCTTGGGCTTCTTCACTGGCAATAACTTCGGCCTCATCAGCAGCTGCGCGGCGTGATGCCATGTTTTGCTCGACAATGCCTTGTAAGTCATCAACAGTGTACAAATACACATCGTCTAAATCCCCTACCTGCGCTTCAATATCGCGTGGTACGGCGATATCGACTAACAGCATAGGTTGATGTCTTCTGCTAGATACTGCACTTTCCACTAAGCCTTTACCTAAAATAGGCAAGGTACTGGCAGTAGATGAAATCACAACATCAGCTTGCGATAAATGGTCGGGAATTTGTGCCAATGTAATAGCTTCACCGCCTAGTTCATCCACCATCGTCTGCGCGCGGGCAAGCGTTCTGTTAGCGATGGTGATATTAGTGACGCCAGCGTCTAACAAATGCTTAGCTACCAACTCAATAGTTTCACCAGCACCAATCAGCAACACATTGGTTTTATCCAGCTCACCAAAAATTTGCTTAGTTAAGCTCACCGCCGCAAAAGCTACTGAAACGGCATTAGCACCAATACTTGTGTCGGTGCGAACACGCTTAGCGACCGAAAAGGTGCGCTGAAATAATTTATCGAGTGTAATGGCAATAGCACCAGCGGTTTTCGCCGTGCTATAGGCCTGTTTGATCTGACCAAGAATTTGCGGCTCGCCTAACACTAATGAATCTAGGCCACAGGCGACGCGCATTAGATGATTAACCGCTTGCACATTCTCGTGAATATATAAACTCTGCTCTAGCTCGCCTTTATCAACTTGATGAAAATCACTCAGCCAATCCACTAATTGCTGCGGCGATGTTAGGTGACAATACAGCTCAGTGCGATTACAGGTCGATACAACAACCGCTTCACTGTCGCTACTAATTAGGCGTAATTGCTTTAGGGCTTCCACCATCTGATCTGGCGAGAAGGCGATTTTTTCGCGCAACTCAACCGAGGCAGTTTTGTGATTGATACCCAAGGCAACTAAAGACATTTATATAATTCGAAAATACGTTAGACAATTTGATAACGGCGAATTTTACATGAAAGCATCAGTGAATTAAAAGGATCTGTAGTGAACTATCGAAAAAGAAGTTACTCTTATTCCTACCTAAATCAAATTTTCTAGCAAATTACTGTGTTCAAACGATTACTATTATTATTCATTGCCATAACCATGACCGGATGTGCTTCTTTTAATACGCCTACAGACGCATCTGCTAGCAATCAGCAACAATGGCAATTCAATGGTAAGTTTGCCATCAAAACCCCAGAAGAAAAAAATGCCGCTAAGATGCATTGGTCGCAGATTGATGATAGCTACGAAGTGAATCTCTATACCTTATTTGGCATATCCTTAATGAACATTAACGGCGATGAACATCAAGTTACTATTACCACCAGCGATGAAACCTACCGTGGCCGCAACGCGCAAGAACTCATTTATCGACTCACCCGCTGGCATATTCCAGTTAATGATATTCCTGCTTGGTTAACAGGCAAGGTCAACAATGCCACCGATGTTACCCTTGATGATCAAGGCAACTTCTATCGCGGTACTATTCTTGGCGATGATGGACGAGCTTGGCAGTTAAAGCTCTCAAACTATAAAATGGTAAATGGTCAACGTCGGCCACATCAATTATTGTTAAAATCGCAAGATAGTTACTTTAAACTAGCCATCTCACAATGGAATATTCAGCGCTAATACGACTGACCTAATAAAAGAAAGATTACATATTCATGTTCAAGCCCAATCAATGGCCGGCGCCAGCCAAATTAAACCTGTTTTTACACATCACTGGACGTTTACCTAACGGTTATCACAGCCTGCAAACTAACTTTCAGTTTTTAGATTATGGTGATTCACTAGCCTTTGACACCAATTCTTCAAATAACGTGTCGGTATCGCCTGAAGTTGAAGGAGTTACCTTAGAAGACAACCTAATTTATCGCGCCGCGATGATGCTAAAGCCCTATACAAAAGAGCCTGTTGGCGCAGATATTACGCTGACTAAAATACTGCCAATGGGTGCGGGGCTAGGCGGTGGCTCTTCCGATGCTGCCACTACCTTAGCTGCTTTGAATCACTTGTGGAACATCAACCTGCCAACAGACAAACTAGCTGAGCTAGGGCTAGCCCTTGGCGCGGATGTCCCTATTTTTGTCAAAGGGGTCGCCGCATTTGCCGAAGGGGTTGGTGAAGAGCTCACGCCAATCTCGCCACCTGAACCATGGTATCTTGTGATTTGGCCCGGTGTTAGTGTCTGCACAAAAACCATCTTCAACTTGCCACAACTGCCAAGAAATACGCCAAAAATAACCCTTGCAGACCTTGACAAAGCGACATTGAAAAACGACTGCCAAGAAGTGACAAAAAATAGGCATCCCGAGGTTGCTTCAGCACTAGACTGGTTGATACAATACGCGCCAGCAAAAATGACGGGTACCGGAAGCTGCGTTTTCGGAGAATTCTCTTCACGTGCTGACGCCACTGTAGCATTAGAAAAGTTACCTCCAAACATGCATGGCTTTGTTGCAAAAGGCGTAAATATCTCGCCACTTATTTCGACACTATCCGCTCGTCGTTAATGCCACACTTAACCTGTTAGCACTATTGCTAATGAAATGGCGGAATTCACACCGCCCACCAAACCAAAACCTGGGGTTTTACGTGCCTGATATTAAATTGTTTGCGGGAAATGCTATTCCTGAACTTGCTCAAAAGATTGCAGATCGCCTTTACCTTAAGCTAGGTCGCGCCACTGTTGGCCGCTTTAGCGATGGCGAAATCAGCGTTCAAATTAACGAAAATGTGCGCGGTGCAGATGTGTTCATTTTGCAATCTACTTGTTCACCAACCAATGACAACCTCATGGAGTTGCTGGTAATGGTCGATGCACTGCGTCGTGCATCTGCAGGCCGTATTACTGCTGTTGTTCCTTATTTTGGTTACGCTCGTCAAGACCGTCGTGTACGTTCTTCTCGAGTACCTATTACTGCAAAAGTTGTGGCAGATTTCTTATCTAGCGTTGGTGTAGACCGTGTTCTTACAGTTGATTTACACGCCGAGCAAATTCAAGGTTTCTTCGACGTTCCAGTAGACAACGTATTTGGCACACCTGTGCTATTAAATGACATTCAATCACGTGACTTCGACGATCCTGTTGTTGTATCTCCAGACATCGGCGGCGTAGTGCGCGCACGTGCATTAGCAAAACTATTAGACGATACAGATCTAGCAATCATCGACAAGCGTCGCCCTCAAGCGAATGTTGCCCAAGTAATGCACATCATCGGTGATGTTGAAGGTCGCGATTGTATTATCGTTGATGACATGATCGACACTGGCGGCACTTTATGTAAAGCCGCTGAAGCACTTAAAGAGCACGGTGCACGTCGCATCTACGCTTACGCTACTCACGCCGTATTCTCAGGCAGCGCGGTAACTAACGTGGCAAACAGCGTAATCGATGAGTTCATCGTCACTGACTCAATTCCACTTACACCAGAAATGAAAGCCACTGGTAAAGTGAAAGTACTATCGCTTGACGGCATGATGGCAGAAGCCCTACGTCGTGTGTCAAATGAAGAGTCAATTAGTGCGATGTTCCAGTATTAAAATACGTCAAGGAGTTTGCCATTTAAGCCAACTTCGTTGTCGAGCATACTCATTGGCAGGAGCCAATTCCGTGTGCTCTCCTAGAATTTGACGTAAATGGCTGCATCCTTATTGTATTTTTTAAAAGCGATCTTCGGGTCGCTTTTTATTTTAATGTTGTAACTTAAGTCCCCCCAATTCTCCGACCTTAATCACAGATTCTTTGTCGTCCAGACAAATTAACCAATTGCCTATAATTTCCACCTCAGTTATAATGTCGCGCCGAATTTTTCGGGTTCGAGAAGATTTTGGTCGCAAAAATCTTCAACTTTTAATATTTATTATTGGAGACATCTAATGTCTGAAGCAATTACACTTGACGCACAAATTCGTACAGATTTAGGGAAAGGTGCGAGCCGCCGCCTACGTCACGCGAACCAAACTCCAGCGATTATCTACGGTGGCGACAAAGCTCCTGTATCAATCACTTTAGCGCACAACAAACTATTTAAAGCTCAAGAAGCAGAACACTTCTACTCACAAGTTTTAACTATCAACGTTGATGGTACTGAAGAGAAAGTAATCGTTAAAGCTATGCAGCGTCACGTGCACAAGCCACAAGTTAACCACGTTGATTTCCTACGTGTTGACGCTACTCACGAGCTACACACTGCAATCCCAGTTCACTTCTTAAACGAAGACAAATGTGCTGCAGTTAAAGCTGGTGGTACTATCGCTCACCACGCAAATGAAATCGAAGTAGCTTGTTTACCAGCTGCTCTACCTGAGTTCATCGAAGTAGACGTAGCTAACCTAGAAGCTGGTCAAACTCTTCACCTATCTGACATCGCACTTCCAGCAGGTGTTGAATCAGTAGAACTTCGCAAAGGCGAAAGCCACGACCAAGCTGTAGTTTCTGTAACTGCTGCTAAAGGTGGTGCTGCTGAAGAATCAGCTGAAGAAGCTGACGCAGAATAAGACTACTCTCTTGAGTGATCGAATTCAGCTAATTGTGGGCCTGGCTAATCCAGGCCCCGAATATGCCAACACCAGACACAATGCTGGTGCTTGGTATATCGAACAACTCGCCAACTGGCACAATACCTCACTAAAAGCAGAAGCTAAGTTTTTCGGACACACTGGCCGCATTAATATCGACGGCAATGACGTTCGTTTACTCATCCCTACAACCTTTATGAATCGCAGCGGTAAAGCAGTTGCAGCAATGGCCAAGTTCTACCAAATTCCGGTAGAGAACATTCTCGTGGCACACGATGAATTAGATTTGCCACCGGGCGTTGCCAAATTCAAACAAGGTGGTGGCCACGGCGGTCACAATGGCTTGAGAGATATCATTAGCGCGATGGGTAATAAAAAAGACTTCCATCGACTGCGTATCGCCATCGGCCATCCGGGGCATAAAGATAAAGTGACGGGATACGTGCTAGGTAAAGCCCCTAAGGCAGAGCAAGATATTATCGACGGCGCAGTAGATGAAGCCGTTCGTTGCACCAGCCTTATTTTTTCAAATGGCTTTACAGGCGCTAAAAACAGACTTCATAGCTACAAAGGCTAGTCTTAATTAAACAAATTTTTGAGGAATCACCATGGGTTTCAAATGTGGTATCGTCGGATTACCAAACGTTGGTAAATCAACACTATTCAATGCCTTAACTAAAGCAGGCATCGAAGCAGCAAACTTCCCATTTTGTACAATCGAGCCAAACACAGGTGTGGTTCCTGTTCCAGATTTACGCTTAAACCAGTTAACGGAAATCGTTAACCCAGAACGCACTATTGCCACCACGATGGAATTCGTTGACATCGCCGGCCTAGTTGCAGGTGCATCGAAAGGTGAAGGTTTAGGTAACAAATTCCTAGCGAACATCCGTGAAACTGACGCTATCGGTCACGTGGTGCGTTGTTTCGAGAACGAAAACATTGTTCACGTTAGTGGCCAGGTTGACCCATTATCAGATATCGAAGTCATTAACACTGAGCTAATGCTTGCCGATATGGATGTGTGTGACAAAGCAATGTTACGTCAAGCGAAGAAAGCGAAAGGCGGTGACAAAGACGCTAAGTTCGAAATCAGCGTATTAGAAAAGATCAAAGCACACCTTGATGAAGGCTTGATGATCCGCGCGCTAGAGTTAGCGAAAGAAGAAAAAGCAGCGATTACTTACCTGCAATTCTTAACTATCAAACCAACTATGTACATCGCCAATGTTAACGATGACGGTTTCGAAGATAACCCACTACTAGATAAAGTACATGAGTTAGCCGATGGCGAAAATGCTGTTGTAGTTGCTGTATGTGCCGAAATGGAATCTGAAATCGCCGAGCTTGACGAAGAAGAGGCTAAAGAGTTCATGGATGATCTAGGTATTGAAGAGCCGGGTCTAAACCGTGTAATTCGCAGCGGTTATGAGCTACTTAACCTACAAACTTACTTCACTGCGGGTGTTAAAGAAGTTCGCGCATGGACAGTTAATGTTGGCGCAACTGCACCACAGGCCGCTGGTAAAATCCACACCGATTTCGAGCGTGGCTTTATCCGTGCTGCCGTTATTGGTTTTGATGATTACATCGAGTACAACGGTGAGTCTGGCGCTAAAGATGCCGGTAAACTTCGCGTTGAAGGTAAAGACTACATCGTTAAAGATGGTGACGTAATCCACTTCCGCTTTAACGTGTAATCAACCACACGTTCTAAAAACACTTTAAAGCCCTGCCGTTACTCGTAATGGTGGGGCTTTTTAATTGGCGCTATTAATGCGTCAGAATAACTCTAATCGTAATGAAAACGAATCTTAATATCTTGTTACACTCATTAACAATCTCTCAAACTGACAATCGATTCCCTCAACGCTAAAATATCAACCAATTATCACACCTCCAATCACTAGAGCTTTCTGGCTCAAGGAATCTAATTTTGATCACCTTAGACGATAGTCAATTCTTTGCCAAGGGCGGCGAGCGTAAATGCTTTATCCACCCTGAAGATACGTCAAAATTAATCAAAATTCAGTACGATAATACCCTAGGTCGTAATCAAAACACCTTAGATCTGCACTATTACAATCACCTTAAACAACGCGTCAGCGATTTTAGTGGTATTGCTAATTTTCATGGCCAGGTCGAGACTAATCTCGGCGGTGGCTTAGTATTTGATATTGTAAGAAATTACGATGGGAAGCTAGCCCAAACCTTTGAAGACATGGTGCGTAATAACTTTTTCAGTGCACAGCAAGAAATGAGCTTATTAGAAGAGCTGCAACAGTATCTCACCAAACACTTAATCGTATTTGGCGATGTTGTTCTCTCGAATATCTTGTGCCAAGAATATGCGAAAAATGCCTTTAAACTGATTATTGTCGATGGCTTAGGTGCTCGCAGATTTAACTTCAAACTTTGGCTGCAAAATCGCTCTGATGCCTATGCAAAGATTCGTATTAACATGCAATATGAAAAGTTATTACTGAAATATCAGCAAATTAAAACACAAAGCTAACCAAGCTACCCTTTACTAAACTTTCCGTTATCCCTTAAAGTAATTGGCACATATCTTAATCAGCGCCATTACAATGAAAATAACCGAGCAAACCGTCCATACACCACCAGTACTCTCTAGCAATGGCATTACCTTGCGCTTAGCAGCAAGTGAAGATCTACCAGCTATTCGCGCTTATCGTAGCGACCCCGAAAATTGCCGCTACATTGCGCCCGTCGAGTCTTTTGCAGACACACAAGCGTTAGTCAAAAAGCTCGCTCAGCCATGGCGTTTTACAACCGGTTATTGGAATGGTTTTGTCGTGTGCAAGGAAGGCTGTAACAAAGCAATTGGTGAAGTTGTATTTCGCGTCGAAGATTGGGACAACCAACGCGCCGAAGTAGGCTACCGTATGGCACCAGAGAGCGCTGGGCAAGGAATATGTACCAAAGCCATGGCGATGTTGATCCAATATATTTTTGATGAATTTTGCTTTTACAAAGTCGTTGCTAAATGCGATCCGCGAAATATCGCTTCTTATCGCGTCATGGAAAAGCTGGGAATGCAACGAGAAGCCCATTTTAAAGGTCATTACCGCATTGGAGACGAGTGGACAGATCAATATGATTATGGCTTGTTGCGAAGTGATTTTTAGATCTTAATTAACCTGAGTTCGGGTTAATTATAAAGAAATGGTGGCTACGACGGGATTCGAACCTGTGACCCCATCATTATGAGTGATGTGCTCTAACCAGCTGAGCTACGTAGCCATTTTGAAACTATCTTTATCTAAAGAAAAGGACCTTTCTTTAGGCAAAAACTTTATTATTCAATAACAAGTCGCTTTCGCGATTCATTATTCAAGTTTTTTACAGGCAAAAAAAAATCGCTTTCGCGATTCATTTTTCAACTTGTCTTGATGGTGCGGGAAGAGAGACTTGAACTCTCACACCCGAAGATACTAGAACCTAAATCTAGCGCGTCTACCAATTCCGCCACTCCCGCATATCAAGTTGTGCAATTATTTGGCTGGGATACAAGGATTCGAACCTTGGAATGACGGGATCAAAACCCGCTGCCTTACCGCTTGGCTATATCCCAACAAATAATTGTTTCTTTACCGAAGTAAAGATGGTGGCTACGACGGGATTCGAACCTGTGACCCCATCATTATGAGTGATGTGCTCTAACCAGCTGAGCTACGTAGCCATCATAATGTTGTGCATTTAAAGTTACACTTCTTTGTCATTCACCCAACTAAAGTTGGCTGGGATACAAGGATTCGAACCTTGGAATGACGGGATCAAAACCCGCTGCCTTACCGCTTGGCTATATCCCAACTGTAAATGGTGCGGGAAGAGAGACTTGAACTCTCACACCCGAAGATACTAGAACCTAAATCTAGCGCGTCTACCAATTCCGCCACTCCCGCACTGACTTGAGATTAAACATTCTATTTTCACTTCTGAAAAAGAAACTTCGTTGTCCTCATCAAGTGCGGCGTATTATGCTGATGGAGGACGAAACCGTCAATACTTTTTTGTCAGTTTTTTTACTCTTTTTATCTGCATGAGCATTTAATAGACATAACGCACACTATTTCATCCAGATTTGGCGAATTCCCTTGAGTTAAGTGAAAAATTACAAGCCCATGGCGTACTTCATCACCTGTTTTTTTCCCCAAGCAGAACGCTGCGCAGCTTTTAATGCCGTATTGCGCAATAGCTTTAACGGCGGTGAATCATTGCTAAAGGTTAGATAAAATACATCCATTGCCGATTGCATCAATAAGTTATCAGGACGGCGCTTGGACTCATACTCTTGCAGTACTCGCTTATCCCACCAAGACTCACCACGAGAAACCGCATTACAAATAACACTCGATAACGCTGCAACATCTTTAAATCCAAGATTAACGCCCTGCCCTGCAAGTGGATTAATCGTGTGTGCCGCATCTCCAAGAATGCACAGATGATCTTTAACGTACTGTTGAGCATGTCGCCGCGTTAGTGGAAAACCACCAGCGTTATCGACATCAAACTCACCTAGTCGATTCGGGAAATGCTCTACTATCTCATTCTTTAGTTGAGATAACGGCAATTGAGACAGCGCCTTAATTCGAGATGGTGAGTCATACCAGACTAATGAAGCATGATTTTCTGATAGTGGCAGTAAAGCCCTTGGGCCAGATGGATAAAACTGCTGCCAAGTTATATCTTGCTGAGGTTGCTCTGTTGTAATATTAATCAACATTGCGTGTTGGGCGTAGTCCCACGAGGTAACACCAATATTCGCCGCACTGCGCACCATCGAATTTGCACCATCTGCACCTACGAGCAATTTACAATGCACAATATCATCGCCGATATTGAGCTGATAGCCATTTTCAACTCGCGTGATTTGACTAATAGTCGCGTCACTTAACAACTCGATATTGCTATGCGTTTGCATCTGTTGCCACAACGCTAACTGGATCAGGCGATTTTCAATAATATGCCCTAATTGCGGATGCCCCATCTGCTGACTATCGAACAACAAATTAGAGTTTGGTCCTTCCCAAGTTTCAAGATAGCGATAAGGACAACTGCGCATCGCCAAGATTGCATTCCACGCATTGACCTCTTTAAGCAAATCCGCAGAGGCTGCACTGATTGCTGAAACACGAAGGTCCATCGGTTGCTCTTTAAAAAAAGGTTTCGGCTCCGCTTTTTCAATCACCGCAATGGATAAATTACTCGACGATAGCGCACAGGCTAAAGCACCACCGACCATACCACCGCCAACGATGGCGATATCATATTGTTGCATGGGAAAATCCAACTATTAAGTTGTAGTCGATTTTATGAATTTGGCGAGATAAAAGCTACAATTTATCAACTGACGTCTCACTAATTTTGATTTAAGGCAAATCGAGTTGATTATTTGCTAGCACCACCCTGTTAGATAACGGATAATGACGCGCTATTAACGCCTCCTATTTAGGTTGATTCATCCTTATGAACAACAAGCCACTTATTATTGGCATCTTATTAGTTCTTGCATCAGAACTCACCTTTGCGCTAGTTGGCGCACAAATTAAATATCTCAGCCAAGATGTTTCAGCGGTGCAAATTGTATTCTTTCGCAATTTATTCGCGTTAATTCCCCTTGCACCTTGGCTAGTAAGTAACAGAAAAACCTTATTTAAAACACCAAATATGCCATTTCATTTACTGCGCGCCTTTACCGGCATATTGGCGATGTTTATCTATACCTATGCATTGAGTCATTCGACACTGGTTAATGGCGCAATGACGTTAATGCTAGCACCATTCTTTATTCCGTTAATCGCATACTTTTGGCTCGGCCAGCCTCAATCAAAATTGACAATCAGCTGCATTATATTGGGCTTTATCGGGGCAACCATTTGCTTGACGACTAAATCAAAAGCAGACGGCCCAGAACTGCAAATAGGTCTAGCCGCCCTCATTTTGTTTGGCGCTGTACTCATTGCCATTAGTAAAACCACGATCAGTCGCATGATAAAAACTGAACCTAGCAAAGCAATCGTGGCCTATTTTTCATTGATAAGCATTGTAGTTTGCGGCGCTATGCTGCCATTTAGTTGGCACGAATTATCGCTGCCGACCTTTGCGTTGTTAGTGAGTTTGGGGATCAGTTCATCATTGGGGCAATTAATGATGACTAAGGCATTTACTAAAGCTGGTGCCAGTACAATCGGGATGTTTAGTTATAGTTCGATTTTATTCGCCGCTCTTTTAGGCGCATTATGGTGGCAAGAATATCCAACGTTATTGTGGTATTTAGGTGCATCTATTGTGTTGTTAGCTGGCTACTTAGCAATAAAATACAATCGCACGCCCTACCGAGTTCAACATTAATTTGTTATTGTTGTTAACCAATTACCTCGTTTAACTAAGGGTCATCACTTACCATGGGTAGCGCCTTACTTCGCACAGCACTAATAACACTTATGCTCTTCGTTTCACCAAAGGTATTTAGCTTTGCTCTGTCTAAGCAATGCATCGAAGCACCGAAACGAAAATATGCCTGCGACAACATGATTTACACCAGTATCAAACGCGGCGAATCTAAAGCTCTCGTTTGTGTCTGTAAAACAGATAAAGAGGCTATCTTTTCACTATTAGAAAAGAACAACATTGCAACTCAACGGATCGAGATCCGCAAGCTCTTAGCTAAGCACCAAATGACGAAAGCACAGCTCATTGAAATCCTAAATCAAATAAACTAACCCATGTCACACAAAGTGTTATATTCGCTTCACAATTAGCGTATAAAACGTACACTTGTCTGGAATAAAAATAAATGCTGCACAGCGGCCAACAACAAAGATAACAACATGAACAAACTATTATCGACATTACTAACCACTACAGTCGTAATGACCACTACAGTAGGTTGTACCTCTACTACTCCAAAACAAACTTCCGGCCCTAAAAACATCATCATGGTGGTTGGCGACGGTATGGGGCCAGCTTATACGTCTGCTTATCGCGTTTACAAAGACAACCCAAACACACCTGCGGTAGAATCAACTGTATTTGACGATATTCTTATTGGTCGTTCAACGACTTATCCTGCCAGAGTAAGTGGTGTTGTAACAGACAGTGCGGCATCTGCAACGGCATTAGCAACAGGGCATAAATCTTACAACGGCGCTATCGGTGTTGATGTCGATGTTAAGCCTGTTGAAACTGTGATGGAATATGCCAAAAGCATCGGTAAATCAACTGGCCTAGTTGTTACATCACAAATTAACCACGCTACGCCTGCAAGTTATGCTGCCCATGTAAAGCAGCGCAAAATGTACAATGACATTGCTGACCAATTCTTCGATAACCGTGTCAACGGCGCGCACACCGTAGACGTTATGCTTGGCGGTGGCACTAAATACTTCAAGCGTGACGACCGCGATATCACCAAGCAATTTAACGATGCAGGCTATCAATACATTGATCAATACAGCCAGCTATCAACGGTAAATAACGATAAAGTACTCGGTTTATTTGCACCAGTCGGCTTGCCATGGGCGCTAGACGACAGCAACAAGCATCGTTTAAAAGCAATGACCAAGGTCGCTTTAGATCGTTTAGACAACAACGAAAACGGCTTCTTCTTACTGGTTGAAGGTTCACAAGTAGACTGGGCTGGTCACTCAAATGACATCGCAGCGGCAATGGCTGAAATGGATGATTTGGCGGCGACTATTGCTTATTTAAAAGATTACGTAAAAACGAATCCTGACACCCTTGTGGTAATCACAGCAGATCACTCAACTGGCGGCTTTACTATTGGCGCTAACGGCGATTACGCATGGAAACCACAAATCCTTCATAAGTTATCGGCATCACCTGAAGCGATGGCCAAAGCACAAACCGCTGAAACATTAGATGTTGCAATGCTTAACGATAAACTTGGCTTTGAATTAACCCAAGACGAAATCGACAACCTAGCCGCGGCGCACAAGCAAGGCGGTAAGGCATTGTATAAAGCAATCAAGAAAATGTTAGATATTCGCACCAATACTGGCTGGACGACTAGTGGCCACACAGGTGTTGACGTGCCTGTATTCGCTTTTGGTCCCCATAAAAACGACTTCAAAGGTCAGGTAGACAACACTGACATTGCTAAGAAGATCTTTACTTTATTAGGTAAGTAAGACCTCAAGTACTACAATAGCGCCGCGTAGTTTTGTCTGCGCGGCGCTTTTCATTTACCATACTCATTTTTGTGCTGGAAACTCCATGTCTACTCTCGCTAACCCAAGCCAAGTCATTGCTCGCAACTTCGAGCTATTTGAACATCAACGCGTCATAGTCGCAGGCTTTCTCGACGATAACCTGCCTCAACAACTATGTGAGCACGGCGCTAGAGAGGTGCTAGCTTGGGGATTGGACTTCCATAATCACAAGGTAGTAAGTCGCTTTAGTCAGCCTGACAATCTAACTCTCCAATTTGCGCCTTATTTTACTAATCCGAGCGAAGAAAAGTGGCAGCAAGTTATTCTGTACTGGCCAAAAGCAAAAGAGCGAGCGATTTACTTCTTGGCTAATGTGCTTCCACATCTTAGCGACAATGCCGAAATCTATTTGGTGGGCGACAATAAAGGTGGCGTTAAATCGGCAGCGAAACAAGTTAAAGACTATTGTGACAAACCAGTCAAAGTGGACTCAGCGCGTCATTGCGCGCTATTTCGCGCTAATTACAACAACACAGCACCTGACTTTACTAAAGAAGACTGGATCAAGCGCTATCAAGTATCTGCCGAAGACGAAACCATTAATATAGTTTCATTACCCGGCGTATTTAGTCACGGCGAACTCGATTTAGGAACCCAACTTCTACTGCAAAACTTAGGGCATATTAAAATGAAGCGTACCCTCGATTTTGGCTGTGGCTGCGGCATTATCGGTACCTTTATTGGCCTTAAACGCCCTCAGATACCTCTTGAACTCATTGACATTGATGCACTGGCCATCGAGTCAGCTACTATGACATTAGCTGCGAACAATGTTGAAGGAAAAGTATACCCAAGTGACGGACTCGCAGATTTACATGGAAAATTTGCCACTATCGTTTCTAACCCACCGTTCCACACGGGATTAAAAACAGACTATAAAGTGCCAGAGCAATTCATTAGCGGCGCGCCCAATCATTTAATGGATGGTGGACAGCTACGTATTGTTGCCAATAATTTCCTCAAGTACGAACCTTTTATGGCAACACATTTTGCTAAGCACGAGCAGGTTATTAGCGACAATAAGTTTAAAATCTTATCGGCTAAAACGTAAATCGAGAGTTTTAAGGGCGCGAGTTAACAATAATTATCATTATGGCTTGTGGTTTATTGTTAAAGTTTACTAAAGGGTTTACAATCACGCCCTAAAATATCAGCGCAATCACTTTACCAGCGGTAATATTGATTCGAATTAGATAAAAATAATGTTGCTCGAAAAAGCTTTTAGTATTTTTCTCAATGGCAAGCGAACTTATTCGCCAGAACATGCTCTATAACTGAGCCTATTCAACTTTCTGGCACATCTTTGTTCTTCGCAGGCTCAAGCCCATATTCGAGTAACATTTTGACAACAATTTTTTATCATAAATCTTACATAAGAAAGGTTTATGACATAGACTTAAATTTAAGTGAACTAATACTAGGTAACTACTATTATGCAAAGCCCGCACATTCTAATCGTTGAAGATGAACTAGTAACGCGTAATACCCTACGTTCTATTTTCGAAGCTGAAGGTTATCACGTTCACGAAGCCAATAATGGCGATGAAATGAATCGCTTGCTTAAGCAAGAACCAATCTCTTTAATCATCATGGACATCAACCTACCTGGTAAAAACGGCTTGTTATTAGCACGTGAAGTTCGTGAGAAAGACGACATTGCACTAATCTTCTTAACGGGTCGCGATAACGAAGTTGATAAAATTCTTGGTTTAGAAATTGGTGCCGATGATTACATCACCAAGCCATTCAATCCGCGTGAATTAACTATTCGTGCTCGCAATCTACTAAGCCGTATTAAGAGTGCCAACAGCGAAGATAAATCAGCAAACGTTGTTGAGCGTTATAAATTCAGCGGCTGGGTGCTAGATGTAAACTCTCGCTCGCTAATTAGCCCGACTGAAGAACAATTCAAATTACCGCGCAGCGAATTTAGAGCGATGATTGAGTTCCTAGAAAATCCAGGCAAGATTTTAACGCGTAGTGACTTACTAATGAAAATGACTGGCCGTGAATTAAAGCCACATGATCGCACTGTTGACGTGACTATCCGCCGCATTAGAAAACATTTCGAAAGCCACCCTGGTAGCAGTGAAATCATTGCAACGATTCACGGTGAAGGCTACCGTTTCTGCTCTGAGCACGAAACCGAGTAGCAATAAAACTAATTATAAAAAAGGCGCTAACAATCACTTGTTAGCGCCTTTTTTAATGATAAGAGATAAAAAACTAACAGCTGCTTAAGTAAGTTCGCAACTTCTCAATGTCACTTACATAATGGTTCTCTAAGCACTCAATCAACTTAGGTGCATTATCAAGCCATGCTTCATCTTCGCGGTTTTGCAGCATTTGTGCCCATTGACTCAACCTAGCCAAACCAATTGCGCCTGCTGCGCCTTTCATTTTATGTCCGTGTTCTGCGGTTAACTTGTAATCAGCAGCCGCGTACGCCGCCTTTAACTCATCGAGGTATTCAGGATATTGTCCAGCAAACAAATCAACGCTGCCAAGCAGTGCTTGCCCACCAATGGCTTGGGTATATTGCTCTAGGATATCAAGTTCTAACACTTGATCTAAATCGATTGGGCTTTCTACAGACATAATAGTGACTCTTTAAACTAACTGTGCGAACCATACCATTATGTCTGTATAAAAACTACGACTGAGGTATTAATTCCAACTAATTACGAGTTAAGGATAAGGAAAGTGCATTAATAGAGCAATAAAACTCGTAGCCGTCTTTCACTTTCACCCCGCCCATATGCAATTGACTATCCGCTGTTTTAGCTAACTTAACCATAAACTGCTTGTTGCGCCCTGCCAGACCTTGCCATGATTTGTCGTTAATAACACAGGCTTGTTCAGCAAAGCGATTAAAATTATCGCCATAAAACAAATTGTTGTATGTCGCTAATTGTGCCTGTGGATCTTTGGCGATAGTTTTCCATTCTGGATATGCTACTGAAACTGCGCCAGCGTTATTTGTGACTAGGTCACCAGGGGTAAAGTAGTGATAATTAATTTTTTCTAAAGACGGCTCTTGAGTTTGATACGACAAGTAGATAACGCCGCCTTGTCCTATTACTTCAAAATCGACTTTCGAACCGCGTTGATTGAGTAAAACAGCGGTTCCCTTGTCAATGGCCATACTTTGCTGCAACCGAGTATCAAACCCAACTCGTGCTAGCCTTGCTATATTACCGTGTGACGAAACTTGAGTATCGATAATCGGGAATTTCAGCAGCCCTAAACCACCATATTGATAAGTAACGCTATTGTAATCATTGTCACAGCTACCATAACTGTCGCAGGCTAAACGCTTTTGCACCAAACTAGAAGTGCCATTTAACAACGCATATTCACTATTGCCACTTAAGATCACTGCCCCACGGCTTCCTTGATTAACGACACCTTTTACCATCTCACCTGCAGCAACTAAAGTTAACTTTTTCGCATCGATTTGCTGCTTCATTAAACTTAGTAGCACTGTCGCTTCACCGTTATTCAAAAAGGTTTGCTTGAGCAGTTGTGGTTTATCCCCCACTAATACAATGGCATTGGCGCCTTTGATCGCGTCATTAAATAGCTTTGGATTAGCACAGAACTGCTGCTGAGTTGTGACGAGATCTTTGTAAATTCGATTGCGATCATAGCTCTTTAAAACATCTGCGCGATATTGCTCAAGTGAACGACAAGATTCTTTCGCATGCATCAATTGGGCAAGCGACGCATCAATTGGCAGCCAACTAGCGTCACCGCCAAGTTGATTAAATAGAGAAACATAAGCATCAACTTCAGAATAACCGTCGCGATAACCAACAGTTGCCACTAAGATTTTAGGCCTCGCTTCTTCTTTTTTAGCAACTTCTACAACCTTTTGAGCAAAATTAATCGAGATAGAAGGCTCTTTTTTATCGACAATAACAGCATCTTTTAATCGGCGTCCAGCGTGATCAAGTTGTGCATATTCAAGATGATCTAAGATCATTGACAGCTCAGATTCTGTCATTGATAAAAACAGTGAATGGCCACTTAGTGCTTTACCATCACGACGAATGGACATCGACTTCCATGCGCTTAACAGTTGAGAGTATGAGAGAATTCGTGTGCCGGCACGCTTTGCGGTTGCATTAAACAACAAATGAAGATCATAACGCAGCGCTTGACGATCGGGGGACCAGCGATCGACATGCATCATTTTTTCAATTTGGGAAATGGCTAACTTATATTGCTTAGCAGTTCGATTATTGCCATTGCGAAAGGCGGACACATCTTTCGCCTTACAAAATTGAGTTTCGCTACTTCGACACAGCTCAAAATCGCTACCGATTAGCATCATTTCATAAGAAGTTGACTGTGCGTTCGCTTCATTGTGAAATGGCACACTTAGCGACAACAACGCAAACAGCATCCCAGCAAACTTTTGCATGTTATTTTCCCTAGAACTAAATGGATATGACGAATTAATATAGTAAAAAGTCATAATTTTTACCTAACTTACCATTAATTACTGCAACACTCATCATTATTATTGATGAGTGAGCAAAATGTGCTGCGGGCATAGTTTAGATAAAAATAGTTGTCATTTTGGTTTTACTGACATAGTAGAAAAGGATAATAGCGTGCTACAATTCGTCGCTTATTGCCCGAGCTAACGATTAATTTTTTGCAACGGGCTTAACTCGGATTCTAGCACTGCGACACGCCAACTGCTGAAGACGTACTATTGATTAACCTGTTGGAGTTGTAATTTAATGCCCCACCAAATGCCAGATATTGCCAGCAATTCACCTGCTCAAACCGAAGGCAACATAAATTGGGTTGGAATGAGTGAAATCGAAATGCCGATGTTACTCGACTCACTTGACGAAGCACCGCAACGCGTTAGTGCCAAAGTGGAGGCGTTTGTAAATGTAATCGTACCATCAGCGAAAGGCATTCATATGTCACGCTTATTCTTACGACTCGACGAATTATCAACAGAAGAGTCTTTATCTCCTTCTACTATTAGCAGTGCGCTAAACGACTTTGTTTCTTCACATGATGACATTAGCGATGAAGCACAGTTGTCGTTCAAATTCGATTACCACCTAAGACGCGCTTCTTTATTAAGTGGCAAAAAAGGTTGGAAAGCTTATCCAACGACAATCACCGCGACGAATACACCAACGGGTATCACTATCGATCTTGGAATCGAAGTGCCATACTCATCAACTTGTCCGTGTTCAGCAGCATTGTCTCGTCAGCTAATTCAAAAAGCCTTTATTGAACAGTTTAGTGACAAGACATTAGAGCAAGAACAAATAGTAGAATGGTTAGGTAGTACAGAAGGTATTGTCGCAACGCCGCATAGCCAACGCAGTGTTGCGCAAATAAAAGTACGTCTAAGTACAATGGACGATTTTCCAATCAAGCAATTAGTTGATTTAATCGAACACGCTGTACAAACCCCTGTTCAAGCAGCGGTAAAACGTGAAGATGAACAAGAGTTCGCGCGCCTAAACGCAAGCAACCTAATGTTTTGTGAAGATGCAGTGCGCCGCGTAACCCATGCATTAAATAGTGAAAGCCACCTTGATTATTGGGTTCGCATAAATCATTACGAATCTCTACATGCTCACAATGCAGTAGCAATAGCGGTAAAAGGCGTGGAAAACGGTTTTACAGCTTAACCATTTTCTATTTTCTATTAAAAAAGTCGCTTTTAGCGACTTTTTTTTCGTCCACTATTTACTCCCCAGAGCAACAACTCTCATTCTGCACACCAACATTTAGAATTTTTATTCACAAAATTACGACTAACTATTTAAACCAACGTTTGAATTAGTGTTAAAAACGACTTATCTAACAGCTACATAAATTTAACATTACGCCAACGTAAAGCTATTTTTGTAATTTAATTACAAAATTTCACTTTGTTCGACTTTAGTTTACGTCGGCGTAACCCTTGTGAAAACGAGAACTATTAACATCAACAAAAACACTATAATAAAATAAAAACCAATAACTTAACCAAGGTAACGTTCGATGTTATAGATTAGACTTTTCGCAGATTGACTTTAGTAATCTTTCACGATAATTTACAAATCAATTGTAAATTTATTAGCTATCCTCAGCAGTTTCACAAACGCCCCTGCTTGCATAACATTTGCATAAAAAGTTTTAAAGTTTAGAGATTATTACTATGGCATTAACTAACCCAGCTTTTGAAAAAGACAATTGTGGTTTTGGTCTTATCGCCCAAATGGACGGCGAACAAAGCCACAAAATAATACGTACCGCGATCGAAGCTTTAGATCGCATGCAACACCGCGGTGGTATTTCTGCTGATGGCACCACAGGCGATGGCTGTGGCTTGCTAATGCAATCACCAGAAGTATTATTTCAGGCGATTGCAAAAGAAAATAATTGGTCGCTGAGTAAAAAATATGCCGTGGGTATGTGTTTCTTAAATACAGATCCTATGCTTGCTCAAATCAGCCGCGACGTACTTCAGCAAGAGCTTGAAAAAGAGACTATGGCTGTAGTGGGTTGGCGTGAAGTGCCTGTCAACAAAGACATATTAGGTCCAATTGCATTGGCCGAATTACCTGTTATCGAACAAGTATTCATTAACGCGCCAGCGGGTTGGTTAAATCGCGATATTGAGCGTCGTTTATACATGGCCCGTCGCCGCGCAGAAAAGCGTCTTGCTGAAGATAACGTTTTCTACATTGCTAGTCTTTCTTCGATGGTGACGATTTACAAAGGCTTAGTTAAGCCAGTCGATTTACCAAATTTCTATCTCGACTTAGCAGACTTGCGCACGCAGAGTTCGATTTGTCTGTTTCACCAACGCTTCTCGACGAATACATCCCCGAAATGGCCATTAGCACAACCATTTAGATTCTTGGCCCACAATGGTGAAATCAATACCATTAAAGGCAACCGTCAGTGGGCGAAAGCGCGCTCATACAAATTCCAAACACCATTGCTGCCTGATTTACAAGATGCTGCGCCATTTGTCAGTGAAAGTGGCTCTGACTCGTCATCACTCGACAACATGCTAGAGCTACTGCTCATGGGCGGAATGGATTTATACCGCTCTATGCGTATGCTAATTCCACCTGCATGGCAATCAAATCCAATTATGGATGACGATTTACGTGCGTTTTACGACTTTAACTCAATGCACATGGAGCCGTGGGACGGCCCTGCCGGTGTAGTAATGACCAATGGTCGTCATGCCGCTTGTGCGGTAGATCGCAATGGTTTACGCCCTGCCCGATACGTAGTGACCAAAGATCGTATCTTAACGCTGGCCTCAGAAGTTGGCATTTGGGATTACCAGCCCGATGAAGTTGCTGAAAAAGGTCGTGTTGGGCCCGGGGAATTACTCGTCATAGACACCTATTCTGGCAAGCTAACATCGACGTTTGATATCGATAACGAGCTTAAGAATCGCCACCCATACAAAAAATGGTTGGCGAACAATTCACGCCGTTTAGTGCCTTTTGATAAGCGAGAAGAATCGAATTCTGGTAACCGCAGTCTCTCTGATGAAGAACATGCGGTGTACCTCAAACAATTCAATTATTCGAAAGAAGAAATTCACGATGTCATCAATGTGATGGCAGGTTGTGGTCAAGAAGTCACTGCGTCTATGGGTGATGACGCGCCTATGGCCGTATTATCGCAAAAACAGCGTAGCGTATTTGACTATTTCCGCCAGCAGTTTGCGCAAGTAACCAATCCGCCTATCGATCCACTACGCGAAGCACACACCATGTCGCTAGCGACTTGCATCGGTAGTGAACAAAATTTATTTAAAGAAACCCTCGGCCATGCCGATCGCATCTTGTTTGACTCACCAGTCCTAGTTTATAGCGATCTAGAACAGCTTAAAGCCCTCGACGAAGCTCACTATAAAATGGTTGAGCTGTCGATGAATTACGCCACTGACGTAACTCTAAAAGAAGCGATTGTTGCGCTGTGTGATAAAGCAGAGCAAGCCTCCAAAGATGGAGCGGTAATTATCTTACTGACTGATAGAGACATCAGTAAAGAGACACTGCCAATTCCTGCGGCAATGGCTGCAGGCGCTGTGCAGCAGCGTTTAGTTAACAATAACCTACGCTGTGACACTAACTTGGTAGTAGAGTCTGGTGCAGTGCGCGATCCGCATCATTTTGCCGTGCTATTTGGCTTTGGTGTGACAGCGGTATACCCGTACCTTGCTTATGAATCAATTCTTGAGCAAATTGAGCAAGGCAAAATCACTCACTCACCAAAAGAAGCGGTGATTAACTATCGTAAAGGTATCAATAAAGGCTTGATGAAAATCATGTCTAAGATGGGAATCTCCACCATTGCTAGTTATCGTTGTTCGCAATTATTTGAAGCAGTTGGTTTTGCCAATGAAGTGGCAGAGCTGTGCTTCAATGGCGTCACAAACCGTATTAAAGGTGCTGATTTTAGTGATTTCGAACTCGACCAAGCCATCTTACGCGATAAAGCCTATCGTAAACGCGAGCAAGTTGAACATGGCGGTTTACTAAAATTTGATTTCCGCGGAGAGTACCACTGTTACAATCCTGATGTGGTTCAGCTATTACAAAAGTCTGTTAAGTCGGGGGAATACAGCGATTATCAAGCTTTTGCAAAAGCCGTTAATGAACGTCCGGTGGCGACTATTCGCGACTTGTTCAAGCTAGACACCTCGCGTGGCGCAATCGATATTAACGACGTAGAACCAGCGAGCGAACTATTCCCGCGCTTTGACAGTGCTGCAATGTCTATCGGCGCACTCAGCCCAGAAGCGCATGAAGCGCTAGCAGTTGCCATGAACCGTTTAGGCGGACAATCTAACTCAGGTGAAGGTGGCGAAGACCCTGCCCGTTTTGGCAATGAGCGTAACTCAAAAATCAAACAAGTTGCTTCAGGCCGTTTCGGTGTCACTGCCCATTACCTAATGAATGCAGAGGTTATTCAAATCAAGGTGGCGCAAGGGGCTAAACCAGGTGAAGGTGGACAGTTACCGGGTGATAAAGTCTCTGCAGAAATCGCAGGATTACGTTATTCAACGCCTGGCGTAACGCTAATTTCACCACCGCCACATCACGATATTTATTCGATTGAAGATTTAGCGCAGCTGATTTTCGATCTCAAACAAATCAATAGTAAGGCGTTAATTTCAGTGAAATTAGTGTCAGAACCAGGCATCGGCACCATTGCAACCGGTGTTGCTAAGGCTTATGCCGATCTCATTACCGTATCAGGCTATGACGGCGGCACGGGTGCTAGCCCGTTAACCTCTGTTAAATATGCAGGGAGCCCGTGGGAACTTGGTCTTGCCGAAGTGCAGCAAGCACTGGTCGAAAATGGCCTACGCCATAAGGTTCGCCTGCAAGTAGATGGCGGCTTAAAAACTGGTCTTGATGTTATTAAAGGCGCGATTTTAGGTGCTGAAAGCTTTGGTTTTGGTACCGCCCCTATGGTTGCTTTGGGTTGTAAATACCTACGTATTTGTCACCTTAATAATTGTGCTACGGGTGTTGCGACGCAAAACAAAGAACTACGTGATAAGCACTTTAGAGGCCTACCAGAAATGGTAGCCAACTACTTTGAAGCATTAGCACAAGATATTCGCGAGATCCTTGCGGGCCTTGGAATCAACAAGCTAACGGATCTTATTGGCCGTACCGATCTACTGCACGTTATCGAAGGACAAACGGCCCGTCAGGCGAAGTTGGATCTTAGCGATATTCTTTATCGCCCAGTCCCGAAAAACGGCACGGCGGTATCTTGGACCGATAGCAATCCTCCGTATGACGAAGGTTTGAAGAATAAGGAATTGGTTGAGGTAACTAGCGAAGCTATTAAATCTAAACAGGGCGGCGATTTTGCATTGAGCGTTCGCAATACCGATCGCTCTGTCGGCGCAACGATCAGTGGTTTGATCGCCCAGCATCACGGCAATCAAGGGATGAGTGGTTCACCGATTAATATTGAATTCACCGGCACTGCAGGACAGAGTTTTGGCGTTTGGAATGCTGGCGGCTTAAATATGACGGTGATTGGCGATGCCAATGACTACGTCGGTAAAGGCATGACAGGTGGCCGTTTAGTTATCCGTCCGCCGCAAGGCGTCGCTTTTGACAGCCATGATGCAAGCATTATCGGCAACACCTGTCTTTATGGCGCAACGGGCGGCGAATTATACGCCGCAGGCCAAGCAGGCGAACGCTTTGGCGTACGTAATTCTGGCGCGACTACCGTCATTGAAGGCATGGGTGACAATGGTTGTGAGTACATGACTGGCGGCGTTGTGGTTTGTTTAGGTCCGACTGGCGTTAACTTCGCTGCGGGTATGACAGGTGGTTTCGCTTACCTCCTTGATGAAGAACAAACCATTGAAAAACGCATGAATCACGAGTGCGCAGAGGCGCTGCCGATCGAGCTACCTGCTTATCAGCATCACCTAAAATCACTCATTCAAGCGCATTTTGATGCGACAGCCAGTGAGCGTGCTAAAGAAATCTTGGATAACTTTGAGCAATGGTTACCAAAATTCTTATTAGTAAAACCAACGGCAAGCGACATTAAAACAATGCTTCCAAATGCCACTAACGTTCTTAAATTAGCCGTAAACGCAGGATAGTCGTCATGTCGAAATACCAGAAAATTATCTCAAATGTTGTTCCGAACGATTTTCAATATATCGAAGTTGGCAGACAGGATCCTAATAAAAAAGAGATAGAAAAACGCAAAACAGAGTTTATCGAAATCTACAATTTGTTTGACCAACCGCAGGTTGAGGAACAAGCAGATCGCTGTTTAGATTGTGGTAATCCATATTGTCAGTGGAAGTGCCCATTGCACAACTACATTCCAGATTGGCTAGAGCTGGCAAAGCAAGGTCGTATTATGGAAGCAGCGGATTTGTGTCACCAAACCAATACCCTGCCAGAAGTCTGTGGTCGTGTGTGTCCACAGGATAGATTGTGTGAAGGCGCATGTACACTCAACGATGGCTTTGAAGCTGTGACTATCGGTAATGTTGAAAAATACATTACCGATAAAGCGTTAGAGCAAGGTTGGACACCAGATCTAAGCGCTGTGGCCAATACCGGTAAAAAAGTAGCGGTGATCGGAGCTGGACCTGCTGGCCTCGGCTGTGCCGATATTTTAATTCGCAACGGTGTTACGCCAGTGGTGTTTGATAAGAACCCTGAAATTGGTGGCCTGCTAACTTTCGGTATTCCAGCATTTAAGCTCGAAAAATCGGTAATGAGTAAGCGTCGTGAATACTTCGAGTCACTTGGCGTTGAGTTCAAACTCAATACCACAGTTGGAAAAGACGTAGATTTTAGTCAGCTGCAACAAGATTACGATGCGGTATTCCTGGGAATGGGAACCTACACTTATATCCGCGGTGGCTTTGCTAATGAGAGTGCCGATGGTGTGCTAGATGCACTGCCTTATTTGATTGGTAACACTAATCACCTGATGGGCTATGAAGATGCACAAAACCCTTACATTAATTTAGCGGGTAAACGCGTTGCAGTGCTAGGTGGTGGTGATACAGCGATGGACTGTGTCAGAACCGCGGTACGTCAGGGCGCCAAAGAAGTGCGTTGTGTTTATCGTCGTGATGAAGCCAACATGCCAGGCTCAGTGCGTGAAGTTCAAAACGCTAAAGAAGAAGGCGTAGAATTCCTGTACAACCGCCAACCGTTAGATGTCGTAGCAAAAGATGGAAAAGTAGCAGGCGTTGAGCTAATTGAAACAGCAATGGGCAAACCCGATGAAAATGGCCGTCAACGTGCCGAGTCTGTTGCCGGTTCAGAACATATCCTAGACGTTGATGTGGTAATCATGGCCTTTGGATTTAAGCCTAACCCACAACCATGGTTTAAAGATTATGGTATCGAAGTCGATGAGTGGGACCGTGTGATCGCTAATTCATCGCAGGTGCCATTCCAAACGACCAACGAAAAAGTATTTGCCGGTGGCGATATGGTTCGCGGTTCAGATCTCGTTGTTACTGCTATAGCAGAAGGTCGAGATGCCGCCGAAGGTATTTTGCAATACTTAGATGTGTAATTAGCACAAGCTAGCTTAAGGCTCCGAAAGGAGCCTTTTTTATTTAAGATGTGAGTGGATTGGGGTAAGATCCTTTCTTTTTATATTCGACGAGCACCCTATGAAAATTGGTATTATTGGCGCCATGGAGCCAGAAGTAGCCGTATTGCGCGACCGTATACAAGGTTTAGAGACTCATAAGCAAGCAGGTATTGAGTTTTATACTGGCACTATTAACGGTGTCGACGTTGTAGTTTCAATGTCAGGCATTGGCAAGGTCGCAGCTGCTGTATCTACAACGCTTCTTATCGAAAAATACGCACCTGATTGCATAATTAACACTGGCAGTGCTGGCGGTTTCGACCCTGAGCTCAACGTTGGCGATGTCGTTATTGGTAGTGAAGTTCGTCACCACGACGCTGATTTAACTGCTTTTGGTTACGAGATTGGCCAACTTCCTAAAATGCCAGCAGCATTTAAACCGCACCCTGCGTTAGCCAAAGCGGCTAACCAAGCGATGCAAAATTCAAAACAAAACGTAAAAATCGTAGAAGGCCTTATCGCCACAGGTGATACCTTCATGGCTGATCCTGTTCGCGTAGAACAAGTACGTGCTAATTTCCCAACGATGCAAGCTTGTGAAATGGAAGCTGCAGCGATTGCTCAAGTGTGTCACTTATGTGAAGTGCCATTTGTTGTGATTCGCTCACTGTCAGATATCGCTGGTAAAAAGAGCGAGCTAAGCTTCGACGAATATCTCGTTGTTGCCGCTAAAAACTCGGCAGATATGGTAGTTGAAATGCTACCTCTATGCCGAAAAGAAGATTTAGCATAATCTAAATGATGGACTTACTACCGCAATTTTCCGCTAATGACATCGCGTTATCAGAACTCTCAGTTCGCTTGCTAATTGTTTTGAGTGTAATGCTTATCGAGCAGAAATTTGCGGTAGATGCATCCTATCATCCTGGTACCCTATGGCGTCATATGGCGCTTATTTTCAGCAAGAAAACAGGCAAAGGCAGTAAGTCACAACAAAGACTGGCGGGCGTAATAGCGTCCTTTATTATGCTTTTCATAGGCATGTCGATTACCATTGCTATTCTTTACTTCGCAACCTATACATGGTTTTTCGAGGTTATTTTCCTTTTACTCGCAATTAACAGTAACTCATTGCTGACTCATTGCCGCCGTATTTATCACAGCCTACGTTACGACAAAAAGAATCTCGCCAGAGAACAACTCAATCAGATCTGCGTAAGAGACACCCACGCGTTATCAAGCATGGGAATTGTTAAAGGAACAATTGAAGGCGCGGTTCAAAAGTTTTCCCTACATTATGTGTCGCCTATTTTGATTTATCTGCTGTTTGGCCCCTTCGCATTGGTCAGTTACGGCTTGATATATTCTCTTAGCCAGCACTGGAATCCCAAGAAGCAGAAATTTCGTGAATTCGGTCTTCTGCCTAGTCAGCTAATGGCAATGATTTCATTACTGTTTAACTGTCTGTCAGCCCTTTTGATTGGCCTTCTTTTTGGTATTAAACATCTATCCCTCAAGCGTAACAGTTGGCACCGTTATGGCGCAGGAGCATTACTCACCACCACAGCAAACGCAATGAACCGAGAATTGGGGGGCGCAGTGATGTATGACAAACTAAAAATAAGACGCCCTAAATTAGGCACACGTATACATCCAGAAAATAGCGACCTAGTTGATTTAGTTCGCCTAATCAAAAAACTACGCCAAACCTTATTGCTACTCATCGCCTTGCTCGCAATTTTTTCACTGATTATTTAACGATATTCTCAAGAACAGTTATTTAGGAGCTCCCATGGAGTTTATTTTTGACGGCCCCAAAGACGGTCCAATTTTCTTATTCGCTCATGGTGCGGGTGCCGATGCAGAGTCAGAGTTTATGACCAATTTTGCGCAGGGCTTGGCGGAAAAAGGTATCCGCGTCGTGCGTTTTAACTTTCCGTATATGCAGCAACGAAAAATCGATGGTAGGAAACGTCCACCCAATCGCGCACCAGCACTAGTCGAATTTTTCAGTACAATTGTTAAAGATTTGAATCAACCCGTTTACATCGGTGGAAAATCTATGGGCGGCCGCATTGCTTCGATGGTTGCAGCTCAAGGGGACGAAGAGCTAAATAACCTAATTAAAGGCGTAATATGCCTTGGATACCCTTTCCATCCGATTGGCAAACCTGAAAAGTTACGTATTGAACATCTAAAAGACGTTACGGCACCGCTATTTATTGCCCAAGGAACGCGAGATAAGCTTGGTAACCAAGAAGAAGTAGCAACCTATGCTCTAGAAAAAGAAGTCGAGTTATTATGGCTAGAGGACGGCGATCATGATTTTAAACCAAGAATTAGAAGTGGATTTGAGCAACAGTCACATATTGAAAGCGCCACACTTAACAGTTTTAAATTCATTTTAAATCTCACTAATTAACTAATTTTTATTAAAAATTCATTTTATTCGCACATTTTTTATAAGTCTGAAGTACAAAAATCGTTATTGCGAACATTAGAGCACCTGAAAAGCTAACAAACAAAACAATTTAAAATCATAACCTTACATAACAAACCACAATTCATTAAACAAGCCTACTAAATGTTATGTACATTTATAATATTAGAATCACGAAGTTAACAATCGAATATTATTAGAAATATAATCTGCCAAGTTGTGTTACAAGCTATTTACAAACTGGAAAAAAGTGTTATTTTATACGCGTTCCCTAAATTGTATCCAATTAAGAGATGCAATTAGAAACAATAATAAATAAAGAGAGAGAGATAGCTAATGAAAAATATGACTAGCTTCAAACGCACCGTTGCAGCAGCTGCTGTAACTGCGGCGCTAAGCATTTCATCTACAGCTTTTGCTGGTAACAATGACGGTGTCCTTAAAGGTTTAATCGTTGATACAGCTCAAGCTCCAATCGCTGGTGCAGTTGTAACAGCAAAAGATCCTAAAACTGGTTTTACTCGTACTACAGTCGTTAAAGCTGACGGTTCATACCGTTTTTCTGCGTTACCAGTAGGTAACTACGACATTACAATTAGCAAAGATGGCTTCTCAAGCATCGAGCAAAAAGGTGTACGTATCAAGCTAGGTGGTCAAACTGAATTCAGTACTCCAATGGCCGGTGTAAACGATAACGTTGAGACTATTGAAATCAGTGGTTCTGCAATGGCTGTTATCGATACAAGCTCTGCTGAGTCTGCATTAAATATCGGTGAAGTTGAGTTGTCTCGTCTTCCTGTTGCTCGTGACGTAACTTCTGTAGCACTTCTTGCCCCAGGTACAACTAAAGGTGACGGCGCATTTGGTAATAACGCTTCATTCGGTGGTGCATCTGTTGCAGAAAACGCATACTTCGTAAACGGTCTAAACGTTACAAACTTCCGTAACGGTTTAGGTGGTTCTACTATTCCTTTCGAATTCTATAAAGAATTCCAAGTTAAGACTGGTGGTTACTCAGCTGAGTTCGGTCGTTCGACTGGTGGTGTAGTTAACGCTGTAACTAAGAGCGGTAGCAATGACTGGGAATACGGTGCAAACATCTACTTCCGTCCAGATTCTCTATCAGAACAGTCACCTAACGTACTTCGTACAGACGGCACAATGTTAACATACAACGGTGCTGATTCTTTTGACAAAACTGAAGCTAACATCTACCTTTCTGGTCCATTAATTGAAGATACTTTATTCTTCTACGTATTATATAACCCACGTGATGTTCAACAAGAATATGCTTACTCAAATGGTAAGTCTTTTGATACTACAGATTCTAGCGATGCTTTCTGGGGTGCAAAAGTTGACTGGAATATCAATGAAAACCACAAGTTAGAATTAACAGCATTCTCCGATGAGCGTGAAACTACAACTACTACTTACGGTTATGACTACAAGACTGATACTCGTGGTGATTTAGTTGGTTCTGGTACTTCTTCACGTGGTGGTGACAACATCTCTGTTAAATACACCGGTTACATCACAGACGATTTCACACTATCTGCGTTATGGGGTGAAAACGAAGCTGATCTAAGCGATTCTTCAGATGCTGATTTCACATGTCCAGTAGTTTACCAATACGATGCAGGTTCTTACCTACGTCAAGGTTGTTTCGTAAACTTCAGCTTCTCGCAAGCTAAAGATACACGTGAAGCATTCCGTATCGATGGTGAATATGTAATGGGTGATCACACTCTACGTTTTGGTTACGATAACGAAACTAATACTTCATTAGACCAAACTCGTTTATCTGGTCCAGGTGAGTTCGGTGTTTACTACCTATACCGTACATATGCAGCTGGCGCTACTGAAGCAGCTATCGACTACACATTCGCAGAAGAAACAGACACTGTTCGTGTACGTACTTATGCAACTGGTGGTGAGTTCGAAACTCTATCAAGTGCTTTCTACATCGAAGATACTTGGACAATCAATGATGACCTTGTAGCAACTATTGGTCTACGTAGTGAGTCTTTCAACAATAAGAATGCTTCTGGCAACTCTTTCATCAAAGTTGACAACCAAATCGCTCCACGCTTAGGCATCTCTTGGGATGTAAACGGCGACGGTGAATCTAAAGTATTTGCTAACTTCGGTCGTTACCACTTACCAATCGCGGCGAACACAAACATCCGTATGGCAGGTCCAGAAACATACATCCACGACTACTACAAAGTTGAAGGCGATTACAGCCAACAAAACGCTGATTTAACTCCTATTCTAGGTGAGAAGTTAGGTACTCGTGTAAACGGTGACGGTTCTGAGCCGGATGTTCGTGAAGTACTAGATACATCTATCGACCCAATGTACCAAGATGAGTTCATCTTAGGTTACGAAGGCTTAATCAACGACGATTGGTCATGGTCTGTAAAGGGTATCTACCGTAACCTAGGTAGTGTTATTGATGATATTACTATCAATAAAGCTATCACAGCTAACGGTTGGAAAGAGCCAGGTCACGACGTTTATGTATTGACTAACCCTAACTCTGACATCGTTACTTACTACGATACAGATGGTGATGGTACATTAGAGCAAGTAAACATTGCAGCTGATACGCTTGGTTACCCAGATCCAAAACGTGTATACACAGCGATCGACTTAACAATCAAACGTCAGTGGGATGATGTTTGGACTCTAGACGCGAAATACACTTGGTCTAAGAGCTACGGTAATGCTGAAGGTTACGTGAAATCAGATAACGGTCAAGACGACGCTGGTTTAACAACTGACTGGGATTTCCCTTACCTAATGGATGGTGCTTACGGTGATCTACCAAATGATCGTCGTCACACGTTCAAAGTTTACGGTGCATACGCTCTAACCGAGAAATGGACTGTAGGTGCAAACCTATTAATCCAATCTGGTCGTCCAGTAAATGGTTTCGGTCACGGTCTACCTGACGGTTACCCAGACCCATACGGATACGGTGACACTTACTACGTAGCTGGTAACAAGGTTCCACGTGGTAGCTACGGTCGTACTCCATGGAGAAACGAGTTAAACGTTAACGCTAAATACACTACTCAAATTTCTGATGCAGAAGTTAGCTTCCAAATTGACGTATTCAACGTATTGGGCTCTAACATCGTAACTGAAGTTGTCGAGACAGCTGAGTCAGCGAAGAACGAAACTAACCCGAACTTCCTATTACCAAGCAGCTTCCAAACTCCACGTTACGTGCAGTTAAGCGCATCAGTTCGTTTCTAAAAACTAACTGAAATAAATAAGAACCGCGCCATTTGGCGCGGTTTTTTTTTGACCTTTCAAATTTTGATGTAAGAAAATGTTTAATTAAAAGGAGTTTTATTGATAACGATATGTAATCAGTCATAATCAATCCGTTAACAATAAATTCTAAGGAATAATAATGAAAAAACTATCAACACTAATTGCGACAGCCCTATTCTGTCTTAGTGCACAAGCAGCTGAGGTCAAAGTTGAATTTGTAAAGAAAGAACAGTTTAAGGATATTGACTCTGGTGCCAATCAAAGCCAGGCAAGGTTCGAAGAAAAACTCTTTTCAGTTCTTGAAAGTACTTTTAAGAAGCAAGGAGAAAAGCAACTGCCCAAGGACATGACGTTAGATGTATCTGTATTAGATATTGATTTAGCTGGACATGTTGCCCGTGGATTAGGTATGGGGCAAGATATCAGACAAGTATCAGACAAGGATTTTCCACGAATTCTTTTTTATATGATCTTACGTGATAAAAATAACAATATTGTTTTTCAAGGTCGCCAGAACCTTAAAAATAACGACATGAAACACGGAGAATTTCGAATGAAAGGAAGCCAATCTGACTTTTACATGGAAACGATGCTAATAGACAAATGGTTTGATCAGGCTTTAGTACCCGCAGTAAACCGCCTCTAAAATATTAGTTATACAGACTGCCAAAGCATGCAATGCATCGGCAGTCTTTAATCCCTTTAGAAGATATCTGGAATACGAACCCAGCCTTCCATCAATATCCTCGCGCTGCGGCTCATGATCGCTTTATCGACTTGCCACTCGCCATCAACACAGCTAGCTTTAGCGCCAACGCGTAGTGTGCCAGAAGGATGACCGAAACATACAGATTCGCGTTCTCCGCCACCAGCAGCTAAATTTACTAACGTGCCTGGAATGGCTGCTGCGGTGCCAATGGCTACTGCTGCGGTTCCCATCATGGCGTGATGCAGCTTACCCATTGATAGTGCGCGAACGTTTAAGTCGATATCATTTTTGCCAATCGCCTTGCCGCTCGATGATACGTAATCCATCGCCTCTCCAACAAACGCCACTTTCGGTGTATGCTGACGCGCAGCGGCTTCTGAAATATCGCTAATTAATCCCATTTTCACCGCACCGTAAGCACGAATGGTTTCGAATTTAGTTAGCGCAGCATTATCGCCATTAATAGCTTCTTGCAATTCACAGCCTGTATAACCGATTTCATCGGCATTGAGGAAGATGGTTGGAATACCAGCATTAATCATAGTGGCTTTAAAAGTACCGATTCCCGGAACCTCTAAATCGTCTACTAAATTACCCGTTGGAAACATTGCACCGTCGCCATCACTAGGATCGACGAATTCCACTGGCACTTCCGCCGCGGGGAAAGTCACACCGTCTAGCTCAAAGTCACCTGTTTCCTGTACTTCACCGTTAGTGATAGGTACATGAGCGATAATAGTTTTCTTGATATTGGCCTGCCAAATACGCACGGTGCAAACACCATTCTCTTGAATACGGTCACTATCAACCAGACCAGAATATATCGCAAATGAACCAACCGCAGCTGTTAAGTTACCGCAGTTACCACTCCAATCAACAAAGGCGCGATCGATAGCTACCTGACCAAATAAGTAATCCACATCGTGTTCCGGCACTGATGCCTTGGATAAAATCACCGTCTTGCTGGTACTAGAAGTGGCGCCACCCATACCATCAGTTTGCTTGCCATAAGGATCTGGACTACCAATCACGCGCAACAACATAGCATCACGAGCTTCACCCGCTACCTGTGCAGCCTGTGGTAAATCAGTCAGATTGAAAAATACCCCTTTAGAAGTACCACCACGGATATAGGTAGCCGGGATTTTTATTTGAGGTTTAAAAGACATATATCATTCCTTTCGAACAACACATGAAAAGCTTATGTGTTTCGATATCTCGCAGCGCCAATATGATGGCCGCTATTTATTGCCTTGAACAAGATAGCTGTTAGAAGAAAAAATCAGGGATGATTTTTTAGCTTTTGCTGCAGGATGCAGATCAAAAGCGGTTTCGTTAAAACAGCTATTTTGTTTAAGAGAGGCAATAAATCTGCGGTTCGCCTTTCTTTTGGTTACTTTTCTTTGGCGACGCAAAGAAAAGTAACTGGCGCGCATACGATCAAACTTACTTGATCGCTTCAGGTAAATGCGCGTCAAATATAATGACGCGCCCGATTATTAAACACTACCTTCTAAAAAATCCTGCGCAAAACGCTGTAACACACCACCAGCACTGTACACAGAAACTTCTTCTGCCGTATCTAAACGACATTTAGCATCGATAGTCACCTGCTCACCATTCTTACGCGTCATTAACACTTGCAGCGCCGCACCTGGGGCTGGTGTGCCAATAACGTCATAGGTTTCAGTACCATCGATATTGAACGTCTCACGTGTTTCGCCGTTGACGAATTCAAGCGGTAAAACGCCCATACCCACCAAGTTAGTACGGTGAATACGCTCAAAGCCTTCGGCTAAAATAACTTCAACACCAGCAAGACGAACGCCTTTAGCCGCCCAGTCACGTGATGAACCTTGACCGTAATCAGCACCAGCAACAATGATGAGTGGCTGCGCGCGATCCATATAGGTTTCAATCGCTTCCCACATACGTGATTCAATGCCTTCTGGCTCGATACGCGCTAGTGAGCCTTGCTTGATTTCACCATTGTCATCGCGACACATTTCGTTAAGTAATTTAGGGTTAGCGAAAGTTGCACGCTGCGCCGTCAAGTGATCGCCGCGATGGGTTGCATAGGAGTTAAAGTCTTCTTCCGGTAAGCCCATTTTGTGTAGATAAGCACCGGCAGCACTCTCTAGCATAATCGCATTTGATGGCGATAAATGGTCGGTAGTGATGTTATCACCTAGCACTGCTAATGGACGCATACCTTTCATGGTCCGCTCGCCTGCAAGTGCCCCTTCCCAATAAGGAGGACGGCGAATGTAGGTACTCATTTCACGCCAGTCATATAACGGCTGACGATCACCCATATCGACTTTCAAATCGAACATCGGCATGTAAACCTGTTTAAACTGTTCAGGTTTCACTGCGGCATCGACAATCGCATCGATTTCTTCATCGCTTGGCCAGATATCTTTAAGCGTAATGGCATTACCATCGCTATCATATCCCAGCGCGTCTTGCTCGATATCAAAACGCATAGTACCAGCGATAGCGTAAGCAACAACAAGCGGTGGTGATGCTAAGAATGCCTGCTTGGCGTATGGGTGAATACGGCCATCGAAGTTACGGTTACCCGACAAAACAGCCGTAGCGTATAGGTCGCGATCGATAATTTCTTGCTGGATCTTAGGATCTAACGCGCCGCTCATACCGTTACAAGTCGTACAAGCAAAGGCAACGATACCAAAACCAAGTTGCTCTAATTCAGGCAATAAGCCTGCTTCTTTGAGGTAAAGCTCCGCTACTTTTGAACCCGGCGCGAATGAAGATTTCACCCAAGGTTTACGGATAAGGCCAAGCTCATTTGCTTTACGTGCCACTAAACCCGCAGCAACAACATTGCGTGGATTACTGGTGTTAGTACAACTGGTGATTGCCGCGATAATTACCGCGCCATCAGGCATTTCGCCCTCAGTTTCTGTCCAATCTTTAGCGATTCCGCGATCGGCTAAGTCCGATGTTGGTAAACGGCGATGTGGATTAGAAGGACCCGCCATATTGCGGCATACAGTCGATAAATCGAAAGTCAGCACACGCTCGTATTGCGCTTCTTCTAAATCATCAGCCCAAAGGCCTGTTTCTTTAGCGTATTGCTCAACTAGCGCCACTTGCTCAGGCTCACGACCTGTAATTTTCAAGTAATCGATAGTTTGCTCATCGATGTAGAACATACCTGCACTCGCGCCGTACTCAGGCGTCATGTTAGAGATTGTCGCGCGATCACCGATGGTTAAGCTACGTGCGCCTTCACCATAGAATTCTAGGTATGACGATACTACTTTTTGTTCACGTAAGAACTCAGTAATCGCCAATACAATATCAGTTGCAGTAATGCCCGGCTGACGCTTACCCACCAAGCGAACACCAACGATGTTTGGCAGACGCATCATCGATGGACGACCTAGCATCACGTTTTCTGCTTCTAAACCACCAACACCAATCGCGATAACGCCTAGTGCGTCAACATGTGGCGTGTGTGAATCGGTACCAACACAGGTATCAGGGAAGGCTACGCCATCGCGTGCTTGAATCACAGGTGACATCTTCTCAAGATTGATTTGATGCATGATGCCGTTACCTGCAGGGATCACATCGACGTTATCAAAGGCAGTTTTACACCAATCGATAAAGTGGAAGCGATCTTCGTTACGGCGATCTTCGATTGCGCGGTTTTTTTCAAACGCGTCTTCGTCAAAGCCGCCGTGCTCTACCGCCAAACTGTGATCGATAATCAGCTGAGTAGGAACTACTGGGTTAACCTTTGCAGGATCGCCACCTTGATCGCTAATCGCATCACGCAGACCCGCTAAGTCCACGAGTGCGGTTTGGCCAAGAATGTCATGACAAACAACGCGCGCTGGATACCAAGGGAAATCCAAATCTTGCTTGCGGTGAATTAATTGTTCTAATGATGCGGTAAGTTTTTCTGGCTCACAACGACGTACCAGTTGCTCGGCTAGGATACGTGAGGTGTAAGGCAGTTTGGCATAAGCGCCCGCTTGAATGTCTTCAATAGCGGCGCGCGTGTCATAGTAATCTAATGACGTGCCAGATAATTGTTTACGGTATTGAGTATTGTTCATAAGTGTTTCCGTGCATTTGCTTTGCATTAACACTGTGATTTTGCTGCTTAACTCATTACTAGAACGCTATAGATACATCCCTGTAAGCTTGCTTTTTCATCCATGAAAAATACATCTAGTAATAAGTCAACCAGCATCACTTATTCGCTAACGCAAATGCCTCCTACACTTATTCAGGTAGGAGGTGGGTGGTATTATCGCTCGCTAATTGGCTGAACTTTACGTGGTTCGCTGCCAGTGTAGTCGGCGCTTGGGCGGATGATGCGGTTGTTAGAGCGTTGCTCGATAACGTGTGCCGCCCAGCCTGTTAGGCGTGAACAAACGAAAATTGGGGTAAATAGCTTCGTTGGAATACCCATGTAGTTGTATGTCGACGCATGGAAGAAATCGGCATTACAGAACAGCTTCTTTGTATCCCACATATACTCTTCACAAGCTACTGAGATATCGTATAACGAGGTATCGCCATTCTCTTGTGCTAGTTTTTCAGACCATGCTTTGATAATCACATTACGTGGATCTGAGGTGCGGTAAATCGCGTGACCAAAGCCCATGATTTTCTCTTTACGCTCAAGCATGCCAGCCATTTGCTCTTTGGCATCTTCTGGCGACTTAAAGCGCTCAATCATATCCATTGCAGCTTCGTTCGCACCGCCGTGTAGTGGGCCGCGAAGTGTACCGATTGCACCAGTGATACAAGAGAACATGTCTGATAGCGTTGAGGCACAAACACGCGCAGTAAAAGTTGAAGCGTTAAACTCGTGCTCTGCGTATAAGATTAACGATACGTCCATGACGCGTCGATGTTGCTCGCTTGGCGTGGTACCGTTAAGTAGACGTAAGAAGTGACCACCTAGTGAATCTTCATCTGTCACACAGCTAATGTCTTCGCCGTCGTGGCTAAACTTGTACCAGTAACACATGATGGCAGGGAATGCTGCAAGTAGACGGTTCGCTGCGCGATGTTGCTCGCTAAAGTCATTCTCAGGCTCTAAGTTACCTAGGAATGAACAACCGGTGCGCATAACGTCCATTGGATGCGCGTCTTTTGGAATGCGTTGTAGCACTTCTTTTAGCGCCTGTGGTAAGTCGCGCATTTCAAATAGCTCAGCTTTATAAGCAGCTAACTGCTCTGCATTTGGTAGCTCGCCGTTAAATAGTAAGTAAGCTACTTCTTCAAAGGTTGCGTTATCGGCTAAGTCGCTAACGTCGTAACCACAATAGGTTAAGCCACTACCGCTTTTACCTACAGTACACAGCGCCGTTTCACCTGCGCTTTGACCACGTAATCCTGCACCACCTAATTTCTTATCTACCATTGCCATTCTCCTGACTTTCTTCCTATCTGTTTAATATTGTTATTTTTAAAAATGATTATTTGTTTTTGCCTTCGGCGAACAACGCATCGAGCTTTTGCTCGTAGTCGTGGTAACCGAGGTAATCGTATAAATCCATACGCGTTTGCATGCTGTCGACAACGGCTTTTTGATCGCCCTGCTCTAAGATGCTGGTGTATACCATTTCCGCCGCTTTATTCATGGCGCGGAACGCTGATAATGGGTAAAGCACCATAGCTGCGCCCCACTCACCTAGCTCTTTCTTGTTCCATAGTTCGGTTTGACCAAACTCGGTAATGTTCGCCAGGATTGGCACGTCTAGCGCTTCGCTGAATGCGCGGTAATGCTCTTCTGTTTTAACTGCTTCTGCGAAAATACCGTCGGCACCAGCTGCCACATAAGCCTTAGCACGCTCAATAGCCGCTTCTAAACCTTCTTGCGCGAATGCATCGGTGCGCGCCATGATGAAGAAATCAGGATCGGTACGGGCATCAACCGCCGCTTTAATGCGATCAACCATTTCTTCTGTCGATACAATCTCTTTATTTGGACGATGACCACAACGCTTTTGCGCTACCTGATCTTCCATATGAACTGCCGCCGCACCTGCTTTTTCCATATCGCGAATGGTTTTAGCAATGTTAAATGCGCCGCCCCACCCGGTATCGATATCGACTAATAACGGTAAGTCACACGCCGAAGTAATACGCTGCACATCAACAATCACATCGTTCAGTGATGTCATGCCTAAATCTGGTAAACCGTAAGAAGCATTTGCAACACCGCCGCCTGATAAATAAATGGCTTGATGACCAATTTGCTTTGCCATCATGGCTGAATAAGCATTAATGGTACCTACGATTTGTAGCGGTTTATTGGCTACTAGTGCTTCTCTAAACTTTTTTCCTGCGCTCATGTCATTTTCCTCTGCTATACAGCTAGTTATTTTCAACGCGCTACTTATCGAACCTTTTTGGTGATAGGCGCTACGTGTTGTAATTTATTTTCGATGTTTCTCATGGAATAAGTGATGTGACGACGCATTAGCATCTCAGCAAGCTCTTCATCGCGATTAGCAATGGCGCGTACGACGTGTTTGTGCTCATCAAACGCAGTCGTAACACGAGGGCCCGCCATACCAAGTTGCACGCGATACATGCGCACTAGATGATAAATTCCGTCGATTAAGGTGCTAATTAAATGCTGATTTTTACTGCCAAGAATAATGCGATAGTGAAAGTCCACATCACCTGCTTCTTGATAGTAAGACTCACCGCTTTCGACTTTCTTAGAATGGGAATCGAGCAGCTGCTGTAAATCCGCAATCTCGTCATCCGACATATTCTTAGCCGCGAGTCGTGCCCCCATGCCCTCTAACGCTTCGCGCACCTGATATAACTCGATAAGCCCCTGCGGCGACAGCGATACAACACGCGCACCAACATTGGCTTTGCGCTCAACCAGATTAGAGGCTTCTAATCGATTAATGGCTTCGCGAATAACGGCACGACTAACCTGATATTTTGTCGACAATTGTGTTTCGCTTAGTTTTGAACCAGCCGCGATATCGCCTTCTACAATGTCTTTTCGCAGTTGAAAAAACGTTGTATCCGCCGCTGTAACTGGTTTTTCGCTAAAAAATGTCATGCAAAACTCAAAATCATCATCACTTAAAGTGTCGACAATCTTGCGGGATATTTAACAAATGGTCAACAAAAAAGCTCAGATTGTCGACAAAAGGATAATAAGAAGTGGAAAGTTTGTGTTACAAATGAGCGAATGTCAGGGATACATTCGCTATAAACAAGTAAAATTAAATTGTAAGAGATTTCTTTATTTGATTATTTATTTTAGCAAGGTCAACAAGCTTCACTTGCTCAGCTAATAAAAATGAAGTCTGTGGGTGAGAATCGATAAAGCGCAGATGATAATCATAATTTTTCAAACGGAAACATATTCTTGTGAATATTCTTGTCGTTTCGGGGATTTTAATCAAATCATCAACCACAACAAAGTTTTCAACACGATACTGACCGACTTGTTGCGCGGTCAATTTAGAGTCATCCACCAAAGCAGCCATAATGGCTATAGATAGAGTCGTAACAACGACGGCCAATAGTGAAGCTATTATTTTATGCATCTAAACCTCCATTTAATCGATGCTATCTAGACTAACTCATGTCCTCGGCAAGCGCTATCGGCTTTTTTAATCAAGGTAGGTAGACGAAAATCGCCATGCATGTTGGCGATGGCCTCTTTGGCACGATCAGTATCGATTCCCATAGCTGTGGCATATAGCGGCTTTTGGCTGCCACCACGTAATACACCAAAATTATCACCCAACGCACTGTGACGGTTCTTCGCCACGCCAATAATCACTGGCGTAAAATCAATCGCTTGTTGCAAGTGATAACCTAGCGCTGGTTTAGATACACCATCGAGCCAAACATACCCATCCAGAATAATCACTTCTGGTGTTAAGTGATGCTCGTCTAACAGCTTTAAAATGCACGGCAATTCGCGTTTATAAAATTCACCCGACTTATAATCTGCCACGCCACAATATTCACTGGTGAATATCTGTGTTTCCTTATCATCCAACCAGTTATCAAAAGCAACGCCAGCAATGCGCGCCTTATCATCAAAATAATGAACGTCGATAATTAATTTCATACTGTCCCTATAGTTTCTTAAGCAGTCCATATAGTTGATTTATTTCATCGTTTGATAGGTTTACCGACATCATCATTAGCGCTTTATCGCCATCACGGTGCGCCTGTAATCCTTGTTCGGTCGCGGTAATAAACACAGTTCGCTGATCTTTGTCACAACGCTTTTTGGTGACATATTCCTTATCTACTAACTTATTTAACGCGCGCGATACATTTGGGCTCTCATCAACCATAGTTTGCTTAAGCTGATTAACGGTCAGCGTATGGTCTGGTGCAAAATCTAATGCATGTAACAACATCAGCTGCACCATCGATAATTCGGTAGGCTTTAACAGCCGGGTCATCTCCGCCTTTTGCTCTTGGGCAATACACGCCAAAAGACCAAGAACCTTTTGTTCGGTATCTATCTTAGAATCAATGATAAGTTGTTTATTTGCCACGAATTGCTCCTCACTTTGCCATGGCAGTATACACGCGCTAGCAATCTCACTCCACGTTAACTCACCGCATAATTTATAAACAAAAACACAAACACAATTATATTCCTTGTAAATATATTCCATGGATCATATCATCCATTACCATTCTCAGCTCATTAATTATGCAAGGTCATTATGCTAACGGTTCACCATCTAGAAAATTCACAGTCGATACGTATTTTGTGGCTATTAGAAGAGTTAAAACTCGACTATAAACTCGAACATTATCAACGTAATAAAGAGACATCTTTAGCACCAAGTGAATTTAAAAAACTTCATTTAGTGGGGACTTCTCCCTGTATTACCGACGGTGAACTAGTGTTACCAGAAACTAATGCCATCGTTGATTATATTCTCGATCAAGTATCGGACTCGCCGCTAAGACCGCAACCCAACAGTGAAAATCGCCAAAGCTATCTTTATTGGTTACATGCAGCACAAGGCAGCTTTATGCCGTTACTACTCGACGCGCTGATCTTTAAGCGCATGGTGAGTAAGGTGCCTGCCATCATTCGCCCTATTATCAAGTTTGTGGTTAATAAAGTTGAACAGGCTTATCTAAAGCCACGCCTCCATAAGATGCTAACCCATATCGAAAACACATTAAGTCAACAAACATGGTTTTCTGGAGATAATTTTACCGCCGCCGATATCGTGATGGGTTATTGCATGGATGTTGCCGCGGTGCGTGTCGGCATGGACGAGCGCTATCCGAATGCTCAAGCCTTTTTACAGCGCATGCGCCAGCGTCCTGCTTTTAAGCGTGCGATGGAAAAAAACGGCGACTTCGTCCCATTTAGCGAATAAATTGTCATGAGTAATATTTCAACGCCAATCCTGTTACATCGAACGATTACCTCTGCTTATAGTCAGAAGAGTATATTTCAGCTGCAATACAGTAACTTGCCATGGCATAGCGTGTTAGCTAACAAAGCTATGCCAAGACCTACTCAGCAAACCTTGGTCGGTGATTTCTCGCGCCGTATTCCAATCTTGCAAGTTGGAGCCGATATATACTGCGATACTAAACTGATTTCTAATAAAATTGCCGAACTTGCACAGCAACCAAACTTGTCGACTCAGCAGCAAGATCCCGAGTTAGTATCATTAATCAACCATATAGAAATGCGTGGACTAGGCGCTATCCTCGGTATATTAACGCCATGGAATTTTATTGCCGGTTATACCAAGCACGGCGGGATAAAAAATGCCTGCGACTTTATTAAAGATCGCGCAGCATTAGCTAAACAGTACCCAGATTTATTAAAAGACCGACCTTCCAAAAATGAAGCACAGCAAATCGCTCATCAATACTTCCAGTATTTAGAGCAGCAATTAGATAGCGATCAGTTTCTTTATGGTGACAGCCTTAGCGCCGCAGATTTTAGCGCCTACACCGCGATATGGTATTTGCATATTCTCACTAACAGCAAAGTACTGCGCAATTATCCAAAGCTGTCATCGTGGTTGAAAAACATGTTAGCTCTCGATGCAAAACATCACCGCCCTATCGATGAACTTAGTGGTCAACAAGCCATAGAAATAGCAAAAGCGTATCAGCCTCAAGCAATAGATGAAGCGATGAGATGCGAGCCACAGCAACGCACTGTGCACTTCAACGATCCGCTACTGGGACAGAATATAAAGTTAAAGCTCAACGGGCTATTAGTTGGAGAAAGTGACAGTGAATTGATTATTGAACGAGAAAATTTACACACGGGTAAATTACATATCCACATGCCCAAACAATGCTTTGGCGCCTGTGGTTAGGAGGGAAAAATGAACGACTTAGCGCTACACTATCATCCATTTTCCAACTGCTCACAGCGTGTTTTTCTCCTGCTGGAAGAGCTAGGTATTCCCTATCAAAGGCATGTTATTAACTTGATGAAGAGCCAACAACTAACGCCTGAGTACCTTGCAATTAATCCTAAAGGACGAGTCCCCGCACTCACATATGGACGACAACACTACACAGAATCTTGTGATATTTTGCGTTTTATCGACCAACAATTTGCTGCAGGTAAATTAACACCAAGCGATCCGGTTCAGCTGACTGCAATGAATAATCTATTAGATGACGTTGCAGACTCTCATGATGTCATTAAAGACTTCGTTTACTCGCAAGGCATTGGCCGTTTACCTAATGACGCAGAATACGATTTATATCAACAGATAGATCCTGAAAATTTTACTTTTCATGAAAAGCGCCGCCAAGGATTCATCGGCAGTAATAAAAGCGTTGGCCTGGCTCGAATAAGGCAACAATTTGCAAAGCTAGAACACCAGCTATCTTCTAATCATTGGCTAGTGGGGGAACTTTCTCTCGCCGACTTCGCTTGGTATCCCAATACCATTATCTACCGCCAACTCGGCTATGGATTCGAAGACTTTCCCAAGGTTGCTGACTGGATAAAACGCTTCGAAGCACGTGACTGTTACCAACAAGGCTTAAAGCCCGCGCTGGATAAAGTACCTAATTGGCTAATTAAACCAATAATGATTATCAAGCGATGGCTGCAACCGAGTAGATATTAACTACTTAAAAATCGCCACCTTCGCGGTTTCACCTTCAACACGTGAGCCGCGATACATGCCTTTGGTATTAAAGGTCAGCGCGATGTTACCTTTAGGATCAATCACAATCACGCCACCAGTGCCGCCGGCTTTGAACATTGGGCCGAAGATAACTTCTTTGCTTGCCTCTTCAACACTCTTGCCTTGATATTGCACACGGGCACAAATATCTGATGCCACGCTATAACGAATGAAGTATTCACCGTGACCAGTTGCCGATACTGCACATGAGTTATTATCAGCCCAGGTACCAGCGCCAATCACTGGTGAATCACCGATACGGCCGTAGCGTTTAGCGGTCATGCCGCCAGTGCTAGTCGCAGCTGCAACATTGCCGTGTTTATCGACGGCAACAGCGCCAACCGTGCCCATTTTGTATTGGCTATCTAGCTGACGATAATTAGCTTGATAATCTTTATTACTATCAGACTTATCTTTGAGCTGTTTAAGCTTTTTCTTGGCTCGAAGTAGCGACTTATAACGGTTATCTGTATCGAAATGACTGTTATTAATCAGTTGCACGCCTTGCTCTAAAGCGAATTCTTCAGCGCCTTGGCCTGATAGCATCACGTGGACAGATTCAGTCATCACTAAGCGAGCAAGATTGATTGGATTTTTGATGTGTTTTACGCCAGAAACAGCGCCCGCTTGTTTATTGCGCCCGTCCATGATTGAAGCGTCGAGCTCATGAGCGCCGTCATAAGTATAAACAGCGCCCTTGCCTGCGTTAAACAGCGGCGAGTTTTCAAGAATATTTACTGCGCGATTTATGGCATCTAAGCTTGAACCACCAGCGGCTAAAATCTCATAGCCTGCATTTGTTGCTTCAGTGAGTTTAGCTTTATATTTAGTTTCTTTTTCTGGTGTCATCTTAGATTTAGCTATGGCACCAGCGCCGCCGTGTATTGCGATAGCAAATTTATGTTCGCTCGCCTCAAGCGGTGTTAAAAATCCGGCAATTGCAACCAATGCCACCATCGACTTACTTAACTTCGCGAACATAAATAGCTCCTCACTTTGTTATTATTTTTTGATCCACTTATCGGCAGTTAATACAAATTTAGACAATACATTAACGTTTTGATCTAACTGTTTTTGTAAGCGCTTTGAGAAGCGCGGCAATAAATAGTCTGGGTGGTCAAATTTGGTATGCCAGATTGATCCCCAGTGATGCTCAGTTTTGCGATCACACGCGCCAATAGTCTCTTCGTCGAAACAGCTCCAGAAGGTTTTATCTGTTACTTGTGAATAACCGTCATTGCCACTTTTACCGTTAATTTCAAAGTTAGTCGCTTCTAAGTAAGCCGTCTTAATTCCATTACAGGCGAATGGCGCATGATCTGACCAACTGCCAGTTTGACCTTCTGGGTAACCAGGGAATGGCTGATGTAATAAGTGAGCGTCTTTACCGTAAAGATCTTTAGAAACACTGCGCAGTGCTTCGCGTAGCTCTGGTGAGCTTTCAAAAGTCGGTGATTTCACATAACTACAGTTGTACGGTTTAGTCAGCGGACTATGAACGTAGAGTTTATCACCACCAATGATGGTATCGAGGTTAATCATTGCCACAACATTTTTCAGCGGGTTATCGCTGCGATTAACGTAAGCTTTAGAGCCATTCAGACCATTCTCTTCTGCACCAAAAGCAATTAAACGTACGCTATAAGGTAGTTTTTTACCTTTAAGATCATTGGCTAACGCCATTAACGCCACCATGCCTGAACCATTATCTAAAATACCTAATGAACCAGCTTTTTCGCCTGTTGAATCATAATGCGCACCAACCACGATGATATCTTTAGAATCACCTTTGATATCGACCACTAGGTTTTGCGATTCAACTTTGCCGTTTTTAGCACGATATTTAAATGGCAACGATTTAACCTTATAACCCATGGCAGTCATCTCATCACTCATCCACTGCGCCATTTCATTTTCTTGCTTGGTGCCAGCCACGCGAGCGCCCATTTTTTGAGTGACTTCAAGCAGTGACTGAAATTGATTCCACGCATAACTAGTCGAGTTATCGGCGGCGAATGTTGAGGCGCTAGAGGTCATTAGGCCCAAAGCCAGAACTAAGGCTGATTTTTTCATGAGAAGGGATCCACTAAATTCTTTTAATGGCGCTGAATATACCTTGTTTTGAGATGAGTGTTAACCAACGCTTGTTTTACTTTGTAACTAGCTTTGTCAATTAGCGACAAGATGCCCCTTTACGCTGATAATCAATAACATTGCCATTTTTATCTAATTCAAAATGACAACAATCATCAAACTGCTTTTTTAACAATTCCCGTGCTTTCTTCACTCGGGATTTTAATGTGGAATAGCTGATGCCGTTTTGCTCGGCATAGTCTTTTTGCGAAATACCTTCAAGCTCAATTGCCATAAGTAGCAGACGCTGGTGTTCAGGTAACTGCTTAATAAATGGTTCTAGGCAAGCAGTAAAACTATCGATAACATCACTCACATCTTCATCATACCAAGTAACATCAGCCTCTCGCTGCTGCGTACTCCCTCGCTTGCGATAAAAATCGATAACAGCATTGTTAGCAATTTGAAACAACCAAGGCTTAATCTTGCTTTGTTGATGTACTTCACCAAGATGGTGATGTGTTTTTATTAGCATTTCCTGCAAGATATCTTCAACATCAGCGCTATTAGCAACTTTTGAATGCAAAAAGCCACGTAATGCGGTTTGGTATTCTTGCCATAATTGTTGAAGATTCATTTTGCTGTCTCTTTATTTTCATACCAATGAGAGCATAACAAAAAGGAGTCAAAACTGACTCCCATGCTGTTAATTTTTAGCTGTACTTTTAGCTTACGAACGAATTAACCTTAAGTGCTCATCAACCACTTCCGCAAACTTACCGTAGTCTGCTTCGCTTTGCGTTTGAACATAATGATGGCCTTTAAACGGCATATGCATATATTCAGCGGTGAGTCTTATCGGCTCAACGAAACATTCTGGGAACCCTGCATTATTACCTGTCGATAACATAGACGTTGTTTTGCCTTTAAGAGAGCGCCCTAAATCCTTTTCGATAGTTAATAAATCAGACAGACGATCGAAAAATACCTTCATCTGTGCCGACATCGAATACCAATAAAGCGGCGTGGCGAAAACGATATGGTCAAAGCCTGTTAACTCTTTAATCAGCGGTAAGAAATCATCGTTTCTATTGTGATGCTGATAATCGTAATATGAGATATCGTACTTTGAAAAATCGAACACCGTTGCGCCACTTTGCGCTGCGAACTCTTGTACCAAGTGATGAGTATTTCCTTGCTCACCAGAGGTACCTAAAACAATTGCAATTTTCATGTCATTTTCTCCTTTATGCACTTTTCAAAGTAGGTTGCGTCGCTAATTCTTCACTGTCATTAGCGCTTTCTTTTGGGCGATGATCGCTGGCAAACCACACGTAAAACACTGGCAATATAAATAAAGTAAATACGGTGCCAATCAGCATTCCCGCCACCAAAATAACGCCGATACTATTGCGTGCTTCAGCACCCGCTCCAGTTACCAAGACTAATGGGAAATGCCCAAGTACAGTGGCTAATGTCGTCATTAAGATAGGACGTAATCGCGTGCTGGCCGATTCGACAACCGCCTGCAATTTATTCTGTCCCTGCTCTTGCAGATGATTTGCAAATTCAACGATTAAGATTCCATTCTTAGCAATGAGACCAACTAGCGTAACTAGGCCAATTTGCGAATAAATATTGATGGTGGTGATTTCAAAAAACGGCAGCATTAATGCGCCTGACATAGCTAGTGGCACACACCCAAAGAGGATCACTAAAGGATCTCTAAAGCTGTTAAATTGAATAGCTAAAATCATGAACACGATCGCCAGAGAAATCCCCATAATAGTCATTAAACTATTACCTTCTTTACGGATTTCGCGCGACTCTCCCGCATAATCAACCGCATATGATTTCGGCAATATATCGGCAGCAGCTTGCTCAAGAGCAGCAAGTGCTTGCTCTTTTGTTACGCCTGGTAAAATACCGCCGTAAATCTTAAACGCATTTTGCTGACCAAAAGATCCCAATGCTCGCGGCACTGTGTTGTAGCTAACAGTCACGAAATCGCTAATACTAACCAACTCACCGCTTGGTATTTTTATCGTTAATGTTTTTAACTGCTGCGGATCATTGGCAATCGCGTTATCTAACATTGGAATGACACGATAAGCCTTGCCATTAGCATCAAAGCGATTAACGAAGTTTGCCGACAGATAGACATTAAGTTGGCGACTCACATCTTGAACAGTCATCCCTAAGTCAGCGATTTTTTGTCGATTAAACGATAACTGCATTTGCGGCAGATCGATCTTTAAATCGGTATCAGCGTATAAAAATAATCCACTGCCAAAAGCGGCATAAACCAATTGATCGGCATAGCCTTTCAGCTCATCATAGGATGCACTCGACTTGACGACCATTTCGACATCAAACTGGCCAGCGGTTGGCAGCGGTGAAGGCAAAATAGGTAAGTTATTTAATGCAGCAGAGCCTGTTAGCCGACCATAAATTTCTGGCATTTTTTCATTAGTAGTAAAATCGCGCTCACTACTCTCAACGAACTCCAATCCGCCAAAGCCGCCGTTGCTAGTAACGATTTGCCACATTTTTTTTGAACCATCGACGCTTAGTAAATTATCGACAACAGGTTTGATATTGGATTCGTTATAGGCCAGTGAAGACTCAGGCGGCGATTGCATCACCACATTAATACTGCTTTGATCTTCAATTGGTGCTAATTCCTTCTTCGAGTGAAGATAGAAAGGAACAATCAATAGTCCGATAACTAACGCTACCAACATTATCTGACCTTGAAAGCCCATCGCGCGAGTCAATAGTGAACTATAGCGCTGCTGCAATTTGGCAAACACGCCGTTAACAGCCTTAGTTAAACGTCCCTCACGTCCCTGCGTATCTGAAACATAAGCACTCATTATCGGCGAAAGCGTAATCGCCACCACACCAGAAAGCAGCACGGCAATCGCCAGCGTAAAGGCAAATTCTTTAAACAACACACCAGTTAAACCAGATAAAAACCCGATAGGTGCATACACCATCGCTAACGTTAAGGTCATTGAAATAACTGGTACCAACAATTGGCGAGAGCTTACCAAAGCCGCTTGTATGCGAGGCATGCCATCACGCACATGACGCGCAACGTTTTCTACGACCACAATGGCGTCATCCACCACCAAGCCAACAGACAACACAATTGCTAGAACCGTGAGTAAGTTAAGCGTAAACCCCATTACCCAGATTGCAGCAATAGCGCCTAAAATCGAGATGGGAATAGTAATAAGTGGCACTAATGCCGTCTTAAATGAGCCCATCATTAGTAAAACCACAATACCAACTAACACAACTGTTTCAATCAACGTCGATACAATCTCTTTAAGGGCATCGCGCATATAAAGCGTGCCATCGTAAGCGATATTAATATGCAGTCCGTTAGGCGCATTGGCGTTAATGTTATCCAGCACTTGATACAGACGATCACCAATAGCGATTTCATTTGCACCGGGCAAAGGATAAACCGAAATGTAAACCGTATCCTGCTGATTAAAACGCGCGGTATTTGACGCCTGCTCAGCTCCCAGTTTTACATCGGCTATATCTTTGACATAGACGATGCCATCTTGATCGCGTTTTACAATAAGTTGTTCAAACTCTTCGATACTCGATAGCTGAGTATTGGCAACAATATCAATGCGCTGCGTATCATCTTGGCCGTAACCCAAGGTAGAAATGCTGTTGTTGCTGGCCAATGCGCTATAAACTTCATCGCTACTGACATTAAGCACATTCATTCTATTTGCATCGAGCCAAATACGCATTGCTGGTGTGCGTGCCCCTTCAATACCCACTTTCTGTACGCCGTCGATATTACTGATGATGGGATTGACTTGTCGCGTCAAGTAATCGCTGAGCTGAGAGAGACTCGAACCTTTGGCTTCCACATTGAGATAGAACACCGCATGTGGACGATCGGTTCGCGTGACCGACACAGCAGGATCTTCTGCTCCCGGCGGCAGCTCAAATTTAATTTGACTCAATCGGGTATTTAATTCAGCCAGCGCAGCTGTCGTATCTTCGTTAAGCTTTAACCACGCGGTTACTGTGCTTTGACCAGATGTCGTTGAGGAATCGACATACTCTACGCCCGGTACTGTCGCTGCCACACGTTCGATAGGATCGGTAACAAAGCCCTTAACGACTTCTGCCGACGCACCAGTGTAAACAGTGTTAATCGTCAAGGATGCACTTTTGATCATCGGAAATTGCAATACCGCAATGCTCTTAACCGCCCATAATCCCGCGAGACAGATAAATAACGATAAAACAATGGACAGCACAGGACGTTTAACAAAGGCATCCATCACATTACTTTTATAATGATTGATCATCGAATACCTCCTTGCTCAGACATTTCGACAATGTCATCAATAGCAGGTGTTTCAATGACGACCTTAGCGCTTTCCCACAACTTAAACGCGCCAATAGTTGCAATGCGCTCACCCAGCTCGACACCGGACTCAACGATTACACCTTCGGGTAGGCGCTCACCAAGCTGAACTTGTCGACGCGAAACTCGTAAATCTCCGTTAACATCGGCAATAACATAAACATAATCGCCAAGCTGGTCGCGCACTATAGCCAAGTTTGGTACCACAATCGCTTGTTTTGATTGCGCGATAGGTAGATTCACATTGAGGAGAAATTGCGGCTTTACCGTAAGAGCATCCAGTGACAGTTTAGCGCGATATTGCATTTGGCGGCTTTGACCGCGAAGACTTGGTGCGACAGAAACAATCTGTGCTGTTGTGCTGGCTTGCTGATGAGGCAATGACAGCTCAACAGCACTGCCAATATCCAACATCGGATAGACCTGCGGCACGTTAAAGTCGACCCAAATACTGTCATTAATACCAATTAACTCAACAATATCGGCATTAGCAGTCAAGGTTTGACCAAGTGCCAAGTTGTGAATTCCCACCTCGGCGTCAAACGGCGCCTTCACCGTTTTCTTATCGATTATAGATTGAATTTCACCAACGCTAGCCTGTGCAATCGCCAGCTCAGCCGTTGCCACATCGAGCTTTTCACGGCTAATGCGTTTATCGTTAAACAACGATTCAATACGCTCAAGTGTTTGACGCTTTAAATTAGCGCTAGCCTGTGCACTGCGCAGCTGGGCTTGCTCTTGTGAATCGTCAATACGCAAAAGCACCTGATCTTTTGTAACAGGTACACTTGGCTCTAAGTTTAAATAAACAATTTTGCCACCTAACTCGTTCTTAAGCATGACTTGTTCAGTGGCTACAGTTTCTCCCAGTACCTGATGGCTTGGCTGGATGAGCTGCTTCTGAATAGACACCGCTTGAATTGTTGCGGCAGGTTCATAACTCTCTTGCGCCGACTCCGCCGAAATTGAATACTTTAAATAAAAGATCCCCAGCAGTCCTAACGCAATGAAACATAGGGTGATAACCCAAGAAAAATACTTCATTAATAGCTTCCTTCATCAAAAATTTGCAGGCATGCTAAAACCTCAACTATACTTGAGGTCAACAGTGAAATAAGGAAAAATTAGACATGGCTCTCAAAGAAGAACTATCGGTAGGTGAAGTAGCCAAAAGAACTGGGGTTGCAGTTTCCGCATTACATTTCTATGAGAATAAAGGACTGATTACCTCTTTTCGCGACAAAGCCAATCATCGCCGCTACAATCGCGATGTTTTGCGAATTATTTCAGTGATTAAAGTCGCTCAAGAGTCGGGGATTCAATTACAAGAAATCAAGAGCGCGTTAGAAACCCTGCCTAACAAAAAACGTATTTCAGTGTGTGACTGGAATAAGCTTTCCAATGAATGGCGCGATCAATTGCAACAGCGCATCGACCAACTTAATAACTTGAAAAACAACCTAGATGACTGCATTGGCTGCGGGTGTTTATCGATGGAAAAGTGTCGCCTTGTTAATCCTAAAGATGTGTTGAGTGAACACGGACCCGGGCCGCACTTTGCGCCAGATGAAAACACCTAAGACGTAAACGCATAACAATAGATAACCGTAATTCGCCAAGTATCGTATTTTAATACTTAATTAATAATCAGAATTGACCAATCTTAAGACCTATCAATCATTAAAAATTTAGTGAATACTACTTTCCGTAATTCATAGAAATAGTTACTAAATTAGAGAGTGTTATATGTCGTCACAGAGTCAATTTTCACTGTTTTCACAACGTCGTTTTTTGCCATATTTTATTACCCAAGCCTTGGGTGCTTTTAATGACAACCTCTATAAAAACGCACTCATTTTATTTATCGCGTTAATGGCGATTAACGATCAAGCACAATCGAGTTTATTGACTAATATTGCCGCAGGATTGTTTATCTTGCCGTTCTTCTTATTCTCGTCTATTGGCGGCCAAATCGCCGACAAATACGAAAAATCGCGACTCATTCGCGTCATAAAGCTCGCCGAAGTCGCCATTATGATCCTTGGCGCGTTGGCTCTTGTCTGGGAACAAACCAACCTGATGCTAGTCGTGCTATTTTTAATGGGCACGCAGTCAGCATTCTTTGGTCCTGTGAAATTCTCACTCTTGCCACAGCAGCTTGATAAAAGTGAGCTTGTTGGCGGTAATGGGCTTATTGAAATGGGTACCTTCCTCGCAATTTTAGGCGGTACGATTTGCGCAGGCTTGTTATTTGAATTTGAAAAAGCACTAATAATTGTCGCCGTTGCTGTTATCGCATTTGCCTTATTGGGCTATCTTGCCAGCCGCTCTATTCCACAAGCGCCAGCGAACGATCCTACGCTAACCGTCAATTACAATCCCTTTAGTAGCATTAAAAAAACATTAGGCGATGTAAAAAAAGAACGTTCACTTTTCTTATCTATTCTGGCAATCAGCTGGTTTTGGTTTCTAGGAGCTGGCTACTTAACACAGTTTCCAGCGTTTGCACTAAGTGAACTAGGCGGCAATACGCAGCTAGTTACCTTATTGTTAGTTATCTTTTCCTTTGGTGTTGGTCTTGGCTCTATCTTATGTGAAAGACTATCTGGCCACACCATCGAACTAGGCATTATCCCTATTGGCTCTATCGGCATGAGCGTCTTTGGCATTGATATTTATTTTGCTGCTCAGTCACTCATGGTGATTGATAACATGACGGCAATGGAGTTTGTTAGTCATAGCGAGAACTATCGTTTACTTGCTGACTTATTACTACTCGCCATGTTTAGTGGCATCTATGTGGTGCCATTAAATGCATTAATTCAAACCCGTGGTGATGACAAGCAGCGCGCGCAAATCATCGCAGCGAACAACGTGTTAAATGCATTATTTATGGTACTAAGCGCCGTAACCGCCATTGTATTACTTTCTGTATTAGAGTTATCTATCGTCGAATATTTCTTAGTACTGGGCATCGCGAACCTAATTGTTGCTGGCTACATCTACTGGCAAGTGACCGAATTTGTGTTGCGCTTTGTGATTTGGATTATCAGTCATACTATGTATCGCGTTAAACATCGTGGAATCAAGAATATCCCAGAACAAGGCGCTGCCGTGTTAGTGTGTAATCACGTCAGCTTTGTCGATGCACTACTTATCGCAGGTAGTTCGCGTCGCCCAGTCCGCTTTGTGATGGATAAAACTATCGCCAATATGCCAGTAATGAAGTATGTATTTAAATGGGCGAAAACCATTCCTATTTGTTCACCTAAACAAGATATCGATACTTATAACCGCGCGTTTGAGCAAATTAAGCAAGAGCTTGATGACGGTGAACTGGTGTGTATTTTCCCTGAAGGACGCATTACCAAGGACGGCGAACTTAACGAATTTAGAGGTGGCATCGAGAAAATCCTCGCGACTAATCCTGTGCCAGTCATTCCTATGGTATTAACAGGTTTGTGGGGCTCATTCTTTAGCCACAAAGACGGCCATGCATTTACCACTAAGCCGCGCCGTTTTTGGTCACGCGTTGGTTTAGTTGTCGACAAGCCGATTGCTGCACAAGATGCATCAGCTAAACATTTACAACAGGTTACCCAAAATCTGTTAGACAGCGAAGAAAAGCGTTAATTATTAGTCGCTAAGCCTTTAAAAATATGGTTAAGTATTCGCCACTATAATAACAAAGTAGGATTTTATTATGTGGCGTTTACTTTTGCCCCTCTGGCTAACTTCAGTTTCCCTCACCGCCAACGCCCAGCAAAGTTTTGACGATGAGAAGTTTAACGATCTCACGCTGACCAAAGCCCAGCAGCTGCTAGCAAGTAAGAAGTTAACCAGTGTCGAACTGGTAAATTTCTATTTACATCGCATCGAACAATACGATCAAACAGGGCCCAGCGTAAATTCTGTGCCGGTCATCAATCCAATGGCTTTAGCGATTGCGAAGCAATTAGATAACGAACGGGCAAAAGGACAATCTCGCGGGCCTTTACATGGCATTCCAGTGGTATTAAAAGACAATATCGATACCGGTGACGGCATGGCCAACACGGCTGGCTCCTTGGCGCTAAAAAATAACTACCCAACACAAGACGCTCACCTCGTCGCAAAATTAAGAGAAGCAGGGGCTATTATTCTAGGCAAAGCCAATCTAAGTGAATGGGCAAATTTTCGCGGCTATAAATCATCAAGCGGTTGGAGTGGCCTTTGGGGACAAACTAAAAATCCACATAACATAAATTACTCAACATGCGGTTCAAGCGCTGGCTCTGGTGCAGCTGTCGCAGGTGACTTTGCCTTACTTGCTATAGGCACTGAAACCGATGGTTCTATCACCTGCCCTTCAGCACTAACAGGTATTGTTGGAATCAAGCCAACGCTTGGTACTGTTAGCCGCCAAGGTATTATTCCACTTGCTCACAGTCAAGATACTGCAGGCCCTATGGCAAAGACAGTAGCTGGAGCAGTAACCGCATTGGACGCAATGCGTAATTTTGATGCCAAAGATCCGAATGCCATTAAAACCACTGACTCGTTGCTGCCTCACTTGAAATTAAATGGTCTCAAAGGAAAACGCATTGGCATTGTTAGAAACCTTATGGGATATCACAAAGGGTTAGATGCGCAATTCGACATAGCCATCGCAGACTTAAAAAAGCGTGGCGCCATCATCGTAGATAACGCTGACATCCCAAATTTAGAACAAGCTGGAGAATATGAGTTTACCGTTTTACTGTATGAGTTTAAGCATGATTTAAACAAGTATCTCACAGCTGCCAACACAGGATTTACGTTAAAAAAATTAATCGAGTTTAACAAAAAGCATGCTGACAAAGAGCTAGTACATTTCGGCCAAGAACTGTTTGTACAAGCTCAAGCAACAGCGGGGATAACTGACAAAGCCTACCTCAATGCCAGACAACAAGCCCAGCAGCTCATGGGCAAAAATGGAATAGATAAGGTATTAAAAAAGCACAAGCTCGATTTATTGATTGCACCAACAACCCAACCGGCTTGGAAAATAGACTGGAAAAATGGTGATGAATACCTAGGCTCAGCAACCAGTCCGGCAGCTATTTCCGGCTATCCACATATTACCGTTCCCATGGGATTTGTTGATAACTTACCCGTCGGCTTGTCTTTCTTCGGTGGATTCTTATCAGAGCCGACGTTGATAGAAGCGGCCTACGATTTTGAACAGGCGACTCAATACCGCAGACAACCGAAATTAGCTCTCAACTAAATCGATAATTTCATATCTACAACTATCAACCTCTCATCCTGAAGATTTGCGGTTGATAGTTTTTACGCAAGTCTTTAAGATCTTGCGCCGAATTTAATGCCATACTGTTTTTTTAAGTCCATTGGCATTAAGTAATAATTCCTAATGCTTATTACATCAATCAACAAAAAGAGCTGATCAACTTTTATTGCAGTAATACTGATCACAACCTTATATTGATGAATATCGATAACAAACTACAAAGTGAGCAGATTCATGATTAAAACATCAATCGCATTACTAACTGCTGGCATGCTAACGCTTAGTTCACATGCCAATGCTGATATTTCATCGACAGTAAAACTGGCGTCTGACTACACTTTTAACGGTGTTAGCCAAACACAAGATAAACCAGCGCTGCAAGCGAGCTTAGACTACGCCAATGACAATGGTTTATACGCTGGTACTTGGGCATCAAACGTTGACTTCGGCGGCGCAGATGACACTAATCTAGAGTGGGATTTTTACTTAGGTAAATACTACCAACTCAACGAAAAAATCGGTGTTGACGTAGGCATCGCCTACTACACCTATCATGGTGATTCTGCATCGAGCGATTACAAATACCCAGAGGCTTACGCTAAGTTTAGCTCAACCTCGAAACTAGGAACCAGTGAGTTCAACTTATGGTACAGCTGGGACTATTTCGGCCTAGACGTTGGCCACACTATCGCTATGGTTGCCCATACTTTTGAAGTAGCTCCTAATCACAACGTACGCGTGAGCTTTGATCGTTCTATTTCTGACGACAGCGCCAAGTGGACTTGGGACGGTAAAAGTGGCTACAACCACTATCGCGTGGCGTATAACACAACGTGGAAAAAGTTCGATTTAGAGCTGGCTTTAGAAGACACCAGCATGAATTTAGATACAGCAGATACTCGTGTCGTGTTCTCTGTATCACGCACCTTTAATCTTTAATTATTGTTTGAGAAGATCATGACCAACACAAACAAACCAAACGGCAGCGCGATGCTAGAGCGCGCTCATCAAAACATGCCGATGGGCGTTGCCGACAGCTACCGCTACTGGGGCGAAGACAACACCGTATTTCTAAGCAGCATGAAGGGTTGCACCATCACAGATTGTGACGAGCAAACCTTTACTGACTTTCGTCTAGCCTATGGCCCTATTATCCTAGGTTACCGCGACGAGCGTATCGACAACGCCGTTGTTGACGCCATCACCAACATCGGTAGCATCTCAGGCTTCTCAACTGGCTTAGATTCGGACGTAGTTGAGCTTATAAAATCACTTTGCCCTAATATCGAAAAGATGCGTTTTGCTAACTCTGGTACAGAAGCTGTGATTGGCGCTGTTCGCACGGCACGTGGCTTTACCGGGCGCAATAAAATCGTTGTTGTTGAAGGTGGCTTCCACGGTTTACACGACGAAGTTATGTGGAAATCAGACGTTGATAACTGGGACGTAGCCAATGAGAAAGATCCTGCGATCATTCCATTTGGTGCTGGTATCCCAGATAGCACTAAAGATCACCAAGTAAGCGTTCCTTTAAACAACTTCGACGCATTAGACGCAGTTTTCAAAGCATTTGGCGATGATATCGCTGCAATTCTTATCGAGCCAATCATGGGTAACTGTGGTTCAATTGCCTCAACGCAGGAGTATATGCAAAAGCTACGCGATATCTGTGATGCCAATGGTTCGCTACTTATCTTAGATGAAGTTAAGACAGGCTTCCGCGTAGCTAAAGGCGGCGCACAAGAATTATACGGCATTCACGCCGACTTAACCACTTATGCGAAAGCCATGGGTAACGGTTACCCAGTTGCAGGTTTCGGTGGTCGTGCGGATGTCATGGATACTATTTCATTTGCGAAAAACGGCGTGACTCACGGCGGTACCTACACGGCGAATATGGTGGCACTAAGTGCAGCTAAAGCGACGCTAACTGTATTAAAAGAGACCGATGCATTAGCAAACGTTGATAAAGTAGGTCGCGATATCCAAGAGCTACTTTCTCGCGTATTCACTAAGCACGGCGTTGAGCATCGTTTTGCAGGCCCAGACTCAATGTTTGGAGTTCACTTTGGCAGTGAAGTACCGCAAAACTACCGCGATTGGAAGCAAACAAACAGCGATCTCTACACCGAGTTCGCCATGAATCTAATCGCCAACGGCGTTATGCTAGAACCAGATTCACGCGAACCTTGGTTTATCTGTGAAGCTCACAAAGACATGGATTTAGCATGGCTTGAGCAAGTGGCTGACAAATCAATGGCAGACGCCATTACTGCTCACAACGCTTAATTAAGCACGCAGTTTAATCCCCAAAAAGCTTGGCTGTATAGCCAAGCTTTTTTCTTTTAAGCATCAATAAGAGCAGTTGCACTTGTGGAGTGCTCCTACTTTTCCCGCTATCAAACGCCTCAGATTTGCCCACTAACAATTTACTACTATCAATTACCTAAACTTATTCAATAACAGAGTAATTTAGAATATCAATGGTAAGATATTCCCAACATCCACGGTCTCTTGCCATAACGAGTGAATATTGAGAAAAATTAGATGATTTTACCTGTGATTATGGCGGGCGGTAACGGGTCGCGATTATGGCCGCTATCGAGACAGCTTTTTCCCAAACAGTTTCTTAAACTGCATAGTGATGACACTATGTTGCAAAGCACAGTTTCCCGCTTACAGGACATCGAGCACCAGCCGCCATTGATTATCTGTAATGAAGAACATCGCTTTGTTGTTGCCGAGCAGCTGCGCAGTGCGGGGCTTAATCACGGGCAAATTCTATTAGAGCCAGTCGGTCGTAATACAGCTCCCGCTATAGCACTGGCTGCATTTAATGCCGTTAATCAAGGGCAAGATCCTCTACTATTAGTACTAGCCGCCGATCATGTGATTCAAAATACCGATGCTTTTACGCAAGCTGTCGAGCAGGCAGCTACACTGGCGGCACAAGATAAACTCGTCACCTTTGGTATTACACCAACTCATCCAGAAACAGGCTATGGCTATATTAAAGCTGGTGTTATGGAAAGTAACAGCGCTGCGGTTGAGCAGTTTGTTGAGAAACCTGATTTAGCCACCGCACAAGATTATCTTCAATCAGGGAATTATTTTTGGAATAGTGGCATGTTTATGTTTAAAGCCAATGTTTTCCTCGACGAGCTAAAACAGCACCGCCCTGATATCTACAGCGCTTGTCAAAGCGCTATGAACAATACCAGTAGTGATTTAGATTTTATTCGCATTGATAAAACGGCATTTGAACTATGCCCCGATGACTCCATCGACTACGCCGTAATGGAAAAAACCGCCCAAGCTATGGTAGTTCCTATGAATGCAGATTGGAGTGATATTGGCAGTTGGTCAGCATTGTGGGATATCGAAGAAAAAGATGACAACGGCAATGTCTGTCACGGTGACGTACTTAACGTTGATAGCCGTAACAGCTACATCAATGCTCAAGATAAACTCGTTGCTACCGTAGGTTTGGATAATGTAGTCATTGTCGAAACCAAAGACGCAATTTTAGTGGCAGATAAATCCAAGGTGCAAAACGTCAAAGATGTGGTTAATGAGTTAAAAGCTCAAGGACGCAGCGAAGTCTCTGAACACCGCGAAGTCTATCGTCCTTGGGGAAAATACGATTCCCTCGATGACGGTAATCGTTTTAAAGTTAAACGCATCACGGTCAAACCCGGCGCGCGTTTATCAACGCAGATGCATCATCACCGCGCCGAACATTGGATTGTGGTAACGGGCACAGCCAAAGTCATCAAAGACAATGAAGAAGTGTTCCTTACCGAAAACCAATCAACCTACATTCCCGTTGGCAGCGTTCATTCGCTAGAAAACCCAGGAATGGTAGACTTAGAACTAATTGAAGTGCAATCTGGCGGCTACCTTGGCGAAGACGACATAGTGCGCTTTGACGATAAATACGGACGCGAATAACACCTATGGCACTCGCTTGTTTTAAAACTTATGACATTCGCGGCCGTTTGGGCAGTGAACTCAATGAAGACATTAGCTATCGTATTGGCCGCGCCTTTGGCCTAGTGACGAAAGCCAAATCCGTGGTGATTGGTGGCGATGCACGAGCAACTTCTCCAGCACTAGCGATTGCTTTAAGTAATGGTCTGCGCGATAGTGGCGTTAATGTCATCGATTTAGGACTCGCAGGTACCGAAGAGATTTATTTTGCTACATCGAATCTCGATTGCGACGGCGGCATCGTCATTACTGCCTCTCACAATCCTATCGATTACAATGGCATGAAACTGGTTGTTAGAAACAGCAAACCAATTTCGCGCAATAGTGGTTTGAATGAAATTGAACAACTAACAGAAACCCAACCTTGGTTAATAGATAAATCTTCAGCTGCTCGTGGCAGCTATCAACGTCATTCCAATCTCGATGCTTACATAAGCCACCTCTTTGGCTATATTACACCCAGCAATATCAAGCCAATGAAGTTGGTAGTTAACGCGGGGAATGGCGCAGCAGGCCATGTCATCGATGCACTGGAGCAACAATTCACAGCGTTAAAGATTCCCGTTGAGTTTATTAAAATCCACCATCAACCCGATAGTAATTTCCCCAATGGGATCCCCAATCCATTACTTGTTGAAAATAGAGCGTCAACCCGCAATGCGGTAATTGAGCATAAAGCGGATTTAGGTATCGCGTGGGACGGCGATTTTGACCGCTGCTTCTTATTCGATGAACGCGGTGAATTTATTGAAGGGTATTACATTGTCGGTCTACTCGCGCAAGCGTTTTTAGCAAAGGAAAACGGTGCTAAGATCATTCACGATCCGCGCTTAACGTGGAATACCCAAGAACTCGTTAGCAATGCAGGCGGTCAAGCGATAGAAAGTAAAACAGGTCATGCGTTCATCAAAGAGCGCATGCGTGATGAAGATGCTATCTATGGCGGAGAAATGTCGGCGCACCATTACTTTCGCGACTTTTTCTATTGCGACTCGGGCATGATCCCTTGGCTATTAATTATTGAACTGCTTAGTAAAGAAGGAATATCACTATCACAAGCGGTCAATGCACGCCAGTGGCGCTATCCTTCATCCGGTGAAATCAATTTAAGATTAACAGCCCCTGCCGAAGCAATTGCCGCTGTTAAAGCTCACTTCTTGAAGAGTGCTACAAAGATTGATGAAATAGATGGCCTTTCGATGGCATTTGAGAATAACGACCAGCGCTGGCGTTTTAATTTACGCAGCTCTAATACCGAGCCTGTTGTTCGTTTGAATATTGAATCATTTGCCAATAACGAACTAATGAAAGAAAAAACAGCCCTAATTTTGTCCCTGCTACAAGAAATTAATCCTTAATCAACGAAAAAGTACAAAAAATCAGCACTAAAGTACCAAGAATATTGGTTGTTATTAGTGTATTTTACTAGTTATAAAATAACAATAATAACAAGGATTGCTTACCTAGTATTTGGCAAGACACGGAAGGTTTATCATGACGCCGCAATTGGTACAAAATATTCAGCATCGCCGCGAAGTAATGCGTGCACTGCTTTTTATTATTTGCTTGGGTGGAGTTAGCTTTTTTACTATCAACATCTATCGCGAAATCTATTTTCTCGCCTTTCTTGAACTCAGCTATAGTATCTACGCCGTTGCTCTGCTGCGCATTATTTCCAAGACAGACAATTTTCAACGCTGGGTTGTCGCCTTTTTAATCCCCTTGTACTCGCTGATCCTGTACGCCCTTTATTTACCTGAAACATCAAAATCAATGTTTGTGTGGATATTGGCATTTCCCATCGTTTCTTATTTGTTATTAGGAAAAAAGGCAGGTTGCTTAGTTTCAGTTTTATTCTTGATGACGGCACTTATCATCTATCACGTAAAGTTTTTAACGATGCAAGGCTCAGTGGATATAGCAGAGTCACTCAACGTAATATTTAGCTCTGCCTTAATGATTTCATTTGCTCATGTCTATGAAAAAAATCGCGAAAGCAACGAAGTGAGGCTGCTGGAATTAGCGGGTACCGATAGCCTAACAGGCGTACCTAATCGACTAAAACTCTATGAAAGCTACGGCCAATGGCTAAAACAGCTCAAGTGTGGACAGCCTACACCGATGTCGGTTGCGCTAATAGATTTAGACCACTTTAAAACAATCAATGATAAATATGGCCATAGTGCTGGCGATGAAGCATTGCGTCATGTTGCTAATTTCATTCGCGCGAAAATGCCTGCTAATGCCTTGCTAGCAAGAATTGGTGGTGAAGAATTCACATTGAAAATAACCGAAGTAGAGCTAGCGCAGTGTTGCGACTTTATTAATGAGCTACGAAAAGAGCTCAATGAATCTCCACTTGTTCACGAAGGCAAGGTGATAAAGATTACATTTAGCGCTGGCATTGCAACCTATGGCGAAGATGGCACTAGCCTTGATGCCTTATTGGCTTGCGCCGATAAACGCTTATACATTGCTAAGCGTCAAGGGCGCAATCGCGTGTGTTGCGAGGGTGTTCACGAGGTTAAAACATCAAACAAAGTTCTTTGCTGAGGATCCATCGCCTCAACAGGCGTTAGTACTGAGCTAGCCAATACGTGATTACATCCTGTTTGACATACAGCGTCTTGTCCTTTGATATAAGCGGCTAATACGGCCTTGGCTTTTTCTAAACTCTTGCCATAGCGACTAATCACCTGCTCTACCGTCACATGCTCTTTAGGATCGTCTTGCCAGCAATCATAATCTGTGGCTATGCCGATAGTGCAATAACAAATTTGTGCTTCGCGGGCTAAAAACACCTCAGGCACGTTTGTCATACCAACTAAATCTGCCTGCACGGCATTTTTGAGAAATAAACTCTCAGCTTTAGTGCCTAAGCGCGGGCCATCGACACAGGCATAGGTTTTGTTGCGATGAACATCGATATCGATAGTAGCCGCCGCTTCGCTAATGCTATCGGCTAACGCACTACACGTTGGCTCTGCCGTTGAAACATGTGCTACTAAGCCATTACCAAAGAAAGTTTTCTCACGTGGTGATTTCACGAAATCAAAATACTGATCGGCAATAGCTAAATCACCTGGCTTAATTTCTTGCTGCAAGCTACCTACGGCAGACATCCCAATAATTTGTTTTACCCCTAGCGATTTTAGCGCCCAAATATTAGCGCGATAATTTACTTCCGACGGCAATAACCCGTGGTGGTTACCGTGACGCGGTAAGAACAAGATTTCCTTACCCAGATATTGGCCGCGAATAATAGGTGCTGACGGCGCGCCAAATGGCGTCTCTACTTCGTGAGTCTCGATGACCTCTAAGCCATCAATGCTGTAAATTCCAGTGCCACCGATAACGGCTAACATAAACTTTCCTTATTAAATTGAGCTGGCAATGAGGTGATCCAATGTTTAATTTCGTCACGTACATCGCGATAGTAATTGAGTGCTTCCTCTGGTGAACTAGCACTTTGCGCGAGTTTCGGCGGATCGTCAAATTGACGCATAATTACGTTCGTTTTAGCGGGAAATGTCGGACAATTCGTCGCCGCATGTTCACACACTGCCACCACGTAATCGAACTCACAATCGTCGAATTCATTCAGCGTTTGCGATTGATGATTACTAATATCTACACCCACTTCTTGCATTACTTGCACCGCATTCGGGTTTAAGCCGTGGGATTCAATTCCCGCCGAATAGCTACGGAATTCATCGCCGAGTAGTGAATTAGCAAAACCGTGCGCCATCTGGCTGCGACACGAGTTTCCGGTACATAAAAATAAAATCGATTTCATCGTTTCCTCACATTTCACTACAACTGGCACCTAGTGCAAAACAGCTGTAACACCTATGGTGTTTAAGGTTTATGATTTGCTTCATGCTCGCGGCAAGGCTAGTTGCCAAAAAGTAATCTTCGTCATCGTCCACCAACGTGCAAGCGTAAACCTGCATCTGATTGCCTTTCTTAATGATCATCTTAGAGTTGGCGCACATGTAATTTTCACGCTGCTGTTCAGTCTGATACTTGGTCATACAGGTGGTAGTAATATGCGGCACATCGGCGATAGAACCCGGCGCTAAAAAGTCAGGAAAGGCCACCATAGTCATATCTTCTGGCAGTTTATACTGCGCAAAAAGCTCGTGATACTGCGCTTCAACAGTCGCCGTATCTTCCCCTTTAGCCATGTGTCGTGCGAGAGAGACGTGAAAACCGTGTTCGTGCAACAGCTGCATACCTTCGAACGCTTTAACGAAGTTTCCTTCACCGCGTCCTGCATCGTGCGTTGCTTGATCTGGTGAATCGATACTGACACGAAAAGATACAGGATGTTGCCCCTTAGCTTGCAATGCCAATAAGGCATCCATGCGTTTAACCAAAGGTTCGGTGCCATTAGTCAGCACCAAACAAGGTTTAAACTGCGAGGCATAATCTAAAATTTTAACGATATCTTTAGCGAGAAATGGCTCACCGCCGGTAAACGAAAACTGTTCGACGCCCATAGTTAAGGCTTCATCGATAAAAGGCTTAACTTCTTCAAACTTAGGCGTTAACAAACGCTTATCAGACGGGCTTGAGCCCTCCAAACAAAAATCGCACGCCAAATTACACTTGGTGCCAGTGTGAAACCACAGCTCTTTTAGCGAATGCGGTTTAATGTAACCGCGCGCATCACCCAGTGGCGTGTACTGCCAATTGTGCAGACGCTCCTGACGAATAGGGATGATTTCACCGACGGAGATATTCATTAGCAGCAGCTCGTCTTAGCTTTAGGTGCGGGTGCGCAGCAACCACCACTTTGCTCGGTTTCATCAGCCATAAAATCGAATTGATGAGCAGGTACGTCAAATAGTCCTTGATGCGTATTAAAATCACCATGAAACTCGAAATGTTTGGCAAAACGAGACTGCTGTAGTGTGCGCCATGTATTGCCGCTAACCGCCGTTGCTTTCCCCTTAGCAAAGGCCGTATTCTCATCAAAGTTCCACTTACAACCGTGATCTTTAATGGTGCCTAAATAGGTTACTGTTTGGCCGTAGTCTTGCGGTGATACTTCAAGATCTTGCGCTTTGAATAAGCGATAAGTCGCCGATGTAAACTTAATGTCGCCAAGCTTTTGTGCCAGTTCATCATTATCTATAGTAATGGCGCGACTGCTCACTAAGCGCGGCTCAGCAAAGCCAACCGCCTTAGCTAGGTTTTCGAAATCGTTCCAATACAGCGCGCCACTTAAGCACTCACCGTACAATAAAGGATCGTCTTTTAGGTGTTGCGGCACACGCTTGTCGGCGTAAACATCGGAAAAGTAAATTTCGCCACCCGCCTTTAAGATGCGGAACACTTCTTTTAGTACCGCATACTTGTCTGGGCTTAGGTTAATCACACAGTTAGAAATCACTAAATCCATGCTGTTATCGCTGATATTTAGCTCATCTAACTTTTCAATATAACCTTTTAAAAACTGTGTGTTGGCCTGTTGATAGCCAAATTTTTCACGATGATATTCGACATGCTTGTTAGCGACAGCTAGCTGCTCGTCTGTCATATCAACGCCAGTTACACTACCATTTTCCCCAACCATTTGTGCAATGGCGTAACAATCGCGTCCAGCGCCACAGCCAAGATCTAATACATCACAGCCAGCTAACTCTTCTGGCGTAACCAAACCACAACCGTAATAGCGTGCCATCACTTCATCGTGAATATTCGATAAAATCTGTTTAACCTCTGGCGTTAAATCGTCGTCGGTGCAACAAGCATTGGTTTGTAGATCCTCTGATCCTTGTAACACATTGCCGTAATAATCTTGCACAACGTTATGCATGGCTAATTACTCCTGAAGAAATAAACATTTCATTTAAAATAGATAATAATTTTTTGCGCGCCGGGCGCTCATCGCCTTTCAAATCTTTGATCAGCTTTTTAATATCAGCGACATAATCGATGTCATAACCCGGCGTCATATAGTGCACATCGAGCTCTTGCTCGCTACAACTTTGCGAGAGTGCCTGCGACAAAGACTCGGTACTCCACGGTAAGTCGATGATGTTTGGCCAAGGATGAGCGTTGGCCATAATCACCACCCCACCATCGTCGGCGTGACTAAGCACGATGTCGTGCTTGTTTAGCTCGCGCGCTGCTTCGCTAAAATGCTGCGCGGTGAGCATAGGCGCATCGGTGCCTATGGTAATAATTTTTTCATGACCGAAAACGCGTAATACGTGATCGACATAGTTAAGGCGCTGTCCCAAGTTACCGGACATTCCTGACGGTAATTGCGTCATTACCTGGGCGTTTTCGTTTAAGCTCTGCGCCCATTCGACATCTTCGTCATGGCTACAAGCGATAACGACAGGCCCGCGCCACGCGTGGCTATCTTCGATTGCACATGCCAACAACGCCTTAGCAACAATCAAGGTTTTTTCGGCAGAAATCGTCTCGGCGATGCGCTGCTTTCCTTGATGCAACTTAGGACGTTTACAAAACAACACCAAGGTCGGCCACTGCTTATTAGCAGTCCCGTCATAATTTGATGTTGGTAATTGATAAGGCATTGGCTCTCTCGAATAAATAGCGGTTAAATCAAAAGACCCTAGTTCGGCTGATTTAATTTCCAGTTATATGCAAAATCTATGTTGCCGTCGAAGTTACGCAATTTTTCACCCAGCTCAGGCTCAGCGTAATGGCTAAGATGAAGCAATAAATCGCGCTCGTTATCGCCAAAGTCGATAGAGAACCAGCTGTAAATACTCGAAAGGACCAAGGTGTCATTATCAAAGTGTACGCCTTTGCGCTGATTGATAAAACGTTTGGCGCCCTGCTCTAATTGACTTTCGATATCCGATCCAGTTAAGGGTTTTGCTGGTAAATCGGGACAGCCAATGCTGGCACAATTAATCACATAATGAATGCGCTTATCTTGATAGATACCGCGCAAAATACCGTGCTCTATTTGATTAAGGGTCAATGGCGTATTAGCGACTACTGCAAGCTCTTCATTCCACGGCCCAGTAATGCCATCACCAATCTCTTTAATGGATGAAAGTGGATAATTTTTTAAGATCAGATCTATGGTGAGGGCGTTATAGAGGTTTGCCCAATAAGCCATTTGTTCACGCTGATTATAGTCTCGCGGATCGATGCCTTGCAGCTGCGTTAAATAAATCGTTAACTTAGCTTTATCGCCTTGTGACACCGCAGCGTAATCAAATTCGCGCACGCCGCTATTAACATTTTCACGCAGATAATGATTGAGAATATCGCCCCATAATTGATGATCGATAACGCCGTTACTTTGCTCATCACTTTGCTGCCATGAAACAATGGCATTGGGGCTAATAGCTTGATACAGCGTGTAAGCTTTTATCGCCAATGCACCAGCGAAAATCACGGCGATAATGAATAAAATCTTTAACTTACTCATTGCCCGTACCGCAAATAGTGTTTAACGATACGGCGCTTTTTTAGATAAAGCTTGGCAATCATCGATAAGATACCGATACCCGCTTTTACCGAGCCTGACAGCGTGCCACTGATTTTAGACTCACCGATACGCACCTTCGAATCTACCGAGTATTCGCTCACCTGCATGCCGCAAATAATAGCTTTCACTTGCATCTCTACCGTCCAACCGAACGTTTTATCCTGCATATCGATTGCCATTAACGAGTCACGGCGCATAGCGCGAAATGGCCCGAGATCAGTAATCTTTTGTCCCCAAAACAAAGTAATGAGATGGCTCGATAACCAGTTACCAAACATCTGAGTGCTAGTGAGTGCACCTTTTTCGATGTGACCGAGATTGCGAGAGCCAATCGCCAAATCATCACCATTAACGATCCCTTCTAACATAGGCAACGCTTGCTCCGCAAAGCACGAATCATCACCATCGACAAAGAGCACGATATCGCAATTAGGTAAACGCTCCATTGCCGTTAAACAGGCGATGCCATAACCCGGAATATCTTGTCTCACCACAACAGCACCAGCCTCTGCTGCCACTTGCGCCGTGCTATCGGTAGAGCCGTTATCGCAAACGATAACTTCATCAATAACCTGCTGCTCATTCGCGCGCAGCGCCAGCAATTGACTCACTACCTTCTTGATAGCAAGCTCTTCATTAAGCGCTGGAATAATGGCGACAACCGATTGACCTTTATACATGTAAAACCTCTATGTGCTCAAAGTTATCCTATTGAGCGTGAATATCTCGACTTATCGCTTTATGACTTATCCATTGACGATAAAAATAACGCATAACAGCAACCGCAGCTGCCAACTGTACCAAGCCAACTAACCACACTGGCCAAACGGCAGGTTGCCATAGACGCTCACTTAAAAAACCGTTTAGTACTTCATACGTCAATGGCATCAGAAGCGTCCACAAAATTAAATAACGATTTGGCGCTAACGCTAACAGGGGCAATAATGGCATTAAATACCACGGGAAAATTACCGGACTAATGAGTAGCGGAATAGCTACAGCAATCTGCGCAGCAAGAATCAATTGTGATTTATCTGATAACTTTACTCTTTCTTTCCATAAGAAAAGCGCGATTGCCAGTGAAAGTGCAGCGGCGAAAATCAGCATGGTTATCAATATTTGATAGCCGTTAAATACCTGATCCAACGCTACAAATAATGGCGCGGCAAAACGCCATTTTTCAAAAAATACCCCGATACTGCCTACCGGATGCAGCCCTAATCCCAAGGTCACTAGATAAATAGTCGCAATAGTAATCAGAGCGCTAACAACTAATTTAGCAGCGGCTTTGATATTAGGCATGGTAAATATCAAAGGTAATAACAACATGATTGGTACGACCTTTATCGCCGTACCTAATCCGATGACAACGCCTGTTAGTACAACGCGCTGTCGTTGCCATAAATAAAGCGCAGCAGCCACCGACAAGGTCGATATTGCATCGATATGTAAACCAATATTGGCTTCTAAGATCAGCAGGGGCGAAAAGGCAATTAACGATAAATGCTGCAATTTCCCCGCATACTCAAGCACTTTAGCGGCAATAAAAAGTGTGGCTAAACTAGCGCTAAGAATAATCAGCTTCCACGCTAAAAGCGCATGTTCTAATCCAACCGATGCTGCAAGTGAAAACAGTCCTAATGCCAAAGGTGGATACAAAGTGACATATTTGGCGTGTTCGCTTGGTGGTTGCCATTGCGCCCGCAGTTCTTGTAGCTGCGGCGCATCGTGACTAACCCGATAAGGATCTAGTCCTTCAACGGCAATGCGGCCATCAAACAAATAACGATCAACATCGTTAGAGGCATAAGATCCCGCATCAATAAGTAGTATGCGTGCCAGCACTGCAACCGCTAATAACCAGCTAATATCCTTAAAGCTAATTGCCTCTGGCGCACTCTTCCATGCCGCTAGCATGGCGATTGCCATGAGCGAATACTGCGCCATGGTCAAATAACCCATGTTATAAGCAGGCCTAACCGCAGCAAGCTCTGCTAAGTAATAACTTGCCAAGGCGAGTAGCAACACCGCAAATGCGCTAATCCGAAATACAGCGCTATGTGGCGTGCGCGCAAAAAGCCCTGACAAAACAGCCATAACTACTTAGATAGCTGGTAGTGGTGATAGAAACTATGCAGCGCTGCTGTAACAAAGCCGATGGTTAGTAGCAATAAGAACGGCAACATAAACCAATGTTGATGGTTAATCGCCCACATTAGTACTACGGCATAAACACCAGCAATAATGAATTCGAATATGGCTCCTTTCGGCGCTACGGCTTTATAGTTCTTAATCGTCTCAGGAACAATACTCACCGGCTTAACGTCATTTTGCAGCTCGCCCGTCTTCGGCGTGCGCACGAATTCACTTTCGCGGCCCATTAATGCTTCGAGACCCGCTTTCGAGTTGTTAATCGCCAGCTGAATACCAAGCATCACTAAGTTAGGTACTTTCACTAATGCACGACTCTTATTACGTTTCAGAGCGATTTGTCCCCAGTACAAGTAAATTAGGTGACCACCAGATGACATGATTAACAGCGGAATATCGATCCACCAGATATTCAAGAAATCGTATTTATCACGTAATAATAAACTCGGCACCAAGAAGAATAAGGTGTCCACTAGCATCACGAAATACGCAAGGTTATTCGACAAATGAAAGGTCGACTCGATTTTCTTAGTCAGCGGTATTTTAGCGCGCCATACTGTCGACAGCATCTTCATCATTACCTGCACACCGCCTTTCGCCCACCGATATTGCTGTGACTTAAAGGCGTTCATATCAGCAGGTAACTCTCCCGGACATGGAATGTGATTTAGATACACCATCTTCCAGCCTTTAAGCTGAGCACGGTAACTTAAATCGAGATCTTCGGTAAGAGTGTCGGCGCTCCAATGTCCAGCATCGATAATGGCCGACGTACGCCAAATACCCGCAGTACCATTAAAGTTAAACAGCATATTACTCGCGCTGCGCACTTGTTGCTCCAGACTAAAATGCGCATCAAGCATAATGGCTTGGGTCTTGGTTAACAGGCTGCTACGGCGATTTAAATGCTCCCAACGCAGTTGCACCATAGCCACATCTTTTTGGGTGAAATAGTGAATGCTATCGAGCAAGGTATTAGGGTGCGGAATAAAGTCGGCATCGAAAATTGCGATAAATTCACCAGTCGCCGTATCCATCGCATCTTTAAGCGCGCCTGCTTTAAAGCCTTGACGATTAACGCGCTGCACATGCTCGATGTCGATGCCTTGTTGCTGATAAAACTTTACTCGCTCGGCAACTAACTCACAGGTATCGTCGTTAGAATCATCGACAATCTGTATTTGCAGCTTATCGTGTGGGTATTCTAACTTAACGATAGAATCGACAATACGCTGCGCCACCATGCGCTCGTTATACAACGGAATTTGCACAGTTACCTTAGGTAACTGAGCAAATTCTTTCGGCGTTGCAGGTTGATGCTTGCGATAGCGAAACCAACGAAATACCATCGACAAGCGATGCAAACCAAATAAACAAAGGATAAATAGCAATGCAAAGTGAATTGCTATAATCGACATACTTAACACCGACATGTTGTAACGACCTACCTAGTAAAATTTATCTAAAAGACTTACTTAGAAGACTTTGGTAAAACCAATTTCAAATCTATCGCCTTTCAAAATATTGTCGCCATAGATTTCATTGGTATAAGTGAACTCGACACCATAGCCTTTAAGGCTGCTGTTTTTGTCGAAGTTCCAACCAGCTGTTAACTCTAACTTACCAGAATCGAACTCAAATGGGTTAGAAAGGTTTCCAGTGTTGACCGCCGTCGCATCAGAGTTCTCTGCGCTTAAAATACCATCAAGTTTGGTTCTAAAATACAGATTTTCATTGGCGTTAAAACCGTATTCTAGTAAATAACGATACTCATCTGATGGATCGCCTTGACGCAGACGGTAACCAAATTCAGCACCAAAATAACCGTATTCGTTTAAGCTCTTACCGATAAGTACTTTAGCTTCGTAATCGGTTTGGTCATTCCCCAAACCATCTTCCGCGTCATACAAGAACGGGGTTTTGATTAAGAATGACGTTGAAACAACAAAGGGATTTGCTTGCCATTGGTATTTGATACCAATTTCTGCATCGCCAAAACCGCTCGCACTGCTTTTACCAAGCACTGTATCTTCTTGATCGTAAGATTGGTTTAACAGTGACCCATAAAGCGCGAATTTCTTACCTAACCCGTATTCTGCATAAAGTGAAACACTGTTGCTTTCGAAATCAACGAATGTTGGATTAGAGCCGTGGTAATCATCTGCACTGTAGGTAGCAACGCCTAGTTTAACGTAGCCAGAATCTTTCTTGGCAACCCAAGCACCAGCGTTGGCATTAGCAGTTGCTAATAGTGCTGTTACCGCTAGTGCAGTAGCAGATAATTTAGTTATAGAACCTTGGGTACTGCCTGACTTTAAGTTTTTCATTGTTTTTCTCGAGTCCGTAGTTAGTAGTTGGATGGTTTCAAACTAGATTTTCAGCTTTTAAAAAACAAGCGACACAGGCTGCTTTAACTAAAACGTTAATGTTCTGTGATAAATCTGTTAGAAACTCCTTAACGAACTAAAAGACCCACCTAAAACTAAATATATTTCAGGCAGCAATAAAAAACTTTAGGAAGAGTGATATACCCAAGCTACTTCAAGACTTGCTGAAGACTAGCATCTTAAGGTGGCTTGGGTATACAAGTTAGTCAGCAACCGAATGGCTGATTAGTTTTGATTGATGCAAAGCACTCGGTTTATCAAATAGATACCCTTGAAAATACTCGATATTGAGAGTGCACAATGTTTCATAAATAGATTGGTTGGCAACATATTCAGCAACTACTTTAACGCCGAGCGCATGACAAATCTCTACAATGGCCTTTACTGTCACAAAATGGCGTTGGTTTATATCGATATCTCGAACGAGAGAGCCATCAATTTTGACAATATCAACAGGGATTTGCGTTAAATAATTAAAATTTGAGTAGCCGCTACCAAAGTCATCAATCGCCAGATGGCAATTAAAGCGTTTAATTAGCGCTAAAAACGCCGTAAAAAATTCACTTTCAATATCTAAACTATCTGACTCTACTAACTCGATAGTTACTCGACTGCCACATTGATATTGCTCAAGCAGTTGCTCTAGTAACCCCATAGTTACGGCATCGCAGATATCCATATAGGTTACATTGAGAGAAAAACGCTGCGTAGAATCAGCAAAGTAAGCAAATGCCTTTTCAAAAACTAACTGAGTTAACTTGTTATAAAGTTTGGCTTTACAGGCATAGTCCAAAAAGAAATACGGAGAGGTGAAGATGTCTTTCTCATGATCGTGATGGCGCATCAAAACTTCAGTTGAATACGTATTTTGTTCACGGTCAAAAATCTTTTGACCAAATATCGCAAAGCCATCACTTTGCAATGCATGTTTAATACTTTGAGTCCAACCTACTGTTTCTTCAATAGCTCTTAATAGCTTTCGCTGTGGTTTGTAAACATTAATTTTTGCGCAACTACCTTCCGCGAGTTTAATCGCGTGAATTGCGTTAATGTATGGATCCATTCCAGCAAAGTTTTCAGCCACGCCAACAAACAAAGATAAATTCATTGTTTTGTTTTGGCATTCGAATCCAGTTTCTTCAAAGCGATTAGCCATCTTTTTACAAAAATCAGCGAAGCTTTCGATACTATTATGCACTTTAGAAACTAAGGTAAACTGATATTCGCCAGTGCGATACAACGTTAAATCTCTAGTCACTAACGAGCGTAAATGGCTGACAATATCTCGTAATAGTTCGGTAAATTGCTGCTTGGTGGTAATTTGATTAATAGCTTCGAGTTCGTAAACATCTAATACAGCTAACTTAGCGCCTAGTGCTTTCTTAAGATCGCTATATAGTTTGGTTTTATTTGGCAAACGAGACTGACGATCTGTATTTTGAAAAACGATAACTTTTTCTTTTTCGATAAGACTCGTAATGTCGTTACGAATTGCAATGTATTCGACGATTTCACCATCAGTATTAAAAATCGGGCTAATGGTAGAATCAACAAAGTAACTCTCGCCATTCTTTTTACGGTTTTGGATAACACCTTGCCAGATTTTTCCAGCACGTATCGTCAGCCAGAGATCTTTAAATAAAGCCTTAGGGACATCGGGGTGATTAATCACGCTATGATCGCGACCTAACAGCTCTTCCATTTCGTAGCCAGAAATATCACAGAACTTTTTATTGGCATAAACGATCTTGCCTGCGGCGTCTGTTTTAGACACGATCGAACTAAAATCAATGACTTTTTTATGCTCATTGAGCAAATTGTAATTTATGGAATCGATGGCGCGGTTGTTTTCTAAGTCACCGCCAAACTCCTTTTGTAGCGCCTTAATGTCAATTACGCTAGCAAGCACCATTCGCTTATTTTGGTAGGAAATATCCAATAGGCGTACATAGGCCTCATTCAGCTGCCCGTCTTGGCTTCGATGCGTCCAGAAAAACTCAGCATGGCCATCTCGGTAACATTTTTCTCTAAAATGTGCAGCCTTGGAGACAGAGCTTTGGCCATCTGGCTGATATTCTGGAGCAAGCTCGGTAGGATGAATAGAGACACACTTTGATTTATCGTTAAAACCCAAATAAGCTGCGGCGGCGGGGTTACAGTCTAAGATACGATTATTTGCTAATACATAAATAGGGATAGCTGCGCGTTCATAGGCCGCCGACGAGATATATTCACTCAGATTGGTGTATTTATTTTGAGAGGAATTATTCAATGCTATACCTACGATAAACCAGCGACTGTCAGATACTAATCAAATTCAGTTTAGCATCCTGCTGAAAAAGCTCCGCAATGTATATTTTATATTTTTTCGAATAAAGACTAAATTGATCGGTATCAACTCACAGTATATTAACGGCAATTAACTCTAGTTAGAACTAATTTATTCTAGTGCTTTAGGTTAACAGTTGAGATTTAGTCTTAAAAGGAAAGGGAGTTGGCCGATAAGCCGGGTTTTGTCGTGGGCAATCATTCGTCTAGGCCTGCAATTGCTCACAGGCTCAAGCAACCTACCCGGTTTCAACGCGAGCAACGCCATATGAAACCCTATTTGGTCTTGCTCCGGGTGGAGTTTACCTTGCAACGAACTGTTACCAGTCGCCCGGTGCGCTCTTACCGCACCCTTTCACCCTTACCTGTACCATCCTATAAATAGAAAGGCCATCGGCGGTCTTCTCTCTGCTGCACTTGTCGTAGGCTCGCGCCCCCCAGAAGTTATCTGGCACCCTGCTCTTTGGAGCCCGGACTTTCCTCCCCGTTAATACAAGTATTAACGCAGCGATTGCCTGGCCAACTCCGAGCGCGGATTATACGGCAAGCATTTCAAAATTCATAGAATTTGATAAAATTAGATTTAGTGATGTGATCTTTCATCACATTATGGTTTTATATATTAAGAACACCGCAAGACACTGGGGTCAAACATGGTTATACAAAGTGAGGGATACTCTTCATTAATTGAGTATTTATGTGAAAACATAGCAGTTTTTGGCCCGTCTGAATCAGAGCATCATCAACCGATGACAATTAAGCTCTACATTAGATACCAACTAGTAGAACAAATGTCCTTACTCTTTGAGCAGAATAAAGGGCTCATTGAGCAAGAAAAAATTTACATTGTTGAAGAGTTTGATAAAGCTTACGACGACTTATGTGAAGTACTAGGCCAAAACGTCAACAATAAAATCACCGAAAGTCAGCGCGCCTTTATCACTGACTTTGCGGGATTATTAAAGAACCTATTCGATGCACAGCTAGAGCCAGTTTAAAGCCCTAGCTCAAGCCCTGTTTTATACAGGGCATTTTTTTTGCCACCATATAATTTAGCCACTAATGCCGCCGCTTTTTTAAGTGGTAATTCCTCGCTCAATAATTTAAGCGCATCAATTACTTCAGGTGCAATGGTTTCATCGTTAGCTTTATAACCAGCAACCATCACCACCATTTCACCACGTTGATTATTTTCATCACTTCTGAGCCATTCCAGTAAATCACCTGCTGGTGCACCGTGAATAGTTTCGAACGTTTTAGTCAACTCGCGAGCCAATACAATATGGCGCTCGCCACCAAATACTGCAATCATATCGCTAATCGTATCGACAATACGGCGTGGTGACTCATAAAACACCATGGTGCGCGGCTCACTCTTTAAATTAGCCAACTGAGATTGACGGCCTGCACTTTTCGCGACTAAAAAGCCTTCAAACGCAAAACGATCTGTTGCCACCCCAGCTGCGCTAAGCGCGGTAATTGCCGCACAGGCTCCCGGTAAAGGAACAACTTTAAAACCTGCATCGCGAATACCATTAACAAGATGATAGCCAGGATCACTAATCAACGGCGTTCCAGCATCAGATACTAAGGCAATTGACTGCCCCTGCTCGAGCTTGTTAACCAGTGTTTGTACCCGAGCGCGCTCATTGTGATCATGTACCGACATAGTTTGAGTTGTAATATTGTGATGACTCAATAATTTGCCAGTATGACGGGTATCTTCAGCACAAATTAAATCGACTTGTTCGAGAACCGTTAAGGCTCGTAAGGTAATATCTGCCATATTCCCGATTGGAGTCGGCACGATATACAATGTTGCGCTGGATAATTCCATGAACTTCCTCAATGATTACTGTCTTAACTGACAGTTTGTTATACACTTAACCGACTATTGTAACAGAGAGAAATATTGTGTTTAAACTTTCCTATGGCAAAGGCTGTAAACAATTATCTTGTATTGCGGCGGTTTGCTTAACACTTTGGGGCTGTGGCTCAACCCCGACAACTAATGCACCACGCACCACCAATGTTATTAGCCTGGGACAAGCAACACAATCTCACGAGTATTACGCCAATAAAGCAGTGCAATCATCTGGCATCAGTCAACAGGCTTATCGCTTACTCGCTCTTCGCGCGGCGTTGAATAACGGACAACTAGAAGCAGCGGATAGTTATTTAGGTCAACTGCCTAGTAGTGCGATGCTAAACGACAATCACCGCCTAGAATTACAACTGTTACAAAGCCTACGCTTTGCCTATGCCGATGATTTAACGCTAGCAATTGCAACATTGACTCCATCGTCAACTTGGCAAGTTGCCCCACAACGATTAGCGTCGGTTTATCAACAACGTGCTAATTTTCATGCCCAGAATCAAGCCCCACTTATAGCTGCGAGCGATTTGATAAAAGCATTATCACTTTCCCAAGATGAAGACTCAAGAGCAGCACTGCGGCAAGCAATATGGCAAGAATATCAACTGATTTCTACTGAAGACTTAACCACACAATTAACCAATACCAGTGACCGAGAAGAGTCTGGTTGGCTCGCGCTCGCAGTCATCGAAAAAAACGCATTGCAGTCGCCAGAAGCGCTTAAGCAACAACTTATGCAATGGTCAAGTGACTACCCAAATCACTCCGCGAGTAATCATCTGCCGGAGCGCTTAGTAGCTGCCGCCAGCGTTGTACCTTATGCACCTCAAAAAATTAGCGTGATCCTACCACTCACAGGTCGCTATGCCAGACTCGGACAAGCGGTACAAAATGGCTTGTTAAGCAACCTGATGCAGAATAATAGCGAGCAAGACATTACGCTTATAGATAGTAACGAATTAGGAGCTCAGGCAGCCTACCAACAGGCTATCGATGATGAAGCACAATTCATAATTGGCCCCCTGTTAAAAAATAATGTCGAGCAAGTAAGTGCAATAGAGACAGAGATCCCGACCTTATTCCTCAATGCGCCACAGGAGCTCAACGCAGCATCAAATCAATTTTATTTCGCCCTTGATAGAGAAAGTGAAGCATTGCAAGGCGCTCGTTATATTTTTGAGCAAGGCAAAGAGCATCCAGTAGTCGTTGCACCAGATAATGTGCGCGGCCATCAGATCAGCAAACTATTTTCACAGCAGTGGCTAGAGCTTCACGAAGGCGATATTGAAGCCGACGATGTCGAAGTAATTTACTTTAAAAAAGACAGTGAATTAAAAGCGACAATTGAACAACTCTTTGAAACAGATAAGTCACAGGCGCGCATTAACACCATGCGCTACTTAGTCGGCACTAAAATGCAGGCTGAAACCCATTCAAGACGCGATATCGACGCTATTTATTTAGTTGCAAACCCTAAACAAACAGCGATGCTAATGCCCTCGGTAAAAGTTACCGTTAGTGCCTACGCCAGTGAAGTTCCTGTTTTTGTCGGCTCCGGCGGTAATGCTTACCAAATAACAGATGGCGGGTTAACACATCTCAACCAACTTACTGTTAGTGAAATCCCTTGGTTACTCTCTACCAGTAATGACCTGTCGCCAAGCGAAGTGCAAAATTTATGGCCGAAGATGAAACAAAGTCAGATGCGCCTATTTGCAATGGGACATGATGCCTATAGTTTGATCGCGAAATTAGCACAGATGAAACTATTTCCTGAATATCACCTCGAAGGCTTGAGTGGCCAACTCAACCTCGACCAAGACAGTAAAATAAACCGTCAGATGTCATGGGCACAATTTCAGCGAGGACGACTGAAAAAAATCCAGTAGAGGGAAAGAAATGCGAGAACGTGGTAACAAATTTGAGCAAATTGCCAAAAGCTACCTACAAAACCAAGGTTTAGTAGCGATTTGTGACAACTTTTCGTGTAAAGTCGGTGAAATCGATTTAATTATGTCCGACGGTAAAACGCTGGTATTTATTGAAGTAAAACAGCGCGCTAGCAACGCCTATGGCGGTGCATTAGCCGCAGTGTCGAAGGCTAAACAAGGCAGAGTTATTAAGTCAGCCATGTTTTACTGTCAACAGCATAAAATTAACTTTCAACAACAAGCTACTCGTTTCGACGTAGTGGCTATTACAGGCTCTAAAGAGCCGCTAGAGATCGCGTGGATAAAGCACGCTTTTCCACAATAAAGAACAAGGTATCAAGTATGTTAGAGCGCATTAAAGAATGTTGCACCCAAAGCATCCAAACAAAAATTGACGCATTAGAAATCCTCCCTCCTTCAATTGAAAAAGCTGCGCAAATGATGGTGAGTTGTTTATTAAACGATGGGAAAATCTTAACCTGTGGTAATGGTGGCAGTGCCGGTGATGCGCAGCATTTCTCATCAGAGCTTTTAAATCGCTTTGAAACAGAGCGCCCTAGCTTACCAGCTATCGCATTAACCACTGATAGCTCAACATTAACGTCGATTGCTAACGATTACAGCTACAGCGAAGTATTCTCAAAGCAAATTCGCGCGCTAGGTCAACCGGGCGATATCCTGCTAGCGATCTCTACGAGCGGTAACTCAGAAAACGTTATTAAAGCAATGGAAGCAGCTGTAAGCCGCGATATGGTAATTGTTGCCTTAACAGGCAAAGACGGTGGCGACATGGCTGGACTGTTAAGTACTAATGACGTTGAGATTCGCGTACCATCGACCAGCACAGCACGTATTCAAGAAGTTCACTTACTTGTTATTCATTGCTTATGTGACGCTATTGACCGTACCCTATTCCCTCAAGAAGACGAGGAATAATCCATGACGCGTCATCACAAGTCGCTTAAACTCGCCGTTTGCTTAACCGCCTTTCTGTCTTTACAGGGCTGTGTATCTGGTATCGTATTAGGTGCACTTGGCGTGGCAAGCGTTGTTAACGATCGTAGAACCACTGCGACGCAGTTGGAAGATGAATCAATCGAGATCAAAGCTAACAGCGCATTAAATAAAGATGAAGGATTAAAAGATCACAGTAATATCAGTGTTGTTAGTTACAACCGCACTATTTTATTGATTGGTCAGGTACCCAACACCATGCTCAAAGACCGCGCAGCTAAAATAGCGGGCGATGTTGAGAATGTCGTGCGTGTGCACAATCAGCTTCGAATTGGTAATAAAACCGCATTAACCACTCGCACAAATGACAGTTGGCTAACATCGAAAGTTAAAGTTGCGCTGACCGGAGATGAAACCTTAAAGGGCTCACAAATTAAAGTAATTACGGAGCACGGTGAAGTCTTTTTAATGGGGTTAGTGACTCAACAAGAGGGTAACTTAGCGGCAGAGTTAGCACGCAATGTTAGCGGTGTTAAGCAGGTTATCAAAGCGTTTGAATATCAATAGTTAACCTGAGCTCGGGTTAGTTAATTACGTCAGACAACAAAAAAGGAAGCCTAGCTTCCTTTTTAGTTTTTATTACACGGTTAACACTGCGCTTACTTGATGACCTTCAAAAACGAACGATCTTTCTTGCCGCCATCTTTTGGTTTTTCAGCAGCTTCGTCAGCATTAGTAGAATGTTCAAGTTTAATTTCATTAAGCATGTTATCAACTTGCTCGATGTAGAAATCTTCTTCTTCGAACATGGTGCCAGCACCGTTTTCACGCGCGTAAATGGCAACAACCGCCGCCATAGGAATGATTAATTGAAACGGTTTACCACCAAAGCGCGCACTAAACACCACGCGCTCATTGCTCATTTCAATATCACCAATCGCATGTGGCGCGATATTTAAAACGATTTGTCCGTCTTGTACATGTTCACTAGGCACCTGAACACCGGGAATATCGGCGTTAACGACTAGATGCGGCGTCATTTCATTGTCCAGTAACCACTGGTAAAAAGCCCGCAATAGATATGGACGATTCGGACCCATCATTATTTCAATCGAATTTCGCGTTCTGCGTCTGTTAATGACGCTTGGAAAGACTCACGCTCAAATACGCGTTGCATGTATAAGCGAAGCTCTTTACTTGCATTACCCGTTAGTTCAATGCCCAACTCAGGTAGACGCCACAATAGCGGTGCAAGACAACAATCAACTAGGCTAAAGTCTTCACTCATAAAGTAAGGCATTTCAGCAAAGATAGGTGCGATAGCCGTTAGCTCTTCGCTAAGTTGTTTACGAGCCGCTTCGCTCTTAGAGCCTTCTAGTTGAATAGTTTCAACTAGCGAGTACCAGTCTTGCTCAATACGGTGCATCATTAAACGGCTTTTTGCACGTGCTACTGGGTATACAGGCATTAAAGGTGGGTGCGGGAAACGTTCATCCAAGTATTCCATTACGATGTCAGCTTTGTATAACACAAGGTCACGGTCAACTAACGTAGGAACGTTGTTATATGGATTTACTTCGATTAACTCTTCAGGAAGGTTATCAGGATCAACCTGTTTGATATCAACGTTGACGCCTTTCTCTGCTAATACGATACGTACTTGGTGACTCTTCATGTCTTTTGCGCCTGAATAAAGCGACATTACTGAACGTTTGTTGGCAGTTACGGCCATTGATACTCTCCAATATTTCTAATTTTTTCGATACTCGGCCACTTAGGCCTAGCAAGTTTACTGGCGCGTAGTATAGCAGATAATTACATTCAAGCGGCATAATATGCCTCAAACTCCCGTAGAACCTGAGTTCGCTTGATGTCAATAATTATCTTTGTTTGCGGCAATAAAAAAGGAGAACCGAAGTTCTCCTTTTTAGTATCATCAATTCACTACAAATTAGTGAACATCTCTCCAGTATTCTTTCTTCAGGAAGTACGAAAGTACGAAGAAGAAACCTAGGAATACTAACACCCAAACACCAATGCTTTGACGCTCAAGTTTAGTTGGCTCTGCAGAGTATGTTAAGAAGTTAGTGATGTCACGTACAGCATTATCGTACTCATCATCGCTCATTTCACCACTGCCATCAGTAGAGAAAATTGCTAAACCATTCTCGTCTTTTACAAGAACTTTGTTACCGTCTGCGTCAGTCGTAAACTCAGCAGTTGGAACACCTTGAAGGTTTTGAAGTACGTGTGGCATACCTACGTCTTTAAATACGCTGTTGTTTACGCCAAATGGACGCTCAGGATCAACATAGAAGCTCTTAAGGTACGTGTATACAAAATCTGTACCTTTAACACGAGTGATCATTGTTAAGTCTGGTGGTGTTTGACCAAACCACTTAGCACCTTGCTCGTCAGTTGTTGAGTTATACATTAAGTCACCAACTTTAACGCCAGTGAAAACCATGTTCTCAAGCATTTGCTCATCAGTGATACCGATGTCGCGAGCAACGCGGTTGTAACGCTGATAACGTGTATCGTGACAACCAAAACAGTAGTTCATGAACAACTTAGCACCATTTTGCAGAGATGCTTTGTCAGACAAATCAATTGGTGCTTTCATAGTCGGTGCACCGCCACCGGCTGCCATGCCCAGTGTTGGGATCAAAGCAACTAACGCGATAATTAATTTTTTCATTAGTGTGAAATCCTCTCTGGTAATGGCTTAGTCTTTTCGTTCTTCGAGTAGAACCAAAGCGCGATAAAGAACCCGAAGTAACCCACAGTAGTTACTGTACCGATGAAGTTATTTAATGGTGTAGCAGGTTTAGTACCTAAAATACCCAAGATAACGAAACACACACAGAATTGAATTAAGTTAATTTTGTGTGCTGTACAACGGTAACGTACAGATTTCACAGTGCCACGGTCGAACCAAGGCAATAGGAATAGCATAATAATTGCGCCAAACATTAACGCCGCACCAGCTAGCTTATCTGGAACTACACGTAAAATGGTGTAGAACGGACCGAAGTACCATACAGGAGCAATATGCTCTGGTGTCTTCAGTGGGTTAGCAGGTTCAAAGTTCGGTTTCTCTAGGAAGTAACCACCGCCTTCAGGTGCGAAGAAAATTACCGCACAGAAGAAGAATAGGAAGCCAACCACGCCCATGATGTCTTTAACAGAGTAGTATGGGTGGAAAGGTACCGCATCAACGATGTCGTACTTATCAGAGAATTGCTTGTGGAACTTAAATGGGGCTTGCTCTTCTTCTGGGATAGAACCTTTAGGCTTCTTGATTTCAATACCTTCAGGGTTGTTAGAACCCACTTCGTGCAGTGCAACGATGTGAAGGAATACTAAAACAACAAGTACTAACGGTAATGCAATAACGTGTAATGCGAAGAAGCGGTTTAATGTTGCACCAGAGATTACGTAGTCACCACGGATCCAAGTAGTTAGGTCATCACCAACAATTGGAATCGCACCGAATAGTGAAATGATTACCTGTGCCCCCCAGAATGACATGTTACCCCATGGTAATAAGTAACCCATGAAGCCTTCAGCCATTAATACTAGGAAGATGAACATACCGAATAACCACAGTAATTCACGTGGTTTTTGGTATGAACCATACATCATACCGCGAAGCATGTGCAGGTAAACAACAACGAAGAATGCCGACGCACCAGTAGAGTGCATATAGCGTAGCAACCAACCGTATTCAACATCACGCATGATGTATTCGATCGAAGCAAATGCTTGCTCGCCAGATGGCGTGTAGTTCATGGTCAGCCAAATACCTGTAAGGATTTGGTTAACTAAAACAAGAATGGCTAATGAACCAAAGAAGTACCAGAAGTTAAAGTTCTTTGGTGCTGGGTATTGACCAACATGCTTATTGAATGAGTCGGTCATTGGAATGCGCTTGTCAATCCAATTCATAATATTTGTAAGCATTATGCCTCTCCCTCATCAACACCGATAAGTAGTACACCATCGTCTTTATAGCTGTGTGGTGGAACTACTAAGTTTAACGGCGCTGGTACGTTGTTAAATACACGACCAGCCATATCAAATTTAGAACCGTGACATGGACAGAAGAAACCGTTCGCAACACCTTCAACGATCTCGTTGAAGTCGCCAGCACGGTAGGTTGGAGCACAACCAAGGTGAGTACATACACCTAATGCCACTAGGAATTCTGGATTTGGTGAGCGGTGACTATTTACCGCATACGCTGGTTGTTGATCTTCAACTGAATCCGGATCTTTCAACTGATCATTGTGCCCTGATTTCAATTGCTCAAGTACTTCTTCAGTACGGCGAACAACATATACCGGCTTACCACGCCATTTAACCCTAACAAGTTGTCCAGGCGCCATTTTAGTTACATCGTACTCTACTGGAGCACCTGCAGCTTTTGCCTTTTCACTTGGGTTCCACGACTTGATAAAAGGTACAGCAACACCTACGGTGCCAGCACCACCAACCACTGCCGTAGCAAGGGTTAGAAAGCGGCGACGACCATTGTTCTCTGGCGCACTACTCATCCACATATCTCCTGTTTAGATGCTTTGGGGAAGCATCACTAAATTTACGGTTATTTTTCTAATCATTTACCAGTTTATAAAACCAGCAACCTTAGTGTTTTTCTTCTAAGAATTGACAACGACTAAAGCATCATCCACCCAGCGGGCAGAAAATTTTACAAATTATAAGCGTTTTGAAATGAAAAATCACAGCTTATTGATGGGAAAAAGGTATTAATTTCTCCTCGAAGGGCGATTTAAATCAATTTTATTTCACCTTGGGATAGAAAATAATCAAATCAAGGGTTTTGGGAGGTTTGAGGATATCGAAATCAATCGTTTTGTCTCAATTAGCAGTCTTAAACATTAGTCGTATAAAAATGAAAGTTAGATGGTGTGTTGGTTTGGTTGGAGGGTTTAGAAAGTATCGGGGCGGTTTTATTTAATGGTTTTGTATTGGGGATTGTTTTAATTCCGTTTTGCCATTGCCTACATGGATGTAGGTACTTAGGCTTTGCAGGAGCCAAAAGCCGGTGCCTACATGGATGTAGGTACTTAGGCTTTGCAGGAGCATAAAGCCTGACGATTCATTCCTGAACATCCCAGCTCCTTGCCTAAATGATCTATTGAGATTAATGAGCGCTTCCGGAACACTGCTTTCGTCGTCCATAACTACGCATTAGCGCTCGCTTTAATCGCGTCGCTCTTTGCCATCCATGGTACCGCGCCGTACTGTCCATCCTGGACATAAAAAAACCCAGCCGGAGCTGGGTTTTTGTCGTTTTGCATTTGGTGAGGATTGTAAAACAACCCAAACCAAAATAACTGCATATAACGATTAACGTTTTGAGAATTGTGGCTTCTTACGTGCTTTACGTAGACCAACTTTCTTACGCTCAACTTTACGTGCATCACGGGTAACGAAACCAGCGCCACGTAGTTCAGAACGTAGAGATTCATCAAATTGCATTAGTGCACGAGTGATACCGTGACGGATAGCACCAGCTTGACCAGTAGTACCACCACCTTTAACAGTAACGTTCACGTCGAATTTTTCAGTCATTTCAACTAGCTCTAATGGTTGACGAACAACCATACAAGAAGTTGGACGACCAAAGAACTCGTCTAATGGACGGTTGTTGATAGTGATGTTACCGCTACCTGCTTTAATAAAAACACGAGCTACTGAGCTTTTGCGACGACCTGTGCCGTAGTATTGATTTTCTGCCATTTGCTTAAATTCCGTATTAGATGTCTAAAACTTGAGGCTGTTGAGCAGCATGTTGGTGCTCAGAACCCGCGTATACTTTCAACTTACGGAACATTGCGCGGCCTAGAGGACCTTTTGGCAACATACCTTTAACTGCTTTCTCGATGATTTGCTCAGGAGCTTTATCAAGTAACTTATCGAAAGTGATAGACTTGATACCACCGATGTAACCAGTGTGGTGGTAGTAAGTTTTATCAGTGCGTTTTGCACCAGTTACAGCAATCTTTTCACAGTTGATAACAACGATGTAATCGCCAGTGTCAACGTGTGGAGTGTACTCAGGCTTGTGCTTACCACGTAAACGTGAAGCGATTTCAGTAGCCAAACGACCTAACGTTTTACCGTCAGCATCTACAACATACCAGTCGCGTTTTACGCTTTCTGGTTTTGCGCTAAAAGTTTTCATTATATATAAAACCCATATAAAATTTTTATTTATGCTTTTGTCTGCCACAAACAATCAAAGCAAGACAAAAACAATGTCCAGTGTGCTTGAATCTTACCCCTTCGAGTAATTTTCGAAAGCGAACGCTGCATAATCTCGGGAAAAAGAATACACAACTAACTTGGGCAGGCGCAGGATTATACAAGACGGCGAATGAAAAATCACCTGTTAATTATCAATTTGGGTAAGGTTTTTTGCGGTTTTTAGTGGCTTTGATAAATTTCGCCAAGTCTCTCACAAAAACAAGAGACTTGGCGCAGCTAATCATCGCTTTATGGCTTGTGGGCTTCAGCTAAGTAGTCGTGAGATTGCATTTCTTGAAGACGGCTAAGGCAACGCTTAAATTCAAACTCTAGTTGCCCTTTGGTATACAGATCTTCCATCGCGACTTCAGCCGAGATTATCAATTTAACGCGGCGCTCATAAAACTCATCCACCATCGCGATAAAACGACGCGCAATATCATCAACACCTTGCCCCATTTGCTCAACGTTACTCACCAATACAGAGTGATAGCAACGAGCAATTTCCATGTAATCAACCTGGCTACGCGGCCCATCACACAACGCTCTAAACTCAGCTAATAAAACGCCATCGGCATCTAATCGCACATCAATGGCACGCCCTTCAACTTCGATGCTACCGACGTCATGGCCTGGTTCTGGCGCTAATTGTTCGAAATACGTCAGCAAATTGCTATCAGCCACTTCATCTAATGGATAGTGGTAGATTTCCGCCTGCTCAAGTGCCCGCAAACGATAATCGACGCCGGAATCGACATTCACAACTTCAGTGTTTTCGTTAATTAATGCAATTGCGGGTAAGAAACGGGCGCGCTGCAAACCGTTGCGATAAAGTTCATCGGGAATAATGTTTGAGGTTGCCACCAAAATTACGCCATGCCCGAAGAGTTCTTGGAATAAGCCGCCGAGGATCATCGCATCGGTAATGTCCGATACGAAAAACTCATCAAAGCAGATAATGCGGGCTTCTTGTGCGAATTGTTTCGCGATGATCTTTAAAGGATCACTTTGCCCCTGCAACTGAGTAAGCTCGTGATGAACGCGATGCATAAAACGGTGAAAGTGCACCCGCATTTTTTGCTCAAACGGCAAAGCCTCAAAAAAAGTATCTACCAAATAAGTTTTACCGCGGCCAACTCCGCCCCAAAAATACAACCCTTTTATTGATCTAACTTCTTCTTTTCCACCAAGGAATGATTTCAATTTGTGTGCAAATCCCTTAGGCTTATCTTGTGGCGCAGTCAGGTCATCGAATAAACGTTGTAAGTGTTTTACGGCGTTCTCTTGAGCTCCGTCGTAGCTAAAATCATCACGTGTTAAGTCTTGTTGATATTTTTGTAACGGGGTAAGCTGAGCCATAGATCGCAATTTTCCTTTGGGTAACAATTGACGGTTGATTTAAGGACGTATTTTCAAAGCCAGTGATATTAGCACATTCGTTAAAACTGGCACTATCATTCTTTAGGAGACACTATGGATTTGACGATTAGCATTCTTTTAATTGTTATTGCTGCGGTAATTGGTTTTGTCGTTGGCAAGGTCACGTCAAATACTTCTGCAGACAACAGTGCAGAAAAGGCTAAAACTCAGCAACTAGAAGCCGAGCTCAATCAATACAAGCAAGATGTTGAGCAGCATTTTGCGCAAAGCGCGGAACTGCTTGGCAATATGGCGCAAGAATATCGCAACGTTTATCAGCACATGGCACAAGCTCAGCAAAGCCTACTTCCTGAAAGTGACGAAATTATTAAGATTCCGTTTAAAGAGCCTAAAGAAGCAAGCTTAGTTCAAGAAGCGATTAGCGAAGTTGAATTAGAAGCACAAGAAGCGGCTAATGATACAGAAGAAGTGGTTGCAGCCCAGCCAAATGACTACGTACAAGGCACCCATAACATTATCACGCCGAAAGCTGATGATGACAAAGACAAAGCTTCAGCGTAACTTAAGTCGCCTAAGCATAAAAAACGCTAGCCAACTTATCCGTTCGCTAGCGTTTTTTTTATGCTTAGCTCACATTTTTGTTTAAATTTAATGCAGTTGTACCATTGAATGAACTTGAACTGGAACTAATACTAATTAAGCCAGTCACTTTGAATAGACGCATTCTTTTTAGTTAGGAGACACAACACTATGACGACTAAGAAACTTACTGTAATTAGTGCCGCATTACTCGCGCTTTCTCTTGGATTTACCTCAGCGCCTTCTCAAGCAGCGTGGCCAAGCTCTAGCAGTGCATCACAAAGTCTTGCACCTATGTTAGAAAAAGTAACTCCAGGTGTAGTATCAATTTCTGTAGAAGGCACACAAAAAACTCGTAACCGAATTCCTGAAGCATTCCGACCTTTCCTTGGTCGCGGTGGGCAACAACGAGAACAACCATTTCGTGGTTTAGGCTCTGGCGTAATTATCGATGCCGATGAAGGATACATTCTTACTAATCATCACGTTGTTGATAATGCAGATAAAATCAAAGTGTCATTAAACGACGGTCGTAGCTTTGAAGCGAAAATGATCGGTTCCGATCCACAAAGCGATGTCGCATTACTGCAAATTGAAGGCGAAGACTTAGTGGAAGTAAAAAAGGCCAACTCAGATGATCTACGCGTTGGTGATTTCACGGTGGCAATCGGCTATCCATTTGGTTTAGGTCAAACGGTGACATCAGGCATCGTATCAGCCTTAGGTCGCTCAGGCTTAAACAATCAAAACCTTGAAGACTTCATTCAAACTGATGCTGCGATAAATAGCGGTAACTCAGGTGGTGCTTTAGTAAATCTAAAGGGCGAGCTAATTGGTATTAATACTGCGATTATTGCACCAACCGGTGGTAACGTAGGTATCGGTTTTGCCATTCCGATTAACATGGCAGATAACCTCGTTAAACAAATTATCGAGTTTGGTGAAGTTCGCCGCGGCGTATTGGGTATTAGCGGTCAGCCACTAACTCAAGAGCTGGCAGAAAGCTTCGGTCAGAAAACCAAGCACGGCGCTTTCGTTAGTCAAGTGATGGACGATTCAGCTGCGCAAGAAGCCGGTATTGAAGCAGGTGACATCATCACTAAGATCAACGGTAAAGCAATCAAAGGCTTTGGTGATCTTAAAGCGAAAATCGGCACCATGGGCGCTGGTAGCAAGTTAAAAATCACCGTTATCCGTGACGGAAAACAAAAAACTTTTAACGTTACACTTAAGAAAGCTGATGGCACTGATGTAAACGCTGGTGCTATTCACCCTGCCCTTGAAGGCTCAACGCTTTCAAATGCCGAAGACGGTTCAGTAAAAGGCATTTTAGTGAGCGATATTCAGCGTAACTCGCCTGCATTCCAAGTGGGATTACGCAACGACGATATCATTATTGCAGCTGGCAGAACACGTGTTAAAACGGTTGGCGAATTACGTGATTATGTAAAAGATCACGAAGATGTTGCAGCACTGCGTGTTAAACGCGGTAACAACGTGCTCTACATCATTTTAAAATAATAGACTGTAACTCCAGAACAAAAGCCAGCCTCGCGCTGGCTTTTATTTTTCCTCCCCAAAATTAACCGCTTATGTTAATCTTTCCAGTCCGTCATTTATATGAGTATTAGGTGTGTTCAAAGGGTTAGTCTCTACATTCAAAGCGGTCGCCGTCGGTATTGCGATAGGCGCTGTTATCGTTATCGCATTACCTAATACGCGAACAGCCACCCTCAGTGCAATTAAAGAATGGCTGGTTACACACACAGCGCCATTGTCATATTCCTATGCCATAAAACGCTCAGCGCCTGCAGTTGTAAACATTTATTCAATTACCCAGCACCGAGATCCATTTAATAACTCTAAAGCTGATATTCAAGGCTTAGGCTCTGGCGTTATCATGTCATCTAATGGCATTATTATTACTAATCTGCACGTGATTAGCGGCGCTGATATTATCTATGTCGCATTGCAAGATGGCCGCCACGCCATCGCATCTATTGTCGGTACAGATGATTACACGGACTTAGCTATACTCCATATCAAAGAAGATAACTTGCCTGTCATTCCATTTGATTTAAAGAAAGAACCACAAATAGGCGATCTGGTGTTGGCTATCGGTAATCCATATAATCTGGGACAAACGATAACCCAAGGTATTGTCAGTGCGACGGGACGAACTCGCGGCATTACTCGTTCGGCGTTTCAACACCTGCTTCAAACAGATGCCGCGATCAACGACGGCAATTCAGGTGGCGCACTGATCAATTCCCGCGGTGAGTTGGTGGGAATTAATGCTGCTAACTTTCAATCACTTGATACTAACAGTAGCAATGGAATTGGTTTCGCCATTCCCGCCAAAATCGCCTACAAAGTGTTGAAAGATATTATTGCCGAAGGTTACGTGCCGCGCGGTTCACTTGGTTTTAATATTGATCGAGTATTTCGGCAAGACAATAGAACAACCTATGGCGAAGTTAGCGCGATTGAACCCAATGGTCCAGCAGACATCGGCGGAATGGAAGTAGGCGACATTATCGTCGCGGTGAACAACACCCCATTTGCGAGTATCGACGACTTGTTGCACGTGATATCAGAAACCAAGCCTAACAATGAAATCGAACTGACAGTGCTACGGGGAACAGAGTCGTTCAACTTGAGTATGAAAACGGTGCAACGCCCACCGCTAATCCTCAACACAATCAATCGCCCATAAAAAAAACGCCCTAACGGGCGTTTTCAGAATCTAATCTCTGATGAGAAAACTACTCAGCTAAACGCAAAATATTTGCACCTAAACCATTGAGCTTTTCTTCAATCTTTTCGTAACCGCGATCTATGTGATAAATGCGATCAACTACCGTCTCACCATCACTCACTAAACCTGCAATCACCAAACTCGCTGAGGCGCGTAAATCGGTTGCCATCACCTGTGCGCCACTCAAACGAGACTTACCATGACAAATAGCCATATTGCCTTCTAACTCGATTGTCGCTCCCATACGCTGCAATTCAGGCACGTGCATAAAGCGATTTTCAAAAATCGTTTCAACGACATTAGCACTGCCATCAGCTAGTGCATTGAGTACACAAAACTGCGCTTGCATATCCGTTGGAAATGCTGGGTGTGGCGCTGTTTTAATATTAACCGCTTTCGGCTGTTTTCCGTGCATATCAAGGCTAATCCAATCGTCGCCAACTTCAATGTCTGCACCAGCTTCTTCAAGCTTGGCAATCACTGGTTCCAATGAACTTGCATCAGCATTCAAACAACGGATTTTGCCGCGAGTAATTGCGCCAGCGACTAGGAAGGTACCAGTCTCGATACGATCAGGCATCACACTGTACTGAGTCGCCTTAAGCTCATCAACACCTTTTATAGTGATAGTATCTGTACCTGCTCCAGAAATTTTGGCGCCCATCGCAATTAAGTAATTCGCTAAATCAACAATTTCAGGCTCACGGGCACTGTTTTCAAGAACCGTAGTTCCTTGTGCAAGCGCAGCCGCCATCATAAGGTTTTCAGTGGCGCCGACACTCACCATATCCATAAAGATGGTAGCGCCTTTTAAACGACCATCGACACGTGCTTTGATATAACCGTTATCAACACTAATTTCCGCGCCCATTTGCTTGAGGCCCTGCAAGTGCAGATTTACTGGTCTAGCACCGATTGCACAACCACCAGGTAGAGAAACATCGGCTTCGCCAAAGCGCGCTAATAATGGGCCCAATACCAAAATCGACGCACGCATTGTTTTTACTAAATCATAAGGTGCACAGTATTGATTAATACCGCAGGCATTTACCTTAAATTCGTTGTTTTCGAAAACAACTTTTGCGCCTAAGCTCTCTAGAACTTTACCTGTCGTACGGATATCGTTTAACTCAGGAACATTAGTAATAGTCGTATCGCCCGTGGCTAAAATCGTTGCCATCAAAATAGGTAACGCCGCATTTTTCGCGCCTGAGATAGTTACGTCACCTTGCAAGCTATCAACAGCGGTAATTTTCAGTTTTTGCACGAACGAACCTTAATTTAGAGGATTTAACAGCTGCTCACGCTGCCATTTTTCAGGAGTGAATGCTTTGATTTGTACGGCATGTAAAGCGCCAGATGCAATAACTTCGTTAAGCGGTGCATAAATAGCTTGTTGCTGTTTTACGCGGCTCATGCCTTCAAACATTTCTGATACAGCAATTACTTGGTAATGACCGTTTTCACCTTTAACGTGTAATTCGTCTAACGTTAGCTGCGCTTCAATCAGCGCTTTGATTTCTTCAATTTCCATTACAACCTCTAAACTTAAATTCTCTACTTAACCGCAAAACCTAATTTGCCAGTAATGATTCGGCATTATACAGCGCGACTAACTTTTCTAGCGCTGGTGTCGCGCCTTCATATTGCAATGAAATCCCCTTGTGATGACAGTATTGCTGTAATTCCACAAGGTAAGCGAGTCCCGCACTGTCGACTTTCGTTAATTGCCCTAAGTCGATATAAAGCTGGTCATTATACTGCTGTAGATACTTTTTAATAGGAATTAATGAAGGAACTGTCGACTGCGACAATTTACCAGTCAACACCACTTTATTATCTCCAGCTGATTGCCATTCAACTGTCATTATTTCGCCTTAGCTTCAACTGATTCAGCTGCCTTTTTGTTAAGCTGATTAATCAAGTAATCGATGCCTTTCTTATTAATGATGGCATCAAATTCTTTTGCTTTCGTTGATACCATGCTGATGCTTTCAGCAACCATGTCATAGGCTTTCCAATCACCTGTTTTTTTGTTTTTACGCAACTTAAAATCAATATCAACTGGAGGACGCTGTGCATCAACGATAGTTACTTTAACTGTGGCAACTTTCCCCTCTACTGCTTTTGCCGGCTCATAAACAATCTTTTGATTGTCATAGAGTGTAAAAACATTAGCGTAAGTCAGAATTAAGTAATCGCGAAATGCCGCGCGAAAAGCGCTAAATTTTTTGTCTTTACGCGCTTTCTTATAGTGCTTATTGCCCAACACCATGCCCGCAGCACGTTTATCATTGATATAAGGCATCAACTCTTCTTCGACAATGACTTTTAAATGGTTTAGATCTTTGTCGATTAGCTCGCGGTCAGCTCTAAAGCGCGCAAAAGTTTTTTCTGACACGTTTTTGATCAGCGCATGAGGATCTTTCATGTCAAATAGTTCTATTTCGGCAGCATTGGCACTGCCAAAAGCGAATACAGCAGTAAGCAACAATGCACTTAACTTGGTAAATAATGCTTTCATAATCTTTCTCCTAGTCTTCACTGTTGCCGTATAGGAACTGGCCGATTAAATCTTCTAATACCATGGCTGAGCGAGTATCTTCAATGACATCACCGTCAGCTAAGATTTCTGTTTCTTCGTCAACAAAACCCGGTGTTAAGCCAACAAACTGCTCACCCAACAAACCAGAAGTTAGAATGGCTACCGAGCTAGAATCAGGAAACTGGTTAAACTTCGTGTCAATTTCCATCACTACCTTAGGTGAGAAATCATCATCAAGGCTAATCGATGAAACGCGGCCAACCACAACACCGCCAACCTTCACTGAAGAACGAACTTTTAGACCACCAATATTGCTAAATTTAGCAACGAGCTGGTAGCTCTCTGAACTACCGCCCAACTGACTATCTGCTACTTTCAAGCCCAACATCAATATCGCAGCAATGCCTGCAAATAAAAATGCGCCCACTAATAATTCTATTTTTCTACTCATTATTTTTTCCTTGCGCCGTCAATGGCAAACTAACTTTGGCGCGATGGCCAATATACTTAACTGTGATTAACCGAACATGACTGCGGTTAATACAAAATCTAAACCTAAAATTGCTAAACTCGATTGAACTACAGTTGATGTGGTTGCCGCGCTAATACCTTCCGAAGTTGGCACCGCGTCATACCCTTTGTGTAAGGCAATCCACGTTACAACGATAGCGAAAATAATACTCTTGATACCGCCGTTAACGATATCTTCGCCCCATTCAACCGACGATTGCATCACCGACCAAAATGCGCCACTGTCAACACCTAACCAATCAACACCAACTAAGTGGCCACCTAAAATACCCACCGCCGAGAAAATCGCCGCTAGTAAAGGTAGGCTAATCACGCCCGCCCAAAAACGCGGCGCAACTATTTGATGCAGTGGATCTATTGCCATCATCTCAAGCGAGCTAAGCTGCTCCGTTGCTTTCATCAAGCCAATTTCAGCAGTTAACGCAGAACCTGCTCGACCAGCAAATAGCAACGCGGAAACTACAGGACCGAGCTCTCTAAGTAACGACAAAGAAACCATTTGCCCTAAGCTTTGCTCTGCGCCATAGCCCACAAGAATGGTGTAGCCTTGCAGTGATAACACCATGCCAATAAAGAGGCCTGATACCACAATAATAATTAGTGATTGCACACCAACAACATAAAGCTGCTTAATTAATAAAGGTAATATTTTAAATCCGCGCCCCGACGGTTTTAAGGCGCCAAATAACATCGCCCCTGCGCGGCCTAATCCGGCAATGGTAGACAAACCATTGCGGCCTAGATTTGCAATAGTGTTAAGTAACATGATTTAGCAAATCCTTCTTATAATCTTCACTTGGAAAATGGAAAGGCACTGGGCCATCTGGGTTACCCTGCATAAACTGAACAACCTGAGGAGACGTTTCACCGCGCAACTGCTCTGGCGTGCCATGAGCAATAACCGTTTTATTAGCGATGATGTAAACGTAATCGGCGATACTTAGTACTTCATCAACATCGTGAGAGACCACAATTGAAGTCACGCCTAAGGCATCGTTTAACTCTTTAATCAGGCGAACGATAACACCCATTGAAATAGGATCTTGGCCAGTAAATGGCTCATCATACATGATTAAATCAGGATCCAATGCGATGCTTCGCGCTAACGCTGCTCGTCTTGCCATACCACCAGACAGCTCTGACGGGAACAAATTAGCTGCACCACGTAAACCCACGGCTTCGAGTTTCATTAACACGACTTTGCGGATAATTGATTCTGGTAAATCAGTGTGCTCACGAATTGGAAACGCCACATTATCGAACACACTAAGCTCGGTGAATAATGCACCAGATTGGAATAACATGCCCATCTTGCGGCGCACCTTGTAAAGCGCTTTGCGATCGATGCCCACTAACTCCTGGTCGTTAAACTTAATTGAGCCAGAACTCGGTTTAATTTGTCCACCGATAAGGCGTAGCAGCGTGGTTTTCCCTATCCCACTCGGCCCCATAATGGCCGTTACTTTGCCACGGGGCACAGAAAGATTAATATCGTTATAAATCACTCTATCTTCACGACTAAAGTTCATCGCAGATATTTCGATTATATTATCTGTTTGATTCAAAAGTGTATTGTCCTTAATGACGCGGTATTTTTGCCTATTACTTGCTGTTAATTCACGAGAGTATAGACAAATGCAATGAATGAGCAGTGCTAATCTCAAGAATTTTAATCGATTTTCCAACAAGGGTACAATGAATGTTGATTATATCCTATGTCGGACACGGTCTACGACCGCAAAAATTTTAAATAATTCGCATAAAATGATAATTATTTAATTGTCACAGATTGTAAAATGACTTTAACCCGCCGTTATTTGTTCGTTATTATCTGAGTTATCGCAAAATAACCTGTTTTTATACTTTATTTTTAGCAACTAAATAGGGACAATTACTGCTTTATACGCTGAGGACTACCTTCTCCCCATGACATTCCCTGAATTAGGCAGTAGTTTTGCCATCTTACTTGCTGGTCTCGTCGGATTAATCTGGAGTGCCGATAAATTTGTATACGGCGCAGCAGCAGTAGCCCGTAACTTCGGTTTACCGCCACTAATCATTGGTTTAACCATAGTAGCAATGGGATCGTCAGCGCCGGAAATCATGGTCGCCTTTACCTCAGCAATGGATGGCAACAGCAATACTGCAATAGGTAATGCGCTGGGTTCTAACATAACCAATATTGCATTGGTCCTTGGTATAACCGTATTACTGCAGCCCTTGGTTGTTCATTCACAGCTGCTTAAACGCGAACTACCTATTCTACTGCTTGTCACATTAATCGCGGCCTACATGCTGTGGGACCAAACCTTAACCTTTACTGAAGGCTTAGTGTTAATCATCTTATTTTTCACGACCATTGGTGGCCTGTGTTGGTTAACGCTACGTGATAAAAAACATAAAGATCCACTGCTAGAAGAAGCCCAAGAAGATGTCCCAGAAGGCGTATCAAATGCGATGGCTGCATTTTGGGTGATTTTAGGCATGGTAATGCTGCCTGTCGCTTCCCATTATGTCGTAGAAGGCGCTAGCGACATTGCCCGCTACTTTGGTTTATCTGAACTCATTATTGGCTTAACTATTATCGCAATTGGCACCAGCTTGCCAGAACTCGCCGCGTCAATTGCCAGTATCAAAAACAATGAACACGACCTTGCGCTTGGTAACGTCGTAGGTTCAAACATTTTCAACATTCTCGCCGTATTGGCAATGCCAGCACTGTTTAACCCAGGTGGATTCGATCCAGAAGCGGCAACTCGCGATTTATACATGGTTGTCGGCCTTACTGCGTTATTATTCTTAATGAGCTGGCATCTTTTTGGTAAGCGTAAAATTACTCGACTTGAAGGTGGTATCTTATTTGCCATATTCATCGCTTATCAATTTTTACTATTTGGTTAACGAGAGATTTTTATGGCTACAGCGCAAGAACTATGTCAGTGGGGAAAATCAGTTATAGAAACTGAAATCGCCGCACTCAACGAAGTCACTCAATACGTCGACGAAGCCTTCGCACAGGCGTGTCAGTTGATACTAGACTGCAAGGGCAAAGTGATAGTGATGGGCATGGGCAAGTCAGGCCATATTGCCAACAAAATTGCCGCGACATTAGCCAGCACAGGTACGTCATCGTTTTTTGTTCACCCTAGTGAAGCTAGCCATGGCGATCTTGGCATGATCAGCCAAGATGATGTCGTGTTAGCCATTTCCAATTCAGGTACCTCAGCAGAAATTCTTACCTTGTTTCCAGTGATTGAGCGCGTAGGCACACCAGTTATCTCGATGACAGGCAACCCGCAGTCAGCGATGGCAAAACTCGCCCAGATTCATCTGTGTATCTCGGTTTCGAAAGAAGCTTGTCCATTAGGCCTTGCGCCTACCTCAAGCACCACAGCAACCCTAGCAATGGGGGATGCCCTTGCCGTTGCGCTACTGCAAGCTAAAGGATTTACCGCCGATGATTTTGCGCTATCTCACCCCGGTGGCGCGCTCGGCAAGAAATTACTACTCCGCGTTATGGACATAGCCCACACAGGCGATGAATTACCACTAGTTAAAACTGATACCAGCGTCAGTCACGCACTAGTAGAAATTTCAGAAAAAGGCCTCGGTATGACAGGTGTCGTAGACGAACAAGGTAAGTTTATCGGCATATTCACCGACGGTGATTTACGCCGCACACTCGATCAACGCATCGATTTTCACACGACTAGCATTGCGCAAGTCATGACTGAAAACCCAACAGTTCTAACTGAAAACGTCTTGGCAGCTTCTGCACTAAAAACCATGGAAGAATGCAATATTAACGGCTTTTTCGTGTTAGAAAATGACAAGCCTGTCGGCGCATTAAACATGCTAGATATGGTTCGAGCGGGAGTAATGTAGTGAAGCAAGTCGAAACTATTTACGGCACCATTAACGAGTCAGCTTGGATTAAGGCGCAGCAAATTAAGTTACTGATTTGCGACGTAGATGGCGTGTTTTCAGATGGCCGTGTCTACATGGGCAATGATGGTGAAGAGCTTAAAGCCTTCCACACCAAAGACGGTTTTGGCGTAAAATCATTACTCAACGCAGGCATTGAAGTGGCTATTATCACGGGTCGTAAATCAAAGATTGTTGAAAATCGCATGACGGGCCTTGGCGTTAAATACATCTACCAAGGCCAAAGTGACAAATTCGCCGCCTACCAAGAGCTGCTAACTAAATTGAACTTAACGCCAGCCCAAGTGGCCTACATTGGCGACGATGTTGTCGATAAAATCGTGATGGATGATTGCGGTTTAGGTGTCGCAGTAAATGATGCCCATCCTTTATTGCTCAACGACTGTGATTACACCACGTTCACACCGGGTGGCTTTGGCGCAGTGCGTGAGTTAAGTGATTTAATATTGGCGAGTAATGGCCAATTGGAAAATGCCGAAGGCATGAGTGTATGACGAGAATTATTGTATTAATCGGGCTTTTCTTTGCCTCTTGTGCGCTGTTTTTCTACAACCCGTTTTGGTCGGTAACTGAAGAAAAACAAACGCCAGCACAAGATGTTTATTTGCCAGATTTTACAGCCAAAGACATGACACTAAGACGCTTTGACGAACAAGGCGCACTCGAGTCATTAGTGAAAGCCGAAAAAATGGAATACTATGACGATAGCGTGACGACCTTTGTTAAGCCAAGTTATGTTATTTATCCTAAAAATGGTGCTCCCCATTGGAAGATCGATGCAGATAACGGCGTATTCGATCAAAACGATCGCGTGATACTCAATGACAATGTCATCATTAGCTCAACAGATCCAGAGCAATCGTTGAAGCAAATTAAAACCTCTTATTTGGAGGTTAATTTAACGACGATGCAAGTCACTAGTGACAAAAAGATTATTATTGAAGGAACACAATACAACGCCACCGGAATTGGCTTAAAAGCAGATCTCAATCTGCGACAATTTGAATTAATTAAAGATATACAGGCAACCTATGAAACTATTACGCCTTAGTGCCCTATTGTTAGTTGGTGTGTTAACACAAACCAATGTGCACGCGTTAACAGACGATTTAACCAAAAAAGCGGAAATTAGTGCCGACAATCAAAATATCGATATAGGTAGAAACATTGCCATCTACAAAGGCAATGTACGTATTACACAAGGCTCAATCAATATCAGCGCCGACTACCTTGAAGTGTACAATCACGGCCGCCGCGGCGAAGAAGTCATGGTGTTTAGTGGCAAGCCAGCGAGCTTCTCGCAAACGATGGATGATGGCGCGAAGATCTCTGCCCAAGCCAAAGACATCCGATTTGAACGCGCCAAAAATCTTATCAAAATGTCAAAAAGCGTTTCAGTAAAATGGGGCGAGAATACAGTGAGTGGCGACGCCATCAACTACGATATTGAAAAACGTATTCTCAATGCCGACGGCAACCCAAAAAACGACGAACAAGTGACTACGGTGCTACAGCCTAAAGAAGAGCCGCAGCCTAAAGAAGACAAGCAGCCTAAAAAAGACGAAAAAGAATAAATGAGCAAACTCAGCGCTTCACATCTAGCAAAAAATTACTCTGGCCGTCAGGTTGTAAAAGACGTCAGTTTAGAAGTATCCAAAGGCCAAATCGTTGGCCTACTCGGTCCTAATGGCGCCGGTAAAACAACGACCTTTTACATGGTTGTTGGACTTGTACCAAGCGACAACGGCCAAGTGACTATTGGCGATACCGATATGACGTTGATGCCAATGCATTTGCGTGCGCGCCAAGGCATCGGTTATCTGCCGCAAGAGTCGTCAATCTTTCGCAAGCTCACTGTCTTTGACAATATTATGGCGATCTTGCAAACCCGCAAAGATCTCAACAAGAAACAGCGCCTAGAAAAGCTAGAGAGCTTACTCGATGAGTTTCACATTCAACACATTCGTGACAGTTTAGGGATGGCACTCTCTGGTGGCGAGCGTCGCCGCGTCGAAATCGCCCGCGCCCTTGCCGCTGATCCCGAGTTCATTTTACTCGATGAGCCATTTGCAGGCGTCGATCCCATCTCGGTAATTGACATAAAACAAATAATCGAGCAATTAAAGAACCGTGGTCTCGGCGTATTAATTACCGACCACAATGTACGTGAAACCCTTGATGTGTGTGAGTTTGCTTATATCGTTTCTCATGGCGAAATGATTGCCCAAGGCAAGCCCGATGAAATATTAGCCAATCAAACTGTAAGAGATGTTTATTTAGGTGAGCAATTCAGATTATAGTAGTAGGCAGCTGTCACAGTAAGAAAAACAATAACGGATATAGATGAAAGCGTCATTACAGTTAAAATTAGGTCAGTCACTCACTATGACCCCTCAGTTGCAACAAGCAATTCGCTTATTGCAACTATCAACGCTCGACCTGCAACAAGAGATACAAGAAGCACTCGACTCAAATCCGTTACTTGAAGTAGAAGAAAACTTTGAATCAAACGACAAAGCCGACGCATCAACAAGCGAACAAAAATCAGAGGAGTTCAACAACAACGACGATTTTGAAGCGCCATCCGATGCCAGCTCAATAGATACCTCAGAAGCCCTTGATCAAAACAGCGTGTCAGATGAATTACCAACTGACACCACTTGGGACGATTACATATCTTCAGGTCCAGCGGCGCCAGTTTCATCTTCAACTCCTGGCCCAGATAGCGATTTTGTCTATCAAGGTGAAACCACTGAAAATCTACAAGACCATCTAATGTGGCAAGCTAACCTAACGCCATTTTCAGATACCGATCGCGCTATCGCTTTTGCCATTATCGATGCCATTGAAGAAACAGGTTACCTCACACAAGATTGTGAAGACATTCTACAAGCAATGTCAGATCCTGAAATTGAACTAGACGAAGTAGAAGCGGTTTTAAAACGCGTTCAACACTTCGATCCTATCGGCGTAGCAGCACGCACTCCAAGCGAATGTTTGGCTATTCAGCTCAAGCACATGCCAGATGACACCGAATGGCGCGACGAAGCCATTATGCTGGTCGAAAACTACATGGAAATGCTGGCACTACGAGATTACCGCACCTTAGCCCGCAAAACCAAGCTCAAAGAATTACAGCTTGGCAACGCCATCAAGCTAATTCAAACCTTGAACCCGCATCCGGGCACAACGGTTGTTAAAGAAAAAGAAGAATACGTCATCCCAGATGTTTCTGTGAAAAAAGTAAAAGGGCGCTGGAAAGTCGAACTCAATCCAGATTGTATGCCGAAGATTCGCGTCAACGAGCAATATGCGGCGCTGTCTAAAACCAGCAAAACCAGTGGTGACAGCCAGTTTATTCGCGGTCATTTACAAGAAGCAAAATGGTTTATTAAAAGCATCGAAAGCCGCAACGAAACACTGCTAAAAGTAGCCAACTGTATCGTTATGCAGCAACGCGGCTTCTTTGAATATGGCGAAGAAGCCATGAAGCCGCTAGTATTAAATGACGTGGCCGAAGCAGTAGAAATGCACGAATCAACCATTTCTCGTGTCACCACTCAAAAATACATGCACACTCCACGCGGTATTTTTGAACTTAAATACTTCTTCTCTAGTCATGTAAGTACGGAGAATGGTGGCGAATGCTCATCCACCGCCATTCGCGCTATCATCAAAAAACTGGTGGCAGCGGAAAATCCTAAAAAGCCATTGAGCGATAGCAAAATTGTAGATTTGTTAGCGGAACAAGGGATCAAAGTAGCTAGACGTACTATTGCAAAATACCGCGACGCGCTATCTATCCCACCGTCCAATCAAAGAAAGAGCTTGTTGTAAGCTCTATTACGGAGGATACACTTTATGCAAATTAATTTATCTGGTCATCACGTAGAAATTACCGAATCTCTTCACGAATACGTACACAGTAAATTTAGCAAGCTTGAGCGACACTTTGAGCACATCAATAACGTGCACGTCGTTTTGAATGTAGAAAAGCTCCAACAAATAGCCGAAGCAACCCTTCATCTCAACGGCGGTGAAGTCTTCGCTCAGTCATCTCACGAAGATATGTACGCCGCCATCGATTCCATGGTGAGCAAATTAGACCGACAAGTGATCAAACACAAAGAAAAACTACAACGTCACTAATTTACAATTCGATTCTAAAGGCCCATTTTATGGGCCTTTTTAATGTCCAAACCTTCGTCTTGCTTTGCCGCTTTCAGCACTATGATGGGCTCACAATGATAAAAATGTGTAAATATTCATGAATACTCAGCAATACATATCCCCGGTTCACCGTTTTATCATCATCTTTGCTATCGTCTTCGCAGGCGAAATCATTTTCAGCTTACCTTTTCATATTGCGCGATTCTTCAGACCAACGCTGTTAGAAGTATTCGAGCTCTCTAACACCCAGTTAGGCGACATCTTCGGTTTATACGGCATTATGGCAATGATTGCTTATTTCCCCGGCGGCGCAATCGCCGACCGTTTTTCCGCTAAAAACTTAATGACTATTTCACTAGTAGCCACTGCATTAGGTGGCTTCTATCTAATGCAAATACCATCAGTACTAGGATTAACAATACTATTCGGCTATTGGGGCGTAACCACAATACTGCTGTTTTGGGCAGCTATGATAAAGATCACTCGCTTGTGGGGCGGCGAAAACACACAAGGCATCGCCTTTGGGATTCTCGATGGTGGGCGCGGTTTAGTGGCAGCAGCCATGGCTACGGTAAGTGTACTCATCCTTAATTACAATCTACCTAGCGAAGCGGGATTAGTCTCGTTAGCGGACAAACAAGCGGCCTTAGTATACGTTATCGCCTTCTATACAACCTTGACACTGGCAGCGGCGGCGCTGGTATATATCATGATACCCTTTACCCCAGCTACTAGCTCAGAGCATAGAAGTATTAAAAAAACTATTCTCGATGTCATCAAACAGCCAAGTATCATTAGCCAAGCACTGATCGTACTCAGTGCCTACTGCGCTTATAAGAGCATCGATTACTTTGGCCTTTATGCGACTCAGGTGCTGAATATGGATGATGTAGCTTCGGCGCAACTAGTATCTAACGCCTCTTTTGTAAGACCTCTAGTCGCCATTGGCGCAGGTTTGTTAGCCGACCGATTACAGCCAAGTAAACTCATCAGCATTATATTTGCACTGGCAATCGCCGCTTACTTAAGTTTCATTCCATTAGGCGAGTCTTGGTTACTGCAAGCTAATATCTTCATTACCTTCGTTTTAGTATTTGCCGTTCGCGCCGTCTACTTCGCACTTTTAGCAGAATCTAAAATCAGCGGCGCCATCACAGGCACAGCAGTGGGGATCATCTCAGTGGTGGGCTACACGCCAGATATTTTCTTCGCACCTATCGCTGGACGCATTCTAGATGCATCCCCAGGCACAGCAGGATTCAACCAATTGTTTATAGTGATGGCAGCGATATCTGTAATAGGTTTAGTAAGCTCACTGTTTTTAAGTAAGACGACCTGTAACGGAAATTCTCAATAGAACATCATTTTTAATGACTTTATCTTTGTTCCTCTTAGCGCAAGAATCACTGCGCTATCTGAAATTTGGTGTTGCTCCTTTATAGAAGCAACAACAAATTTCAGTTGTAAGAATAATATGATCTTTCATTAAACAGCATTCGTATTCATGACTTAACCACCTTAAATAAGGAGAGCGTTATGACTCACGAACCTACCATCATAGGCATTGCTGACGGTACGCACTATTTAGTTGGCTCCACCGACAATCAAGGAAACTTCTCAGCCCTGCCTAGTCTTAGCGAAGTAGCTATTTGCCAATCACTTAGCGATGCGAAACAACTATTGCGTCAGCATGACGTTCAATCGGCAACCTTGAGCTTGCAGACCGCTTACGACGAAATGTGCGGTTTATCATCGCCAGCAGCAACAAACGAAACTATCTGGTTGTAGCAACGCAATGGCGCTTCATAATTATTTAAAAGTATTCAATAAAATACTCGAACATGGTGTCGAGCGCGATGGTAAATATCACTATCGCCAACTCAGTGCGTGGCATGATTTTGATGGTTATACCTGCTTTCTTAGTTATAAAACGCTAACTATGACCATCTACTTTCACAACAAGTACACCATTGAATCGTCAGATCGCATCGCTAGAAGCGAGTTTGAAAATTTAATCAGAAAAATCGCTCGCGATTAACAAACCAATGAGTGGTGACATGATGAAAACAGTAATCACTATAATCGGACTAGCGTTAATGACCTACAACCCTTCACTCGCTAAAAAAACAAGCAGTACGCCAACTCAACTAGCATTCAATAGCGCTAACTGGCGTATCACCAACGACGGTGTCATGGGAGGACTTTCTCAAGGAAATGTCGTTAAAGTAAATGGTGACATTGTATTCACAGGCCAAATCTCTACCGAAAATAACGGCGGTTTTAGCAGTACTTACACAGCGCTGCCGCCACTTAAGGAAGGTATTGAGACTGTTAACATTACTGTGACTGGCGACGGCAATGACTATCAGCTTAGATTTCGCAGCCTGTTTCGCGGCTATTTAATTGGTTATAAACTAGAGTTTCCAACTAAGGCTAATCAAACCATCAGCCATCAACTCTCATTACGAGACGCCCAAGCAACGTTTCGCGGGCGACTTATAAGCAACGCGCCAACATTGAGCAGTGATTCAATTCGCGATATCGGCGTATTAATTTCAAGTAAAACTCCCACCCCTTTTCACATAACACTGCACAACATTAGCTTTAGCGAGTAACTATGAACAAAGTTAGCCCTAAAAGCCTGCTCCACAGTAAATGGACCAAGGTAAATATCACAAACAAAGAAAAACACTTCGCTATCATTCAAGTGGACTACGACGAAGAACAGCGCGTTGAGCAGTGCATCATCCAAGCTGTCATCAACAACAACGAATACGCCATCAACTGGCGCGATCTAAAAGATCCCAAACAATGGAAATTAGGTTGGCAGTAACTCTCATTGCTAGCCATTACCACTCAATAGTTTTCCCTTGCCAATCGAGATAACTCAGCAAGCCATCGAGCTTGCTGCGCTCGACAATATCCACCAGCTGTTTCGCGACAAATTCAGCGCTAAACAGCTTTTCTGGCGCGACATTATGGGAAAATGGCTTTGATAGCGGAGAATCCGTAGTACCGGGATGAAAAGAAATCAACTTAACATTTTTAGCGCGGCGGCCAAGCTCTATTGCTGCTGATTTTAATAACATATTAAGCGCTGCTTTTGATGCGCGATAGCTATACCAACCACCTAATCCATTATCACCAATGCTGCCAACCCGGGCTGAGAAAAACGTCATCACACAACGATACTTAGAATTTACCAAAGGCAATAGATATTTAAGCCACAACATCGGCGTAGTGGTATTGGCTCCAATAACGTCATTAAACGCTTTAGACGAAAAATCTTCCAAGCGCTTTTCAGGAAAAACATCATCGTTGTGTAAGACACCATGACAAATAAATACTCGTCCAATGATCACGTCATCTTTGAGTTTCGCAATCTTACGGGTTGCCGCTTCAATCGAGCTTTCTTGATAATCAGCAATATCAATACAATGAACGCCATTGAACTTAGCTTGCTCATAATGGCTTGTATTGCGACTTATCACGATAAGACGCTCGTCTGCACTGAAATATTCACAAGCCAGCGCTTTAGCGATTTCGCTGTTAGCGCCGATGATTAGTGTTGCGCTCTTTTGCATAACACACACCTCCGTCACAATGCGCTTGCCCCAAACCAAAACGGCGATGTAGAAAGCTTGAGATAGTCTGACGATGCTTCGCCACCTGCAGATATATACGATGAGATACGGGTTTGATTATCGGCCACAGCAGTGGCGCTACCCAAAATCCCAATCCAACTAACTGCCAAGCGCGATGAGTCACATCTAGCGCCTTTAGTATTTGTCCTTGATAGACACCGTGCAACACCGCCATCGCCTCGGCTTTTGTCACTTGCTCAAAACGCTCAAAGTCTCTGCTGTGAATGTTAATCAAGCGAATCAAATTATTGTTATCACGGGCGCGCAGTTTATCCATTTCCATACAACACAACGGACATTCTCCATCATAAAAGATGGTTAATTTTTCCCTCACTTTGCTATCTCCTGTGCAAGTACGGCGCGCAAATTATTCAGCGGCTCAACGGCGAATCCGCGATCGTAAAAATAAATCACCTTACCAGCACTATCTAACAGCAGCACCCGAGCATTGTTAGGGTTAGTATTGCCTGTAAACTCCTGAACGGCTGCGCCATCTTTATAAACCGTCACCACACCGCCCCACAACTCCTTTGGAATACCAGCGCGCATGCCATTGTCGATAACGGTACTGAACATACGAGGAAACATTCCAGCAATGGTAGGAATTTCATAGACTGCCACTTGAGTCTGCGTCATATCTAAACCGATAAGCCAGCGGTCGATATCAAATTGTGAGTCTTGAACATAACCGACAAGCAGCAAGGTTGGCTCACCAGAAAAATCTTGTGGAATCAGCACCGCTTTTTGAGAAAGACTTTCGCCAGATACACTTGGAAAGGCAAGTCCTGTCACATCTTGGTTGGGAAACACAGTGCTACAAGCAGAAACAGTCAGTACCAGCAACATTGCAAAAATTGCACGCATAATAAATCTCTTTGATTAGGGATAGATTTACATACGCAGTCCCAAACAGTACCGATCATCCAAAAACAAAAAACCTCGCCGCAGCGAGGTTTTGAATAAGCAATTTGATTAAGCCAAGAAGTTTACAAGTCGCGAGCGATATTCACTAAGGCTTCACTATTTAGTTCACTAATGCTCTTAGCACCAGTGAGTGTCATCGCAACGCGCATTTCTTTTTCAATTAAGTCCAACACGTTATACACACCGCGTTCACCGTCAGCTGCTAATGCGTAAACAAAGGCACGGCCTAGCATGGTGCAATCTGCGCCCAATGCAATCATTCTCACCACATCCAAGCCTGTGCGAATGCCTGAATCAACTAAGATTTTTAAATCACCTTTTACGGCATCGGCAATCGGTGGTAGCGCCTTAGCGGTGGAGAGCACGCCATCAAGCTGACGTCCGCCATGGTTAGATACCACGATGCCATCTGCACCAAAACGCACAGCGTCTTGGGCATCTTCTTTATCTAAAATACCTTTGATGATCATTGGACCATCCCAAAAATCGCGGATCCATTCGAGATCTTTCCACGAAATTGAAGGATCGAAGTTATTACCAAGCCAGCCAATGTAATCTTCAAGCTTGGTTGGTTCACCGCGATAGGTAGAAATGTTGCCTAAATCGTGCGGTTTACCCATCACGCCAACATCCCACGCCCAGCGTGGATGCATAGTTGATTGCAACACACGACGAAATGCCGCATTAGGGCCACTCATTCCCGAGTGAGCATCGCGGTGACGCGCACCAGGCACAGGCATATCAACAGTAAAGACCAGCGTCTTCACTCCCGTAGCTTTAGCGCGCTCAAGCACATTGCGCATAAAACCGCGATCTTTTAACACATATAGCTGAAACCACATCGGACGAGAAATCGCAGGAACCACCTCTTCAATCGGACACACAGAAACTGTCGACATGGTAAATGGAACGCCTTTGCGCTCTGCCGCTTTCGCCGCCTGAACTTCACCACGGCGAGCGTACATGCCCGTTAAACCGACTGGCGCCAATGCGATTGGCAAACCAAGTTTTTCATCGAACAACTCAGTGTCGAGACTTAAATCAGACATATTACGCAGCACGCGCTGACGCAGCGCAACATCGGCTAAGTCATCGCTATTGCGACGCAGCGTTTGCTCGTCGTACGAACCACCATCAATATAGTGAAACAAAAACGGCGGTAACTTCGCCTTAGCCGCTGCGCGGTAATCATTCGATGCTGAAATAATCATAAACTTTACTCAACCTTTATTGCCCGTATCACCGTTTTTATAAGAATAAACACAGGAATTAATTGCTTGACTCAAACCATATCTCAGCCGCTTATTTTAAATAAATAGAAACAATGAAAATAACTACTTCCAAAAATAACACAATATAAATAAAGAACAGCTAAAACAGTTAATTAAATTAAAATGCAAAATATAATAATCAACGATAGTAAGAAAATAAGACTAAAAAAGATACTCAAACGAGCTCGACCTTGGTCTAGCGGTGTCTAATAAAGACATCACACAATGCTGTTAAAATTCGTTACAACTTTATGATTTTTAAACATACAAATCTTTATTACTCTGATGGTAATTCATACAAAAACTATAAAAACAATGAAAAAACATATCGCCCTCGCAGCCTTGGTAACGATTTTCACGCTTTATTTCACCTCGCAAGCCACAGCCAATACATCCCAACCGATTCCTAAGAGTCTCAATGAGAACTTCGGCGAAATACACTACATTTCATCAAAGATACTCGACGAGAATAGAGAGTTACTCATCCACCTCCCTGATTCCTACTCTTCTTCGACTATTTCTTACCCTGTGTTACTCGTTCTCGATGGCGACAGCCACTTTAAACATGCAGTGTTGGCGAGTGACATGTTACAAGCAAGTGGAAAGATTCCAGAATTAATAGTTGTAGGCATTCCAAATAATACCGGGCAAAGAATGCGTGATGCCTATGATGCATCAGACAAGTTCCTCGCATTTATCACCGAAGAAGCTGTGCCATATTTAAAAAATAAATTCCGTGCATTAGATATCAATACACTTTTCGGGCATTCCGCGATGGGGACTGTAACTCTAACAACGAAACTGACTACACCTCAGACTTTTGAAAATTTGATAGCGTCTAGCGCCGCTCTAGGTGATTCAGACAAAGAATTAATCGCAAAGCTAGCTAATACAATAAAATCCGCGCCATCCAACGCTATTTATTTTTCTGTTGGTCAAGCAGAACGGGAAGGTAAGGGCTTTTCAGACAGTGCCCATGAATTGGCTAAAAGACTCAACTCTAGTAACGCCCTAAATTGGACATTTGAACAGCATCCTAGACACAATCATACTTCCGCAGCTTATATAGCTCTTTATCAAGGATTGGCCTATGTTCATCAAGATTACGAAGGACCAGCATTAAAGACTTATCAAGAATTCAAAACGTTTGGTGGTCTTGATGCCCTTAACAAGTTTTACCAGCAACGCGGTAAAAAGTACGGCGACAACTCACAGATCCCAATTCACGTGATCACAGGCTTAGCCTTTGCGTTTTACGGAGAAAATAAAATAGATCGAGGAATCGAGTTACTGAATAAAACGGTCGCCAATTATCGTGATGCATCACGAATTTATGGAGCACTAGGCTTTTTATACGAACAGGAGAAAGATACTAAAGCAGCCAAATCTTCATATCAAAAAGCACTCGACGCAGTTATTAAAAACAACGGGAAAGCAGACTCTAAGGCCTATTACCAAAGTAAGGTTGAGCAATTAACAACGCAAATAGGTAATAACTGATTAAAACATTCTAGAGAGAATTCATGAAAAATCGACTGTGGGGATCAAGCTGATAATCACCAAAAGGGCCACATTCGCGAAAGCCGTGTTTCTCATACATCGCAATCGCGGGTAAAAAGGCGTCATGGCTGCCAGTTTCTAGATACAAAAATTTGTAGCCGCGTGTAGTTGCCGACTCAATAATCGCAGACAAAATACGCTGCGCAACACCTTGGCGCAAAAATGCTGGATGAGTTTTCATTGACTTAATTTCTCCGCTATTGTCCGTTAAAGATTTCAATGCGCCACATCCCGCGAGCTTACCGTTTGATTTCGCGCTCCAAAATGTCATGGACTTATCGCGTAGCTTATCCATATCTAACGCATGAATGCTCTCTGCAGGAGAGTACTTTTGCATTTCACGTAAATGCATCGTTAGTAACTCGGCAATAGCGCCATCACTTAAATCATCAACTTCAATGCTAAAATCCATTAAGAGCCTCGTGTCTCATCAATACGATCAATCAACGCTAAAATGTCTCTATTCTTCTTAAATGCCCATAAAGAAGTTACCGGAGTGAATGATATCTCTTGGCCAAAATCTATCTTCTTGCGCAAACTCAAGGTCACCCGCTGCGGGTTGCTCATGACCTGATAACTAACATTTTTAATATCTTTCAACGCAACGCGAATATCTCGTCCCTTATTGCGAACAATCAAGCTATCACCAGCGTCAAAAACCTCATCCATCAAATCAAAGATCAAAGCCTTCATTACCACATAGCCGACAATCATAAACATTAAAGGCGCCCCCATGAACATCCAATCAATGGGATTCTCGAGTGATCCCCAGATACCGATGGCGAGCATACCAACACAGAGACCAAGCCAAATTATTGGAAAAAATACTTTATTAAAGAAGGTACTGCGTGAAGAGATTTTTTTCATATGACGTAATATTCCATTAAAAACGAAAACGATGATAACTCATTAAAAACAAAAACTTAATGGATAAATCACGAAGAAACTGACTTACCTTTACTCGATAGTGCCCACACATTGCCTAGCAGCATAATAAGCGCGCCTACAATCAGCGACAACTCAAAGGCTTCGTTGTACAACAACACGCCCACAACGCCAATGGCAGGCAAGCGTAAGAAGTCTATAATCATCACCAGAGTTACTTCGGTTGTCGCCATGGCCTTAGCCAAACAAAAATGCGCACTCAGTGCCGTAATTCCAATAAGCGTGAGCCACATCCATTCAACACTCGTCGGCCATTGCCAATTGTCTAACGAAAATAAAAATACGACGGGAAGCTGCATCACACACATCATATATAGAATCGTCAGCGGATGCTCAGTACTAGCAAGTGACTTCGTGGCGACATGAGAAACCGCGTAACAAACTGCCACACCAAGCACAATCAACGATGCCATATCGACTGCATCAGTCGACGGCTTAACGATAATCAGCACACCGATTAATCCCAACACAATAGATAACGCTTTCTTGCCCGTCAGCCGCTCCCCTAAAGACACCGCCGCAATTAACGCTGTCCATAACGGAACCGTGAATTCCAACGCAAACACCTGCGCCAATGGCAGTAGCGCAATGCCGACAAACCAGCCGTATTGACCAATCAAATGAATACTATTGCGCGCCGCATGAAGTTTCAGTCTGTTGGTGGTAAATAACGTGAAGTCCTTAGTGGCCATAATGAGCACAGTCACTATCGCCAAGCCGATTAAGCCGCGAAAAAATAGCACCTGAAAAGTACTCAATTCCCCTGTTAACTCCCGCGCGCCAATCGCCAATAAGCAAAAGGACAGCACAGTGCCAAACATCCAACCAACCGACTGTAAAATAACGTATTCCTCAATTCATCAAACTCACTATCAGCACTATAACCACTACCGTAATAAGTGCAATGACAGTCCGACGAATGTCGATAATAAACAAATGATTCAATTAACAACGCTAATCGACTCAAAATATGAGTCGATTAGAGCGCTAAGTAAAATAAAAAGGGACAGTCACCTTTTAATTTATGAATAATTTTAGCAATCTGAAGCTAGCCCATTAAAAATTCGTAACGATACTCCTGTGACTTTCTTACAGACATAAAAAAAACTCGTCTAAGCGAAGTTTAAATATTCACCAAATGGTATCAATTGAGAGCGCAGAATTGTCTGTCTGCGACTTTCTTACAGGCATAAAAAAACCAACTTTCGTTGGTTTATTTATTCACGAAATGGTACCGGTAGGCGGACTTGAACCGCCACGCCCGAAGGCAACGGATTTTGAATCCGTCATGTCTACCAATTCCATCACACCGGCATTTCATGTGGCTATTTAGCGGGGTTGTTGCTAAATAAGTGTCTGGCATTATACCTAGGCTTGCTATGTTGGCAAGCCTGATTTTGGCCAAATAGTGTTAATTGTTGGTCACTTGCGTTTATTCGTTTAAATAACCAACAATTGATTTATCTGCGACGTCGACGGCGGCGGCGTTTCGGTTGATCGTCGTATGACGCCACCATTTCCTCTTCTAGCTGATCGCTGATGGCATCAGAATCTTCAACACTCTCGTCGACACGGCGGCCAATGCTGCCATCATCGACGTATTTACCTTTGAGAATATAGTCAAAGTCACCTTCTGTACCTGTGGCATGAGCTGGTGATTCGTAAGACTGCGGCGTATCTTCATCAATCGTCATTGATTGAATTTTCGCGGCAATGGCCAAGTCTTCGGCGGTAATGTCTTCGCTAAATTCAACACGTGATATTTGCTTTGGCGCAGGCTGACTATAACTAGGTTCAGGCGCGATGCTTTCGACCTGTTCAGACAGTGACGCCGCAGCACGGCTGGCTTGTGGACTCGCTACTGCATCAGGCTTTTTCACGACTCGTTCAACGATTGGGCCTGTTGTAGTTTCAGCTTCAACAGCGGGTAAAGACTCATCTTCAATAGAGAAACTATCAGACTCGGTAATGGAAACACTTGGCTCTTCTAAAACTTGTTTTTCTGAATCGAGTTCCTTCGAAACAGGCTCTTTTAAAACCGATTCTTTAGAAATCGCTGGTGCTTGCTCAGTAACAATAGGTTCTAAAATCACATCTTCATCAGCGACTGTTTCGCTGACAACAGTTTCATTCACAACTGGCTCTGGCTTAGCAACTAAGGGCTCTGGCGTCGCGGACACTTGAACATCCTCAACAACAGGTTGCGCTGGTGCAACAGTTGGTGGCGTTACAGCTTGTGCTTCCTGCACCTCAGGTGACTTTTTTGGCGTTAAGGCCTCTCCACCCGTCGATACATTTTTGAATTGCTCTACCGTTTGTGCAAACGCTTTCTTATCGCTGGCTGCATTTTGGGTGAAGTTCTGAAGATTTGCTTTTAGACGAGCGTATTGCTGCTCGATGCTATTAAGCGTTTCTTGCACGTCTAAATTACAGTTACGCGTGAGCTCTTTGTAATACTCTACTTCAGATTCAAACTCAGATAATGCGTTAATCGCATTAATGATTTTGCCATCTAGGGTACTTAGATTTTCTACCAGCGCTTTTTCTTTAGTGATGAACTGTTCGATAAGTTCTTTAGGAACTGTGCTGGGTGCTTTTGGCGCTTTGATGATATTGGCAAATTCAGCAATGTAGGTTACTGGCATCCAATGGGTATAAGACGGTCGCCATGCGTAAGCCGTCGGATTGTTAGCGACATACTGCATTGCTTCTTCGCCGCTAAGTGGTTGAGTTGTCTGGTCATTACAGCTAAAAATCCAAGATTTCATAGCGTTCTCACTGTTCTTATTATTCTTATCCATAGAAACTATTGAGTACAACACAATTAAAACAATAGCGAGATGATTGGCAGGCATCTTATCAGCTAAAAGTATTAAATTGTACTCTATATTTCGAATATCCTTATTCCGTAAAATCAATACAAATTCATTTGCTTTTGGTAAACTAGCGCCACGCTAAAAAGAGATTCCACATCAATGAAAAAATCGAAGAAAAAGACCAAGGCTCAACCTGAAGAACAAGTTCAAGCACAACCAGCTCGCGAGAATCATGCCGACTTTCTACGTGCTAGTTTTACCCGTCGTTTAGGCGCGCTCATGTACGACTCGTTAGTAGCCATGGCGGTGTATGCGGTAGCCCATTTTATTGGTTTTATTGTTGTTGCCCTATTAGCGCAGGTAAATCCGAGTTTCTGTAGCGACAATACTGATATTCAACGCTGTGTTATCACCAGTGATGTGTACTCGGGTTACTTAATCTTTGCTGTGTGTTTCTTCTTTATTTGGTTTTGGACGCACGGCGGTCAAACCCTTGGCATGCGTGCGTGGCGCTTAAAGGTTCAACGTATGAACGGCGCTTCAATTACCACCTTGCAAGCGGTTATTCGCTTGTGTACTGGTTTTTTCGGTTTAGGCAACATCTGGTTATTATCAAAAAATAGCGAAGGCATGAGCTTGCAAGATCGCATGTCAGGCTCTGAAATTGTAGTGCTTAGTCCTGAGGCTAATAAGATTAAGAACTGGCGTCAGCTATAAGCTGAGACTACTCTCGGGAAAGGCGACTTATGAGTCGCCTTTCTTTTCTATAAACAACACGATTTCTCCCACTTTAAAACCAAACTTCAAGATATCGGTTTTATTAAATAAGCGTTTGTCATCGAGTAAATACATCCAATCATCCAGCGTCACTTGATAGTCGGTGCCATCAACGTTTATTGTCATGTCATACTGCCAATAAAGCGCTGATCCTGATGTTTCGCCAGTAGCAATACCAATCACGTCCCCTGCTTCACCTTGATATTGATTCGGTGCGGTTTTAGTCAGACGCCAAACGCGTGTTGATTGCTCGCCGTCGTCAAAATAAAATACTTCATCGATAACACCTTTGTCAGCCTCCCAAGACGCTACTAAATCAGCTCTAAAACGGCGCGTCAGTTTACCACCGCGATCGAGCACCATGCCGTAGGCGGTCAGCTCACCATTGAAGAATTCTTCTAAATTTAATTGCGGCGTGGTTTGCTGATAATCCGATAACGAAGGACTTGAACAACCAATAATACTCCATGCGATAACAGTGGCTAAAAAATTACGCATTAACTTCATGAGGATGCTCCTAACAATTTGCGACGAAATTTAGGCCGCGAGGTGTTTTCTGATAACCAAATGGCCAGAAATGCCGGGCCAAATTCCGGATTAGTAATCTCGCCGATTGGCTTTATCTCACCGCCTTTAGGCTTAAAATAAAACTGAGAACGACGCTGTTTATCGACGTATAGCACTATGCTGTCACCATCGGTAACATTTGGAAAAATCGGTTGTAACAAGGTTATCCAAGGCGCGCGTTGCGCCTTATCAATCTTAAGGTGCTGCCATTGCTCGTCTGTTGCAGTAACGAGATCTTCACCGTCGATATCGCGCAAGTAAGTTATTTTGAGGGCTTGTGGGTAAACGTTTTGCTGATAGCCATCGTTTACCGTGAAAAACTCAGCGCTATACACCTTCCAAAACATGACTTTCATGGTGCCTTGGCCAAGCTTGGTCAATTGCTGCAATTTCTGTTCAATGCTTATTTTGGATGTCGACGATGAATCTTTTTCCAGTGATTGATTTGCTATTACAATTGATGAGAACAAGAAGCTCACAACCAATAAAAGACTACGCATAACCTTGTTTCTCCTTACGATGAGTATCTATAAGTCGTTGGCGAAGCACACACAGCGCTGGCAACAAACCGCACCAAATAATAGCTTCGATCATTGTAAAAACAGTTAGCGTTAATGGGGTTGAAATAGCACCTAATTCTATCGCCGCCAAATAACTAGTCGCTCCCAACACGCCGCCCAAGATGGCCACTTGCCACAGCTTGATATTACTAAGCCAAGACAGGCTATGGTTTAAGCTCCACGTAAGAATGATCCACAGTAAAACAAGCCATATGGGAATCATCGACTGCTTAACGTCAATCACGCCAAAACTAATCAGCAACTGATCTACTACAATGCCGATTAGCGCTAATGGCAAAAGCTTCAAGTCATCTAATTTAGTGGGAGACAGCGCAAGGTGGAGAATGAGCGTAGCACTCATAATGAGTACTGCACGTTGGCTAAATAGCGCGGCGCTCCACCAGCAAAGCTGAAATAATGCGGCGTTAATAATCCAAAACAGTCGCATCGTGGTTGTCTTTGTATTGCGGCTTGCGAGCAACGATATGATGGGTGCTAATGACGCGCTCGATAAAGGCGCCTTCGCAATAACACAGGTAGTAATGCCACAGGCGCTTAAAGGTATCGTCGTAACCGAACTCAGTAATATCAGCCCAGTTTTCATCGAATTTGTGACGCCAATCGAACAAGGTTCTGGCGTAGTGCAAACCAATATCTTGCACGTTATCAATCATCATATCTGTCGTGTCTGCAATATGCTGACTCATTACCGCCATCGACGGTAGACAGCCACCAGGGAAGATGTACTTATTGATAAAGTCCACTGATTTACGGTAAGTATCATAACGTTGATCGGCAATGGTTATCGCTTGGAGCAGCATCTTACCGTCCGGTTTTAATAAGCTAGAACACTTATTGAAAAACTGTCCTAAGAACTCATGACCAACGGCTTCAATCATTTCAATAGACACTAACTTGTCGTACTCGCCTTCAAGCTCGCGATAATCTTTTTTGAGTAAAGTGATTTGTTTGCTAAGTCCTTGCGCTGCAATTTTCTCACGAGCATAGGCGTGTTGAGCGTCAGAAATAGTAGTTGTTGTTACCTTACAACCGTAATTTTGTGCCGCGTAAATAGCTAAACCGCCCCAACCTGTGCCAATTTCAACTAGGTGATCACTTGGCTTGAGATCGAGTTTATCGCAAATGAGTTTTAGCTTGGCTTGTTGTGCCTCTGACAACGAGATATCACCATCATAATAAGCACAGGAATACATCATCTTTTCATCGAGAAAACGAGTGTAGAGTTCGTTACCTAAATCGTAGTGCGCCAAAATATTACGCTTAGAGCCTTCTTGAGTATTGCGATTGCTAAAGCTCAACAACTTCTTCTGTAGCTTATTGAGAATGCTACTATTTCTTTCTAACTCATCCACTAATTTTTGGCTGCGAGCGAATACTTGAATAAGTTTGGTTAAATCAGGACTATCCCATTTCTTATCGATGTAAGCTTGCGCAGCTCCTAAGCTACCGCCCGTCACAAAATCGCTGTAAACGCTACTATCGTTGATACGCAACTCACCAGCTAACTCACTTTCAATATTGCCAAGTTCAACACGCTGACTACCTTCAACAACAGTGATTTTGGCATCGGTAAGTTGTGCTAATAAATCAAAAATACCTTGGCGATATTTGTTGTCTAACCAGCTCAATTTGTCGCTTGGTGCTTTACCTGCTGTTTGCGTTTGTTGCATGTTGACCTCGTGCTAGTCTCATTGCTTAGGGTGGGGAATAAAAGGCACACCACCAATAAATATTTTTAAAGCTTGCCAGTAAATTAAGCTCACTATTTTGATAGCGGAAAATGGCAAACTAAACCATGTTTTTATCATCGCCAAGCTACTCATAGGCTGCTTAGTTAACGCCATGGTGGCATCGAATACCTTAGCTGCCTGTGGCGATTTATCTAAGTTCTCCAAATGAACAAATAACTTGTCACTCGGTGGCTTCACTCGCCATTTGTAATACATATCCAGTGGCATAAAAGGCGATACGTGAAAGTCTTTCTGCGTTAACTGTGGCTGTTCAACATCCACCAAATAGTAGTGTTTTTCATGCCACGGCGTATTGCTCACTTCAGCTAACATCAACGGACAACTGCCATCGTCGTTAAAGCAGAAAAAGAAGTTCACCGGACTAAAATACATCCCTAAACTACGACATTGCACCAGCATCATCACTTGATTGCCTTGCCAGTCGCCGCCTAACTTAGCGACTTTCGAAGCAATACGTTGCTTGAGATTGCCCGGTTCACTTTTTATGTAATCTTTTTCGCAAAAACGCACCGGATTAAACCAACGGGTGCCAAATAAGAAGTGCTTTTTGGTGACTTGTTCTATTGCATCGGGATTAAGGCCAAACATCGAGAAAGAATAACTAAAGGCGCGAGCAACAGGGCTAAACCTGCGATGGCGCACATTGCCTGTGTAGATACCGCTTTCTTGAATAATTGGCCGCTGAATCATTACAGTGTTATCCCAAAACGTTTGGCAACATCGACAGCACTTTTAACACCGTCTTCGTGGAAGCCGTTATACCAATATGCCCCGACAAAATGGGTGTTGTTTTGACCGCAAATCAGCGAACGCTGACGCTGCGCCGCCATGCTTTTACTGTTGAACACAGGATGGTGATAAACGTACTGTTCAATGATCTTTTCAGGATCAATCAATTGAGTCTGATTGAGCGTGACACAAAAGGTCGTTTCACTTTCAATCCCCTGTAGAATATTCATATTGTAGGTGACGGTTGCAGGCTGAGTTTGCGTACCTGATTCGGCCAGTAAATAGTTCCAGCTTGCCCATGCTAAGCGGCGCTTAGGCAGTAGATTGGTGTCGTGATGTAACACAACCTCATTGCGACTATAAGGAATATCCCCTAATACTGCAGTTTCACTTGGTGTTGGGTTGTGAAGCAATGACAATGCTTGATCTGAATGACAAGCAAATACCACTTCATCGAATCGCTGCTCACTGCCGTCTTCGAAGACCAAGACAATGCCATCACTATCACGCGACACATGTTTTAGTTGGCTATTGAGAAAAATGCGCTCACTAAAATTTGCTGTCATCGCAGGAATATAACTACGAGAGCCGCCTTTAATGACATACCATTGTGGCCTGTCAGAGACATTCAATAAGCCGTGGTTATAGAAAAATTGAATGAAAAATTTAAGCTCAAAATCGCGCATTTCTTTGAGCGATGTTGACCAAATCGCCGCCCCCATTGGCAAAATGTAATGCTGCGCAAAAAAATCTGAAAACCGATAAGAATCTAGAAAATCACCAAGGGTTAACGTGGTATCGATATTGCCCTCAGAATAGAGCTTTTTACACTGTTTATTAAAGCGCAGAATCTCACTGATCAAGCGCCAGAATTTAGGACGAAAGATATTGCGACGTTGGGCAAACAAGGTATTGAGATCATGACCGTTATATTCCATGCCAGTACGCTGATTATGTACGCTAAAACTCATTTCTGTCGCTTGTAACTCAACACCTAATTGGTCGAGTAACTTTAAGAAATTTGGGTATGTTGTATCATTACAAACAATAAACCCAGTATCGATAACATAATCGCGGCCGTTGTGAGCAATGTCTTTGGTGGCGGTATGACCGCCGATGTAATCGTTTTTCTCAAATACGCTAACTTCATGCTCACGACTTAATAAGTGAGCGGTTGTTAGGCCGGCGATACCACTGCCAATGATGGCAATTTTCTTCATGATGTTTTCCTAATTAAATTGCGAACGGCGAATGCGCGCCACCAGCTAAACGGCAACCTTGCTAGCATCGATAAAACCAAGGTAAAGAATGATGGGAAATTGATTGTGTGACGCCTTTTGCTAAGCCCATGATAAATCGCTTTTGCTGCATCTTCACTACTAATACGCCCCGGCATCGGAAAATCGTTTTTATCCGTCAGCGGCGTTTCAACAAACCCAGGGTTTATCAAGCTGACATCGATGTGATGAGGCGCTAAATCAATACTCAAGGTTTTAGCCATATAACTAAGTGCTGCTTTAGACGCGCCATAAGCTTGCGCTCGAGGTAGTGGCAAAAAAGACGCACTCGAGCTAGTAAAGGCTAACTGACCACCTTGTTTTACTTTACATAGCCAATGATTGAGACAATACGCTACTGTCATGAGATTAGTATTAATCACTCGTTGAAATAACGCCGCATCAAAATGAATAGGATCGTCCACATATTCACAACTGCCAGCGTTTAATAGCATAACATCAAGCTCGGGTAAGTGAGCCGCTGCATTAATCACCGCCTGTTCATCACACAAATCAGCCACCAGCGGTGTTACATTAGCATATTGAGAAACTAACTCATTGAGAGCCTGTTCATTGCGCCCACCAGCAATCACGTGCCAGCCATGTTCGCTGTAATGTTGCGCGAGAGACTTTCCAATGCCGGATGATGCGCCTGTGATCAAAATAGTTTTCATTGGCTAGCTCGCTTTTTAATAAATCGTACACCAGCCCCCAACAGCGGTATATGTTCGTAAAGCATGGCGCCAACATCGAGATAGTCACGATGATAGATAACCTTATCGTCTTTGCCTTTAAGGTGACTGTGCCCTTCAACCTTTATTGGCTTAGCGCCATTGAGCTTTGCATGAACAAAAGTCATGTGCCAATAAATACAGGCCTCATCCTCTGCAGCAAAGTGGTGAGTAATCACAAAATCACAGCTTGAGAGATTGGTGTATAACCCTTGAAAGTATGCAAGTAGATTAGATAGCCCGTCGACGCGGTGGAGTGGATCTTGAAAGGTCACCTCGGTGTGGTAAATGTTGAGAATATTATCAACATTATCAACTGCTAAGTTTTGATAAGTATCGATAAATTGCTGTAACCATTGGGGGGTTCCATTATCCACAACTGACTCCTAGCAGGCTTTATAGGTTTCTAGCGCTCTTAACCGCGCGGTTTTATGATCGACAATCGCAGGCCAATAATTATCTTGCTGCTGCGATTGAGCTAAATATTCGTGAGGAAAGTGAATTTTTTTCGCCGGAATATCTTTAAGCTCTGGCACATACATACGGATAAAATCGCCGTCGGGATCAAACTTCTCACTTTGAGCAATCGGATTAAAGATACGAAAGTACGGCTGCGCATCACAACCTGTGCTAGCCGCCCACTGCCAGCCGCCATTATTAGCTGCCAAATCGCCATCGATAAGATGTTGCATGAAAAACTGCTCTCCCCAGCGCCAATCGATAAGTAAGTGTTTAGTCAGAAAGCTTGCCACTATCATCCGCAAGCGATTGTGCATCCAGCCTGTTTGCACCAGTTGGCGCATTGCAGCATCCACAATGGGATAACCGGTTTTACCGTTGCACCACGCCTTAAATTCATCAGGATCATTGCGCCAGTTTAGGCCATCGTATTTAGTTTGAAAGTTGTTACCCTTACACAGCTCGGGAAAATGAAATATCAAATGACGATAAAAATCGCGCCACACTAATTCGTTTAACCACGCAAAGCTGTCACTTTTGGCATCTTCTAGCACCATAGGCACGTGATAGAGCAGCTGATTAACAACTTCTTTGCCACTGATTGCACCAATAGCTAGATACGGCGATAATCGGCTGGTGCCATTGATAGCAGGAAAGTCTCGCTTGGCGTGATATTGCAGATGCTGTTGTTTGAAAAAACCTATTAATCCCTGACTGCGAATTTGCCAAGCAGACGGCCATTTATGCAACTTGTCAGCAAGCGACTTGCTAATAGCAGGTGCCTTATAGTGATTTATTCTACGCTCAGCAACAGCTTGTGGCGCGCTGTAAGGAACATAAGACTGGCGCTTAGCCTGTCTGAGCCACGCCATTTTAAAGGGCGTGAATACCTTGTACATTTCACCACTGCCAGTCAGCACTTGGCCTTTCGGCACTATCACGTCTGACTCGTATAACGATAGCGGTATGCCTTGCGCTATTAGCTTGTTATCGCGATTAATTTCATTGATTTCAGGTTCGCTATTGGCAAACACACGCGTGATACCATGTAGTTGGCAGTAACGCGTTAAGACATCGATTTGACCATTAAAATCGTGCGCTTCAATAACGTCTAATTCGATACCTAAAACAGCCAATTCTTGGCTTAAGGCTTCAAGGTGCTGCTGCACAAAAGCGATTTTTATCTCACTCCAGTGATGCTGTTGCCATTGGCGGTCTGTTAATAAAAAAAGCGCTTTGCAAGGACCATGACTCATGGCGTCGCATAGCGCTAGATTGTCCACAGCGCGTAAATCGCTGCGAAACCACATTAAATGCATTGTTTAATATCCGTATCTTAGGCGTAAATCTTCTGGATAAGGTGCAAGGTACACTTGCGACGCCAAGTATTGTTGATCATCAAATTGACGTAAATAATGATTAATCAAAGTTAATGGCACTAGTAACGGTGTTAGGCCTGTGCGATAAGCTTCAATTTGCTCCACCAATTCTTGTTTCTGAGTTTTATCCAATAGCTTTTTAAAATAGCCTTGTAAGTGGAACAGGGTATTAGCATGCGACTTGCGGGTCGCTAAATTGCTAAGGGCCTCCATTAAACCACTGATATATTGATGTGCTAATTCTTCTAATGGCAATTCGCTTTGCCCTAGCAAACGGCCTAAATCTTTGTAACTCACCAAGTTGTGACTCATCACTAAATATTTATGCTTGCTGTGAAATTGAATCAGCTTGTGTTTAGTCAGGCCACTGGCGATCATTTCTTGCCACGCTTTGTAGGTAAATACACGTAAAATGAAATTTTCACGCAGTTTAGCATCGTTTAAGCGGCCATTTTCTTCACAAGGAATAAGCGGATTGTTTTCCATGACAGCGCGGGCGAAAACGCCACGACCGTCGTGTTTCGCGCCAAGACCGTGTTCGTAATAAACCTTTACGCGCTCCATGCCACAACTGGGGCTTTTCTGACAAAAGATAAAGCCACTTAAATGATCAAGTTGACCGGATTTTTTCTGACTAAAGGCTTCGAGTTTGTCGGTAACATCACCAGAAAAGTCTGCCTGACACACGCGAATTTCTTCACCCACCATCACCTGACGGATGGGTTTGCGCGGCAAACTCATACCTATCGCTAGTTCCGGGCAAATGGGCTCGTAGTCAACGTGTTCAGACAACTTGTCCATCACGAAATCCGAGCGTTTATGCCCAGTATCAAAACGTACTTTTTCACCTGTAACACAGGCGCTAATACCAATGAGTGGTTTATCAGACATAACAGCCTCCCTACTAATATAAATAGCTACCGATTGGATTAAACAACTTACTAAAGCCCTCTTTAAACTGCATGGCGTCGTCAAGTACCGCATAACACAAACATCCGTCAGTGGTACGCGGGCTATGAGTATGGGATTTATCGAGCCAAATAAAATCACCGGCGTGATAGGTGCCCATATCATCTTCAAATGAACCGTCTAGGAGTAGTGTTAGCTCAAACCCTTTATGGGTATGCAGTGGCACGGTGCCGCCGGGAGCAATATCGAGTAAGCTACTGCGAATTGGCTCTTCATCGAGTTCAACGCGAGCACGACTCACATCGCCCAGCTTGCTCCACTTTTTAAGGGTTACACTGGCTAAAGCGCGCGGAAGTTGAACCGTGTCATAACTCAGCTCAATCGATTTATTTTCAAATGGCACTAACAGTGATGGCGTATCATCTTTGGTAATATCGTCAATCATCGATAGCCAATCCATGTTTTCAGTACAATCTGCCACTTCTTGATTGCTGCTATCTTCATCGAATACAGCTTGTGCCTGCGTTGCTGTCAACGCGTCAACTTTTTGTTGGCAATGTGGACACATTTCATTGTGTGCAGCCACTGCAATAGATAATGACGCAGTTAACTCACCTTGTGCAAAGGCTTTCAATAATGCGTCGCTAGGATGATGCTTTATCATAATTTGCCTCCCATTTTCTGTTTGAGTTTGCCAAGCGCCAAGCGCAGTCTTGATTTAACCGTTCCAACCGGAACGCCAAGTTGTTTCGCTAACTCTTCTTGGGAAAGGTGCTGAAAATACACACCGCGGATAACCTGTTGTTGTGCATCAGGTAACAATGATAGATAACGCCTAATTTCTTTTTGCATCAAGTGGTCGTCATATTCGCCTTCTTCTACAGCTTGCGCCTCGACAAGTGGCCAAATATCATCAGATAACATTTCTTCGCGATTCGATTGCACCTTGCGCAACATATCGAAACTGGCATTACGCATGATGGTGTAAACCCAAGTGGTCACAGCGCCTTTATCTGCATTAAAATAATGCGCTTTCTTCCACACATTACTCATGGTTTCTTGCAGCAGTTCTTGCGCATTTGATTGCGTGTTGAGGTGAGAGACACCGTAACGAAGAATCTTAGGAGCAAACCAAGAAAACAGCTGCGAAAATGCTTTTTTATCTCGTTCGTTCGCGACTGCTATTAACCAACCCAGCAACTGCTCGGTATTTTGCTCTTGCTTCATCGTATTGGTATTCCCATGATTTTTAATTCCTTGCACAGCCTGTGATGAATCTATCATGTTAAACCCAATTCAATTGAATATTAATGGCTTATACGGACTATTTTTTGAAAAGGATCAATTTATTTTTTATTTTCTGTTTCAACACCTTGCTCCCTTTCCCCTTGTACCAGAGTTTTTAGAAATGCTTGGCACTGAGTGAGATCTTGTTGAAAAACGAGTTGTTGTTTCTTGCTGTTAGACAATGGCAATAGTTCGATATAACGAGCGCACACCCAAGCCAAGTTGTTATATTCCCCCGCTGGAAAGTAGCTTTGTAGCTCTTGGTGATTGGTTATTAAGTTTTCCAATGGCCCCGCCAACGTTGCGTCGTATTGCGCTTTTTCTTGTCCTGACCAATGCTCGATACCTGTTGCATCGGCGCGATGCAAACCATCATCATCTTGAGAAAAGTTACTCAGACTAACCATGCTTTGCGCCTGAACTTTTATTCCTAGCATGCCATCGTCTAGTGTTTCGAAATCGATAATTTTCACCACGGTGCCGTAGTCACTGCTGGTAAAAGGCTTATCAATATCATAATGGCTCATCACAAAGCCCTGCCCCAAACTGGCTTCACTCACCAAACGAATATAGCGCGGTTCAAAAATTCGCAGCTCAGTGACACCGCCAATCAAGATACAGACTGGAAGTGGAAACACTGGAATAGATGTTATTTGTATTGACATAAATTTAGCTGCTGTTGTTAACTATCAATTGGCTATACGCAGTAAACATCGATTTAGATCCCTCTGATCTAAATTTCTTACAAGGACGTATTACATAGCATGTCTGACTTACTTGATTCGATTTGGCAGATATGAGGAGGAATTACTATGAATATTTTGATTACTGGCGGTACAGGCCTTATCGGCCGTTCATTTATCCATGCACTAACTCCAGACGCACAAGTCATACTGCTAACTCGCTCGGTCCCCAAAGCACAATCAATGTTTAAAGAACGTCCGGTGTTGTGCGTTGAAAGTCTCGATGACGTCGATTTCAACAATATTGATGCCATTATCAATTTGGCTGGAGAGTCTATCGGAGATCGCCGTTGGAGTGAGAGTCAGAAGGAGAAGATTTGCCAAAGTCGTTGGCAAATGACGAGCCAATTAAATCAAGCTATCAACAGTGCCGAGCAAAAACCTCAGCTACTCATTTCTGGCAGCGCCATTGGCTATTACGGCCGTCAGGGCAATCAAATCATCAACGAAGATTATCAGCAATTTCACGATGAATTTACCCATCAGGTGTGTGCCAAATGGGAAGAGCTCGCTTTTGAAAATTTAAAACACGACATGCGCGTTTGTGTGTTGCGAACAGGCGTGGTGTTGAGCCGAGAAGGTGGCGCACTACCTAAAATGGCACAGCCCTTTAAATTAGGTGTTGGCGCGGTTATTGGTGATGGTCAGCAAGTATTATCGTGGATCCATATCGACGATATGGTGGCCATAATTTTGGCGCTGTTAAATGAGAACTACTCTGGAGTGATTCACGCCACAGCTCCCGGCGCGGTGACCAATCAGCAGTTTTCTAACGCCTTAGCTAAAACCTTACATCGCCCGTGCTGGTTTAAATTACCTAACTTTGTGATGAAATTAATGATGGGAGAGCAAGCAGACTTAGTAATTTATGGCCAACGAGTATTGCCGCATAAACTAATCACACAAGGTTTTGAATTCCAGTACCCCGAAATAGGCGAGGCACTGGCTGATATTTATAGCTAGACCTAGCTCTCTGCGCCAAATTGCTTGGCGCGAGTTACGCGGTTTTCAACATCATTATCAAGTTGCCAACCGCCTAAATGATTGTCCAGTAACGCTGTTAGTGCATCGATATGCGACTGGTCACTGTTTAACGCTTCGATATATTCAAAACGCTCACCACCCGCTTCTAAGAAGTAGTCACGATTTTCTTCGCCAATCTCTTCAATAGTTTCTAAGCAATCGGCGCTAAAGCCCGGACAGACCACTTGCAGTGACTTAACACCCTGACTTGGCAACTCCTGTAGCGTGTGATCGGTATATGGCTTGAGCCACTCTTCGCGTCCAAAACGCGATTGGAAGGTGGTCATGTACTCTTCCTGATTTAGACCGAGCTTTTCCGCCACCAAACGCGAGGTTTTATAACACTCACAATGATACATGTCGCCATTAGTGAGGTAGCGTTTTGGAATGCCGTGGTAAGACAACACCAGCTTATCGGCGCGGCCGTGCTTGTCCCAATGTTGTTGAATCTTGTCAGCCAACGCATCGATATACGGCGTAAAATCGTGATAATTCTTAATAAAGCGCAGCTCGGGAATGGCGCGTCTTTTGGTTAATGCTTTTGACACAGCATCGAATGTCGAGGCGGTTGTTGTCGCGCTGTATTGCGGATATAGCGGCAGAACAACGAGCTTCGTCACACCTTGTTTAAGCATGCTGTCGATCATCGAATCAACCGATGGATTGCCATAGCGCATCGCAAATTCAACCACCACATCTTCACCGTACTTTTCAGTAAGCGCTGCGCGAACTTTCTCAGTCTTTCGCTTGGTGTGAATGAGTAACGGGGAGCCCTCTTCTGTCCACACCGTCTTATAAGCCGCGGCTGAACGGCTTGGTCTAAAGGTCAAAATAATCAGATTAAGCACAAACCACCAAATAACACGGGGCACTTCCACCACGCGAGGATCTGACAAGAACTCTTTTAAATAACGGCGAAGCGCACCAGTAGTTGGCGCATCTGGCGTCCCTAAATTAGTCAACAGTACGCCAATTTTTGCTTTTTTAGCGTGAGTAAAATCCGTGTTATTAATGTATTTCATCGATATTCAACAACGTCAATTAAGTGCGCTTATTTAAGAAATAAACCGCGATGGTTAAAAACAGAATACTTGGCAACACAGCACCAAAAACCGCAGGCACTTGGTACACCAAACTAATAGGGCCAAAGGCGGCATTACTCAGATGGAAAGCAAAACCAGTGATAACCCCCATCACCAAACGCGCCCCCATACTTACACTGCGCAGCGGGCCAAAAACAAACGACAATGCCAACAGCATCATTACCGCAACGGTTAGAGGCTGCATAATCTTGCGCCATAGCGCCAAGTCATAAACTGAAGTTTCTTGTTTATTGGCTTCAAGGTAATCAAGATAATCTGTTAATCCTTGAATAGATAAGGACTCTGGTTTTACTGTAACAACGCCTAACTTGTCTGGCGTTAAACTCGACGTCCAAGGCAACATTTCGGTATTAGTTACCGAGGTCGACACAGCGTTGTACTCGGTTTGATGCACATCTTGCAGCACCCAGTGATCTTTCTCAAAAGTAGCAACAGCGGCTTTGGTGATTTTTTGCAGCGTTTTATTGTCGTCAAACTGATAAATTGAAACCTTGTTTAATAGTCCAGTTTCAATAACCTTGCTTACGTGGACAAAGTTTGGACCATCTTTAGCCCATAATCCGCGCTCACTCTTTATTAGACTACCGCCGGAAATTTCTTGGGTCCGTTTGTTAACCGCTTCCCGCTCTGCCCAAGGTGCGCCCCATTCTCCCAGCATCATCACTAGAATCATCAGTGGAATAGCAGTTTTCATCACCGAAATAATAACTTGTAATTTAGAGATGCCTGCCGCTTGTATGACCACAAGTTCACTGTTGCTTGCCATCATGCCAAGGCCAATTAGTGCCCCAAGCAATGCCGCCATCGGAAAGAAGATTTCGATATCTCGTGGCACCATATACAACACGTAAATTGCCGCATCAAACATCGAATAACTGCCTTGCCCCACCGATTTTAACTGCTCGACAAATTTTAGCATCGAGCTAAGTCCGACTAGGATCAGCAAACAGAAAGCCATGGTCGTTGCGATGTTTTTCGCAATATATCTATCTAAGATATTCATTAGGCATGCGCTCCCTTGTTCTTATTACGAGAAAGCATCATGCGTACATAAACCCCTAATTCACGCTCTTTCATTAACAAGGCTAAGCCCAGCACAAAGGCTGATATGTGGATCCACCACAAGCCAAATTCCATTGGAATAACTTCGTCTTCTAGCGCACTACGCCCCGCCATAAGCATCACGTAATAACCGAGGAATAACATTATCGCTGGGAATAATTTAGCGAATTTACCCTGACGCGGATTCACTCGTGCCAGCGGCACCGCAATCAGCGTAAGCATAGGGACAGTCAACGGAATAGCAATGCGCCAATGAACTTCCGCCATCGAATCAACATCGCCATTTTCAATCAATTGCATCAGCGGAATAGCACTTAATTTACGGCGGCGCTGCTCTACTTCCTGCTCTTTGATTTGCATTTGATATTCAGAAAATTCAATCTGTGTTCCGGCAGCTTCACCGGCGACACCTTGATAACGACGACCGTCATTAAGTTGTAATTGCTCAGAGCCAGAGGCTTCTTCTAGCACGTTACCTTGAGTGGCTATAACCACACTAGACTCTTGTACAACGTCTTCTTCGCTTGGCATCTGTGCTACAAAAACATGATTGAGCTGTCCGTCATCTATGGATTCGACGTAAATCACTGCTTTTTTGTTAGAGGAATACTGGAAACGCCCCGGCGCCAATGAGGAAATCCCCGCCTGAGCTTGCGACTCTTCAACCACCTGATATTCTTTTTCTTGAGCCCAAGGGCCGAGCCAAATACTGTTGAGGCCCGCAACGCACATCATAATAAACGCCAATACCAAAGTAACACGTGTAACATACCATTCGCTGATACCTGTGGCGTGCATCACCGTCATTTCACTGTCGGCATACATGCGAGAATGCGCCATGAGAATGCCTAAGAACAAACTCAGTGGCAGAATGAGACCGGCTAATTTGGGCAGATTAAGCGCAATTAATGTCGCTACGAGTTCGCCCGGGAGATCACCATCAACAGCATCAGCTAATGTACGTACGAACTTATTGCTAATAAAGATCGCCATAAGTACAAATAAAACGGCCATTTGTGACTTTAATGCTTCTCGAATCAAATAACTAAAAATAATCAAATGTGTTTTCCGTCACTAAACTTACAATTTTACTGTCAACAGCCTATTATTTCGGTAGACTATTCGTTTTCGCTAGTTAATTTATGGATTTTTGGTAAATTAACCTAGAGTATTTTTATTTTACGCTAACACAACAGGCCAATGGTAGACCTTTGTGAGGACGCATCTCACTATTATCTAATAAATAGCGGCCTTTGTCTTTAAGAACTAGGAGAGCTCATGGAGTTCAATGTAAAAAGTGGTAGCCCAGAGAAACAACGCAGCGCTTGTATCGTTGTTGGCGTATTTGAGCCACGACGTTTATCACCCATTGCAGAGCAATTAGACAAAATCAGCGACGGCTACATCAGCAATTTATTACGCCGTGGCGATTTAGAAGGAAAAGCAGGACAAACCCTGTTATTACACCACGTAGACAATATTTTAAGCGAACGCGTTTTATTAGTTGGCTGTGGTAAAGAGCGTGAGTTAGACGAGCGTCAGTACAAACAAATTATCAATAAAACAATTAGTACGCTTAACGAAACTGGCTCAATGGAAGCCGTGTGTTTCCTGACTGAATTACATGTAAAAGGTCGCGATACTTACTGGAAAGTTCGCCAAGCCGTTGAAGCAACCAACAATGGCCTATATGTATTTGACGCGCTTAAAAGCAAAAAAGACGAGACCCGTCGCCCACTGCGCAAATTAGTATTTAACGTGCCAACGCGCCGCGAACTATCTGTTGGCGAGCAAGCAATTAATCACGGTAACGCCGTTTCAGCAGGAATGAGCCTGTGTAAAGACGTGGCAAATATGCCACCAAACATTTGTAACCCAGCTTACCTTGCACGCCAAGCTCGTCAATTAGGCGAACAATGTGAAAAAGTTAACGTTGAGGTGATTGGTGAAGAGCAAATGGCAGAATTAGGTATGGAATCATACCTAGCCGTTGGCCGTGGTAGTGACAACGAATCACAAATGACCATCATCAAATACCAAGGCGCACCAGATTCTGATACCAAACCAATTGTTCTAGTTGGTAAAGGCTTGACCTTTGATTCAGGTGGTATTTCACTAAAACCAGGCGAAGGCATGGACGAAATGAAATACGACATGGGTGGCGCAGCTGGTGTATTAGGTACGATGAAGTCGTTGGTTGAATTAGATTTACCAATCAACGTGATTGGCGTATTAGCTGGCTGTGAAAATATGCCATCGTCTAACGCTTATCGCCCAGGTGATATCCTAACTACCATGTCTGGCCAAACCGTAGAAGTGTTAAATACCGACGCCGAAGGCCGACTAGTGTTGTGTGACGTATTAACTTACGTTGAACGCTTCGATCCTGAGCTAGTTATTGATACAGCGACCTTAACGGGTGCGGTTATTGTTGCACTAGGTAAACACGCTTGTGGCGTGATGAGTAATCACAACCCTCTAGCACATGAAATTCTAAACGCTGGTGAGCAATCGAGTGACCGTGGTTGGCGCTTACCGATTTGGGACGAGTATCAAGAGCAACTTAACAGTCCATTTGCTGATTTCACCAACTTAGGTGGTCGTGCAGCTGGTACTATTACTGCGGCTTGTTTCTTATCGCGCTTTACTAAAAAGTACAACTGGGCACACATTGATGTTGCCGGCACGGCTTGGAATAGCGGCGCCAATAAAGGCTCAACTGGCCGTCCAGTACCACTGTTAACTCAGTTCTTACTTAACCGTGCGGATAATTCATCTAGCGCAGAGTAATCACTATTTAACACCCTAAAAGGCAACCACTCGTTGGTTGCCTTTGAGATCATAGAATATGGCAACGACATTTTATCCCCTAGCAGAACAAGACAACGAACAAGAAGCATTACTCGCTAAAGTATGCCAATTGTGTGGCGATCTCTACGGCCAAGGATTACGCGTTTTCGTTGCCACCAATGATGTCAAAACCGCCGAACAATTAGATGAATTGATGTGGAAACTGCCAAGCGAGCAGTTCATTCCCCACAATTTACAGGGTGAAGGCCCTCATTATGGCGCGCCAATCGAAATTGGCCACCAGCCACCGCAGACCCGGCGCCAAGTTTTAATAAATTTGTGTCACCCTTTGCCGCAATTTGCGGTAAAATTCACGCAAATTATCGACTTTATTCCTAACGACCCAGCCCACAAGCAGCAAGCGAGAGAGCGATTTCACCACTATCGCCAATTAAACCTCGCTCCGCAAATGGCCGCTGAGTAGTTTGACAACATCAACACAGAAAGATTTTGACCATGGAAAAAACCTATAACCCTAGCGCTATCGAGCAAACCATTTACAAGAAGTGGGAAGCCAGCGAGCAATTTAAACCAAGTGGCGACACCAATGCGCCGAGTTACTGTATTTTATTGCCACCGCCGAATGTCACGGGTAGCTTGCACATGGGTCATGCGTTCCAGCACACCATCATGGATGCCCTAACCCGTTATCACCGCATGGACGGCGACAACACTTTATGGCAACCAGGTACTGACCACGCCGGTATCGCAACGCAAATGGTTGTAGAGCGTCAATTAGAAGCTCAAGGGCTTTCTCGTCACGATCTAGGTCGTGATAAATTCGTTGAAAAAATCTGGGAATGGAAAGAACAATCTGGCGGCACTATCACTAGCCAAATGCGCCGTTTAGGTACATCACCTGATTGGTCTCGTGAAGCCTTCACCATGGACGACGATCTATCAAACGCCGTACAAGAAGTGTTTATCTCGCTATTTGAAGAAGATCTAATCTACCGTGGTAAGCGTTTAGTAAACTGGGATCCAGTACTTAACACCGCCGTATCTGATCTCGAAGTAGAAAATACCGAAGAAAACGGTCACATGTGGCACATGCGCTACCCACTAGCCGATGGCAGTGGTGAGCTTGTTGTTGCAACGACCCGTCCAGAAACCATGCTAGGTGATAGCGCAGTCGCTGTTCATCCAGAAGACGAGCGTTACGCGCACCTTGTTGGTCAAGAAATCAAACTGCCATTAACGGGTCGTTTAATTCCAATTATCGCCGACGATTACGTTGATCCAGAATTCGGTACTGGTTGTGTGAAAATCACTCCGGCACACGATTTTAACGATTACGAAATGGGTCAGCGTCACGACTTACCGCTAATCAATATTCTGACAAAAGAAGCCACCATGAATCACGAATGCCCAGAGCAATACCGTGGTTTAGATCGCTTTGACGCGCGTAAGCAAATCGTCAGCGATTTAGAAGAGCAAGGCTTCCTAGTAGAAATCAAACCACACAAATTAATGGTACCGCGCGGCGACCGCACTGGCGCTGTAATCGAGCCACTATTAACTGACCAGTGGTATGTAAAAGCAGGTCCATTAGCCGAGCCAGCGATTGAAGCTGTGCGCAGTGGCGAGATTAAATTTGTACCAGAGAACTGGGACAAGACTTACTACAACTGGATGGATAACATTCAAGACTGGTGTATCTCTCGTCAACTGTGGTGGGGTCACCGCATCCCAGCGTGGTACGACGAACAAGATAACTTCTACGTTGGCCGCGACGAAGCCGATGTACGCGCTAAGCACAACCTTGGCGATGACGTGAAACTGCGTCAAGACGAAGACGTATTAGATACTTGGTTCTCATCAGCATTATGGCCATTTGCAACTATGGGCTGGCCTGAGAAAACACCAGAGCTAGAGACTTTCGTACCAAGCTCAGTGCTGGTAACTGGTTTTGACATCATCTTCTTCTGGGTTGCCCGTATGATCATGATGACTAAGAAGTTCACAGGTCAGGTGCCATTTAAAGAAATCTACATCACGGGTCTTATCTGTGATGAACAAGGCAACAAGATGTCGAAATCGAAAGGTAACGTGTTAGATCCTATCGATCTACTAGACGGTATCACCATCGAAGATCTCGTTGCTAAGCGTACTAGCGGCATGATGCAGCCTCAAAAAGCGGCGAAAATTGAAAAAGCCACACGTAATCAATTCCCAGAAGGTATTGATTCATACGGCACCGACGCACTACGTTTCACTTTCGCAGCACTAGCGTCAGCCAACCGCGAAATCAGCTTCGATTTAGGTCGTGTTGAAGGTTACCGCAACTTCTGTAACAAGCTGTGGAACGCGAGCCGTTACGTATTAATGCATACCGAAGAGCAAGAGTTCTTAACAGGTGACGATCAAGAATACAGTCTCGCGGATCGTTGGATCAACGCTAAGCTACAAGAAGTGACAGAGCAATACCGCAAGCACCTTGATACTTACCGCTTTGACCTTGCTGCACAAGCCATTTACGAATTCACATGGAATCAGTTCTGTGGTTGGTACCTAGAGCTAACTAAACCAGTATTATTCAAAGGCACCGAAGCACAGCAAAAAGGTACGCGTAAGACACTAGCACAAGTATTAGAAACGACATTGCGTTTACTACACCCATTAATGCCATACATCACCGAAGAGATTTGGCAGCGTGTTGCACCGCTAGCAGGCATCCACGGCGATACCATTATGAGTCAGCCGTTCCCTAAAGCGGACAGCGCCCTAATGGACACAACAGCCCTTAACGATCTAGAGTGGGTTAAAGACTTTATCGTTGGTATTCGTAACATTCGCGGCGAAATGGACATCAGTCCAAACAAACCGCTTAATGTATTACTGAAAAACCTAAACGACGAAGACAAGCGTCGCCTAGAAGACAACAGCGCGTTCTTACAGGCACTAGCGAAAATCGAAAGCTTCGACGTATTAGCCGATGATGCGGAAGCTCCAGCGAGTGCAACAGCACTGGTAGGCGCGATGGAAATTTTGATTCCAATGGCAGGCCTAATCGACAAAGACGCTGAATTAACGCGTATTAACAAGGCACTGGAAAAGATCCAAAAAGATCTAGACCGTACCTCAGGTAAGCTAAACAACGAGCGTTTCGTGAGTAAAGCACCAGCAGACGTTATCGCTAAAGAGCGCGAGAAGTTAGCAGAAATGGAAGCAACCGTTGCCAAGTTAAAAGAACAACAAGCAACAATTGAAGCGCTTTAATAGCGCTTCTTTAAAGCTTCAAATAAAAAAGGCCGACGTTAGCAATAACGTCGGCCTTTTAAATGGATTTTTAAAAGCTTATTTTAATGAACTAAAGTAAGCCGCGATGTTTTCGATATCAGCGTCAGATAACAAACCAGCCATCGGGTACATTAACGCTGATTGACCACCAGTACGAGTTTTGTCGCGGAAGGCTTTTAACGAAGTGATAATGTACTTCTCGTTTTGACCTTTTAGGTGTGGATAACCGTCTAATACTGCTTTGCCATCCATGCCATGACAACCAGCACACATAGCCGCTTTCGCTTTACCAGCCGCAGCATCACCTGCAGCATTTGCCGCCAACGGCGCAGCAAGCATCAACGCTAACGCGATTGATTTTTTGTTTAACATAATAATCTCCTGATTTTTATTAATACTATTGCTTCACAAATTTTTATTGCAATGACTGCTGTTCTTAAAATAGCTGAATTTATTATTATTATTGATTATGCTAAGCCAGATGCCATTTACCTTAACTTAATATGACCAACCCTAACCTGCAACAGTTTTATATTGCACAAGAGCAATCTATTTACCTGCTAAATCATCACGATGCTAAAAAACTCCGTGATTGGATTGACCTGTGTAAGCATCAACTAGCGCAATTGGGGTATCACGATATTGAGTATGTCGGTAAAGGCGCTTACGGATTTGCTTTCTCAGCCACCACTGTCGGCGGCCAACAACACGTCTTTAAATTCTCTCGTATCACCCTACCTGAACACGTTCAAGACAGACTTGAAGAAGAAAGCTTTATGCTTGAACAGGTCAAACATCCGTTAGTGCCAGCTAACCTCGGCTATTTTAAAATTGGCAGTCAACGCATTCTATCGATGGAACGAGCGTTGGGAATAGATCTAGAACAATATTCTCTTAAAAAAGGGCCACTTAGCGCGAGAGAAGTTATTAGTATTGCCCATCAGATGGTGGAGATTCTCAATTACTTACGCGAGCAACCCAAAGCCGTTATTCATGGTGACATCAAGCCATCGAATATCGTTTATGACCAAGAGACAGGAAAACTTGGCCTTATAGACTGGGGCTCTTCCGTTTACGCACAAGTTGATACCAAAGGACAGTTTTACAGCCAAAACGTAATGGAGCTGATGTCTGGTGATCTGCAACATTCCAACGCAAGAATGGGCGATGTTTATTTTATTGGTGATGAGCAACTCAACGGCGCACTCTCTTCCGTGCGTTTTGACGAACAAGGTCTGGCGGGTACGCTTTACGCACTAGCTTCGGGTCAATCATGCCGTTTTGGCTCTCGAGTCATTCCAGTAACAGCGCTAGGGCTACCTAAAGAATTCGCTATTACTTTGCAAAATATGCTTAGTGATGACATCCGTCTGCGCCACAAGGCCGGTGATTATTTCATGGCTAACATGAAATATATGAAAAACATCGTACTAGCAAATAATCTTGATGATGTGCGTGAGCCGCAACTACCGGTGTGGGTTATTCAAGGAGACGAAGATCTTGAGTCTGTAGTTTATACCTCGCGTAAATCTTTCCTTCGAGAAGAAGCGCATCTGCACGATTTTGACGAAATTGAAGACGCCCAACTCGATAATTACTACAAGAACTTTCTTCAAGGTATGGGTGAAAACGCTAAAGCATTTTTGGCTGCGGTTAGTCGCTTAAGTAAATTCCCTATCGTTGGCGGGTTAGCGATTCATTGGCAGGACGATGGTTTGTATATCGATTCATCGTTAAATTTATTCGACAACGAGCTGCATCAGTCATTTGTTAGTGCTGTTAATAATGTTGTTAATCTTGCGCGCGCCATCGATCGCGAAGGGATATTTAAAGCCTGTTTCTTTGACGCTAAAAAAACCCAACACATCGACCGTGGGCACAACGACGAACCGTTTTTACCAGATCAAGATACCGTGTTAGATTTTGTTACCTACGACCGCCCTAAAACCGATAACGAAAGCCGTCTTCACTCTTATTTTGAAGATGAAAAAGATCCTGACGAACAACTCAACTTACCCGATGAAATCTTAAGTACGCTGGCACAGCTTAACCTTATTCACCATACCGGTTGTATTATTTTTGAAAGCTTGGAGAAGAACCTCAAGATCCATAACTACTTTGCATTGTTAGATCCAGAGAAAGAAGAAGAGTTTAGCGAACTACTCGCGCAGCTTACCGCGCAAATTCCACTAATAAAAGGCACGGGTGTATCCGGGTTTATGAAGTTTCCATACAAAGACAGTAAGTTCTTTACTCCGCAACCGCAAATGCCAGTAGACTTTATGGTGAAAATACCAGCCGAGCCAGAGCGGATATAAATCACACTGAGCAATCCAAATTCGTATTAGGTAAAAATGACCGGGCGCCCAAACAAATGACCTTGACCTGCATCGACGCCCAAAGTATTTAAAAATTCCCACACTTGAGAGTTTTCCACTTGCCCTGCAATGACCGGAACATTGATATCATGGGCATTACTAACCAATGTTTTGATAAAACCACTCGATTGTTGCGCTTCGACAATAGGCTGATTTTCAGGGCCAGAGACTTTCACCATATCAATGGCCAATGCTTTCACATGTTCAGTTAACTCAAACGCATCAGAAGATTGCTGACAATCTAAAATTACTCTAGCCCCTACTTTATGAGCCGCATTAATAAACAAACGTGATGACTCTAAATGCTCGACAACAACGGTTTCAGGAATTTGAAAAACCAAGCGTTTTGCTAATTTTAGATGATGCGATAATAGATGACTGACCCAGTTTCTAAAGCGTTCGCTCGCCACCGAATCGCTAGAAATCTGTAAGGCATAAACATCTTGCTCACCGTCTTCATCCATATATTCCACCAATTTGGTCACTACGAGCTGATCGAGCTTGTGAGATAAATCAAATCGACTAGCGGCAGCAAAAACCTCTTTCGCTTCATAAGATTCGCCGTGAGATTTAAAGCAGGCATTAATTTCATATTGATACGACTGAAAGTCATCGCTTACTGGGCGAATTAAGTGGCGTTGTAGTACAACGTTCTTATCGCGAATAAAATCAGAAATCCTGCGATACCAGTGATTCAGACCACCAGATACCTCATCGCTACTATCAGCGATAACATACGCATTATGATACTTAGCCATCGCTTGAGATAAGTTGCAATCGAGTAAGGTCATTAATTCCGAAAGCTTTTGTCCCGGCTTAAACTCGATGATAGAGAAATAACCACAGCCGTTTTGATAACTATCATTTTCTAGCTTATCCAAATAGCTCTTAAGTTCTTCGGCCAAAAAATCGATGGTGGTGCTATCTGCATTAGAAATCACCACTAGCATCTCGCTGCCTAAATTGCGAAATACCTCGCCTGATACCTGTTTAAAATTGCACAATTTATTGAGTACGTTGGCCATGCGGCTGATATAAATATCACCTTCCTGATGCCCTAACTGGATATTAATTTGCTCTAAACTCGCTAACTTAAGCAGCAAAATATGGCCACCGACACCGTCTTTGTCCCGTAACCGCTTTTTCATAAGATTGTGAAAACACTGCTTATTGGCGAGGCCCGTTAAGGCATCGTGTTGAGTTAATGCTTCAAACTTATCCCGTTCTTGCTCCAATAGCTTTATACGACGTAAATTGGTCTCTGACATATTGTTAAAAGCATTTAGCACTCGCTTGACTAGCGTAGGGTCATCGGCGCTTAGCTGGTGTTGATAACCGCCATCTTTCGCTTGTTCCATTGCCACAAGCAGACGCTCAACTAAGCGTTCAATAACACGCTCTTTGTGAGCAAAAAGCCGCATTACCACCAGATACAACACCGCAAATAAGATAATGCCGCAAATATAAGAATTCCAAACCTCTCGCAATAAAGCATTAGGGATCATAGTGGTATAGATGGTGGCACGTTTCTCACTCTCGTTATAAAACGACATCTGATATTCGATAGGATGTTGCATAAAGATTTGATTAAACCAAGGTGGTGGTGCTACATGACTATTGGTAGGGGCAATGGTTCTCACCTGATTAGAGCGCTTCATTTCGATGCGTACTGAGATGGAAGGAAAGACTTCAATAGGGATATCACTGTTAGCGAGGTCATCAGAATGAGCTAATGAATCGCCGAGTTGCACTGCAATATTTTGTGTTTCATTTTTGAGAAAGGTTGGTAGATGGACATGAAACAGCGTCGTGACACGAAAATATTCGTGCGCACCCACTAAAAGCGCTGTAACAATAATTACAGCGCCAGCAACCAAATTAGACTTCATAATTCACCCGCGGACAAAAGGCTAGGACCTTTTATAAAATTTCCCCTAGTCAATTAAATGTAGTCTAAGTTGCGGGATTTTCAATCGGGATGGATAAATAACCAACAAAAAAGAGCTTTCGAATTGAAAGCTCTTATTAGGGTTTGGTGATTAGTTAAATCGGCGAGCCTGGTGGCATTTTTGCAGGTTGATTAATCACTTTGTGTTTCGAGTCTTTAATCCCCGACGCTAACTGCTGTGCTAACCACGCAAAATGGCGCTTAAGCGAAGTATTTTGGCGCTTGCCTTTTTTGGCGAGTGACTTTTGCAGCTCGTTAACCTTGGTGCTTACCAATTGTTGAGCTTCAACACTTAGGCCATTACTGTGCAGTAACTTCAACAATTGCTCGATAACCACGGCGTTTGTGCGCTGAGTCGTCAACCAAACCAAACCTTTGTCTTCGTAATCTTCGCTCGCTTCAATCGTCGCACTAGCTAACGCGTCGATAACCTCTTCAACCGATAGTTGCTTAGTATTTTGCGCGTGTTGCACCATGAGTCGATTAATACGCGCACTGTTAAGTAGTGTATTCAAACTATGGCGGGCACTTGCCTCTCCCAACGACAATGGATCAAACTGTCTGCCCATTTGCGAGCTAGCACTCTCGCGTGAGTTATAAGTGCCATAAGACTTGGCTGGTAATTTACTCAATAGTTGCTCAGGAAACACCAGGTACTGGCTTTTTAGGGTACTCAGTACACTGGCCAAGGCTTTGCGTTGCCACTTACCATCTACTGGCTGTTGAGTCAGAGCTTCGTCGCGCAGTGCATAGTTAAAATCAACACCCGCAATGATCTTGTTAGCCGCAGTCACTTGAAAGCGATGCAGCAGATAAATCGGCACTAACGCTTCACGTAAATCCGATTGTGCCTGTGAATCGTCTAGAATCGATTTATCTAGATTCGCCAACGCTTTATTGCGAACTTTCATCAAGCGAGATAACTCTTGATCGGCGTATTTACCGTTATCCCACAGATGCGCCCAAGGGTTAGAACCAGAAGCAGCACGAGCTTCGCTATCGGAAATAAACTTAAGGCCACTCGCCATTGTCTTATCGCGTAATGCCTTTAGTTGCGTATCAGATAAATTACCGTAACCATAGGCAACGGTGTAATCGTCCCACAGCCCCATGCCAACACCATAGGCATCGTGCACATCGATTTTGTTATTTTCCAATGTAATCAACGGGTGTGGATAATCCATTACTGACGCGCGATCGTTAGTACTCGCCGCAAAGTTATGGGCAATACCTAGAGTATGGCCAACTTCATGCGCAGATAATTGTCTAATACGAGCCAATGCCATCTCTTGAGCACGCTGGTTGCTATTAGCTTGACCAGCTAGCAGGCCAGAAGCAATTAAGTAATCTTGTTTTACGCGTAGAGAACCTAAAGTCACATGACCTTTGAGAATTTCACCGGTGCGGGGATCAACGACTGAACTGCCGTATGACCAACCACGTGTTGAACGGTGCACCCACTGAATAACGTTGTAACGAACATCAAGAGGATCGGCATCTGCTGGCAACATTTTCACTTCATAAGCATTGTGTAAGCCCGCTTTTTCAAAAGCAGTTTTCCACCAGCGAGCGCCATCTAATAACGCACCACGCACAGGCTCTGGTACACCAGGATCTAGGTAGTAGGTAATAGGTTTAACAACCTTGCCATTATTATCAAATTGCAGACGATGACGAGTGATATAACGTTGTGTCAACGGCTTATCGATTGGCTGACTGTAGTCATCAAAACCAAATGAGAAATAACCACTGTAAGGATGGAATTGACGTGGCTCATAGCCAGCTTCAGGTAATGCGACAAATGAGTGACGGAATTTAATCGACACATAACGCGCATCCGGTGTTACTGATGATAAGTAGTACCCCTTTGGCTTGCCCTTAAAAGTAACAATTGAGCTCAGCTCAGTATTGCGCGGGAAAGACTTACTCTGTCCCCAGTTAATTACCGAGCGCGAGTTATCTAACGAATAACTACCTTGATTGCTGCGCGCTAACGAACTGGCGATACCGTGAAAGTCTTGCTTAGAGAATTTACTAACATCGATTAAGAAGCGCTCACCTTGCTTAGCAACAATGTCAAAGCGGTACAAAATTGATTCCGCAAAGGCTTGAGTCAACGCTAACTCTTCACTTGGATTGTTTGTATATGCACGATAGTCAGTGTTTAACTGGCGTAAAACAATTTGCTCGCCATAGCGCTCAAATTGGACTAAACGGGATTGGCCAATCTGCCCGCGATCAAGACCGATATCATTAGAACCGACACCTTGCATCAGGCTAGTAACATAAATAAATGGCTGCTCTAATTTGTCTACCGACAGCAACATGGACGATGAGTTTTTACCGCCATATAGGGTAAAGAGTCCTTTTTTGGCGGTTAAATTTTTTGTTTTGTCATCAAACTTGGCGGCAAATGCGCCGAAACTCAATGTACTCAACAAGGTTGAGAGTGCCAAAAGCTGGCAAGTTGTTTTTATTAGTCGCAAGGTGTCATCCCTCAGAGTTTTTATATTGTATACATTCGCTTATGGTATCAAACATTTCCTTGAGTACCAGCGGTTTAGTAATGTGAGCATTCATTCCCGCTGCTAAGCTCTTTTCTTTGTCGCCTGTCATGGCATGCGCCGTCATGGCAATAATTGGCAATTGCTTATCAGAATAGGTTTCACGGATTTTCTTAGCTGCTGCTAATCCATCCATCACTGGCATTTGAATATCCATCAACACTAATTCATAAGATTTGCTCAATGCAGCATCCACGGCTAATTGACCATTGTCCGCCAACTCCACTTCGTAGCCTTGCGATTCCAACAACCCTTTGGCCACTTGCTGATTTATCGCATTATCATCCACGAGCAATAAACGTCCCTTCGCTGGTTTTTCTTCGACAGGTTGCGGTTGTTTAGGGCGCGATTTTAAGGTGCGGCCGATACGGCCAGTCATATGTGCTGGTGTTAACGGCTTGCTGAAAATACCGCGAGCGACATCTTTAATGACCGGCTGTTTCATCACGTCATCGCCGTAATTCACCATCATGAAAATCATCGCATCGCTAAATTGCTCGGCGAGTTTAGCGAGCTTTTCAGTATCAGACTCTTGCACCCAATCTATTAGAATTACTTGCGGCTCATCGCGTTGAGCTAAGGCATCATCAAGCGTATCAACTTGGGTTAACGCAAATCCAAGCTCAGGTAACATGTCGTGATAAGAAGCATTAGCTTGCTGATTATTTGCCACCATCAACATGTTAGCGCCATCAACAGATTGCGGTAGCTGCCACTGTTGCTGGGTTTGTTCGCTATCTAAATCGATATCTATGGTGAAGCTAAAGCAACTACCGCGATTTATTTCGCTAGTCACATCGAATTCGCCCCCCATCATTCGCACTAGATGCTGCGATATCGATAAGCCCAAGCCTGAGCCACCAAATTCACGAGTGATAGAGCCATCCGCTTGGCTAAATGCCTTGAACAGATTGCCAAGTTTGTCTTGTTCGATACCAATACCGCTATCAGTGACGCTAAACTTGAGGCGCGCCTTATCTTTAGCTTGCTCCAATAAATCACAACGAAATTCCACATAGCCATTATTAGTAAACTTAACGGCGTTGGACACAATATTGGTTAACACTTGGTTGAGGCGCAATCCGTCCCCCACTACGCGCAATGGCACAGTCGGCGCATTTAATACGAACTCTAATCCTTTCTTCTGCGCTGCAATGACATTGACGTTAATCACTGCATCTAACACATCTTCAAGATTAAAAGGCACCGACTCTAACTCTAACTTACCCGCTTCAATCTTCGAAAAATCGAGAATGTCATTAATGATCAGTAGCAATGAATTGGCCGAGTTAAACGCTTTATCCAAATAGTCGTGCTGTTGATTGTCGAGATCGGTGCGCAGCGCCAATTGAATCATCCCCATAATGCCGTTCATCGGCGTACGAATTTCATGGGACATATTAGCCAAGAACTCACTCTTATAGCGGTTAGCTAACTCAGCGTCTTGCTTGGCTTCAATGATTTCACGCTCGTGCTCTTTGCGCTTAGTAATGTTTTTATGAGTTCCAAGAACACGCGTTGGCTGATTGTCTTCATCGTATTCAACCACGCTACCACGAGATAAAATCCACTCGTAATCGCCGTTGGCCGCCTGCATTCTAAACTCGTGCTCATACGGCTCTAGCGGATTTTTCACGTGCTCATTAAGCTTTCCTTGGACACACTTCCAATCATCGGGGTGCACCAGTTTTCTAAAGCCTTCCCAGCTCGGTAATACCTGACTCGGTTCATAGCCAAGCATAGTGAAATAGGCAGAATTACAGTGCAATTGATCGGTGTTGATATGCCAATCCCACAAGCCCTCTTCTACCGCAGCCATCGCCAGTGCATAACGCTCCTCACTGTAACGAAGCTTTTCAGCCGCTTCGTGCTCTTTGGTAATATCGCGTGCAATACCAATCAAGCCCAATAACTCACCATCGAGATCGGTATAAGGTGTTTTTAAGGTTTCTAGCAGCTTAGGTTGTTCGTTAAGCACCATTTCCTGTTGGATAGTAACGGTACTGCGCCCTTTAATAACTTTCTGATCGTTTAGCTGCAGTTTTTCAGATAATTCCGGCGTTAAGAAATCTTCACTATTGCGGCCGATAATATCAGACTCACCTGCTCCAAATAATTCCTGCGCCGCTTTGTTACAACCGAGGTACTGGCCTTGGGTATTCTTATAAAAAATAACATCGGGAATTGAATCGATAAGTGCTCGAAGCAGTGAATATTCTTGCTCACGCTGTTTGGTGGTTTGACGCAGGCTTTCTGTGCGCTGCGCTACTTGAATATCGAGCTGACGATTATCCTCTGCTAATTGCTGGGTATAGGTCTTATTTTCACTAAAGGTTTTACTGATCAATGAAAAGAATGGTAACCAAGCAGAAGAAGTATTAGATGGCGGTGAGATAGGCTCTTTAGCACAGTTCTCCAAATGCACCATTAGGCGCGATGCAGGGCCGATAAATGATTGCTTCGCTAACCAATGTACTACCGATAAAAGAATTGATAACGCCAGAGTAATAGACACCAAACTCACCACAAATTGACGCCAAGAGTCGGCGAATAAATCAGTCTCTTTCTCGTAATAAACTAACTTAAATGGCGCATTTACCAGCTCAACCGTTTGCACATAATAGCCGTTGAGAAGTTGCCCTTTGGTCAGACTAAATAATTTTTCACTGCCAAGCTTTTGCAGTTCAGGTGGCAAATGAGTTTTTAAATGTTCAATAGATTGCGTAACTTGGTTCTTCTGTACTTCACTATGTGCCATCACATTGTTTTTGCCGTCCACTAAGATCATGTGGCCGTTTAAACCACCTTGCGGCAATAGCTCTTTGCTCAAACTAGACAGCGTAATATCAATGGCCAGCGCACCATAATATTGATCACCAATATACAAAGGGGAACCAACGGTGGTCATCAAGCCTTTGCCAACTTCATCGGCATAAACATCGGTCCAATAAATCTTGCCTTGAGGGTTTGCAGATTTTTGTGAAGCTAAATAGGCGGGGCTTTTCAGTGTCGCCTTGTTAAAGGCGTAATCATCTCCCGGCCAAGGATAGATACCGATAAATTCATTGGCAGACAAGTAATAAACGCGCGTAGCATCTGGCACCATCTCCATCGCCACAGGAAAAGACAGATTCATCTCAAATATCATATCCATTTCGCGATAGTACTGATCGGAACGATTTTCTAAGTTGCCGAAGCCCGAGATAAGCCCAACTTCAAATTGAAATTTATCCTGTAAGTCTTCTTGAATATTTGGAACGATTTCGAAAACTCGATCGATGGAATTATAAGAATAGTAATAATAAGAAAGCAGCAGTTCGATGCGCGGCGCTTCCGCCAAACTCAAGTGTTTGGTGGCATATTGATTAAGCGAGGTGACCGCGCGAACACCAGAATCTAATAATAGTTCAACTTGATGCTCATGAGCTTGGATTTGCGTGAAACGTTCTGATAACGCCTCTTTTCTATTGTTACCTAGTACCCACAACGAAGTTATCACTGCCATCGCCAAAACGGCAAAGTAGGTATAAAGCACCGTTTTGTTATAGTTACTTAATAGGTTTATTTTCAAAATATGCCGCCTTGATGTCTTTGGCTACTGCGCCATCGAAATTAGCAAGATTATACCCTTAAAAGAAAGTCAATAAATCCTCTATTTTTTAGCTGAAATAGTGACGACTGACTACACTTTAACTATTCGCAAAATTAGTAGCAAAATAGCCATGCAATGGCTGTGGGCTTCATGTAAGATACGCCCCGTTTTTTTGTCTGACCAGAGAGATATCCCTTTATGCCTTATGTTTTGGCTCAACGTTGGATTAGTGATACCGAATCGGATCTCGGCCTAGGTACTGTTGTTGCTTTAGATGCACGCAGTGTAACCATTTTATTTTCCGCGACTGGCGAAAGCCGCCTCTTTTCTCGCGATGATGCGCCGCTAACCCGCGTTGTGTTTAACGTTGGTGACACTGTAGAAAGTCACGAAGAATGGTCGATGACCATCACCGACGTTAAAGAAGACAAAGGCTTAATCACCTACATTGGCACCCGAACTGATACCGATGAGCAAGACGTGACGCTACGCGAAGTGATGCTGTCTCACAACATTCGCTTTAACAAGCCACAAGATCGCATGTTCGCCGGTCAAATCGAGCGCATGAATCACTTCTCACTGCGTTACGATTGTTTAATGGCGCGCTACAAAATGGCGCAAAACGATCTATTAGGTCTCTCGGGTACTCGCGCTAGTCTTATTCCGCATCAGCTCCATATCGCTAAAGAAGTCGGTTCACGTTACGCGCCGCGCGTACTGCTAGCCGATGAAGTAGGTTTAGGTAAAACCATTGAAGCGGGCATGATCATCGTCCAGCAAGTGCTCACAGGCCGCGCCGAACGCGTTCTTATCTTGTTGCCAGAAACACTGCAACACCAATGGCTGGTAGAAATGCGTCGCCGTTTTAACCTTAACTTCACCATCTTCGATGAAGAGCGCTGTGTTGAAGCTAACCTCGATGCTGAAAACCCATTCGATACCGAGCAACTGGTTATCGCCAGCTTATCACTGCTGCGTAAAGCTAACCGTTACAAACAAGCCCTTGATGGCGACTGGGATCTATTGGTTGTCGATGAAGCTCATCACCTTGAGTGGGATAGTGAAAAACCATCACGTGAATACAAAGTTGTTGAAGGGCTAGCCCAAGAAACACCGGGTATCTTGCTATTAACGGCAACGCCAGATCAATTAGGCCACGAATCGCATTTCGCTCGTCTACGTTTATTAGATCCTGATCGTTTCTACGACTACCAAGCTTTCCTAAACGAAGAAAAAGAATATCAACACGTTGCCGAAGCGGCCAACGAGTTAATCGAACAAGACGTGCTCTCTGACGCCACTGTTAACGTACTGACAGAATTACTCAAAGAGCGCGACATTAGCGAGCTGCTAGCGGCAATTAAAGCCGACGCCAAATCACCAGCTCGCGACGAATTGCTGCAATTATTATTAGAGCGTCACGGCACCAGCCGCGTATTAATGCGTAACACGCGCCAAGCGGTAAAAGGCTTCCCGAAACGTATCGTTAATACGTACGAGCTAGCAATGCCAAATCAATACACCACCTCAATGAAAGTGGCTAAAATGATGGGCGGTGCTAAATCGGTGGCCGAAGGCGCGCAAAAATCATTATACCCAGAAGAAATCTTCCAAGAATTCGAAGGTAAGGACGCTTCTTGGTGGTCATTCGATCCTCGTATCGATTGGTTAATCAACCTGATTAAAGACAGCAAAGAGAAGATGCTAGTCATCTGTGCTCATGCGCAAACCGCACTCATTATCGAGCAAGCAATGCGCGTAAAAGAAGGCATTCGCAGCGCAGTATTCCACGAAGGTTTATCGATTATCGAGCGTGACAAAGCCGCGGCTTACTTCGCTCAAGAAGAAGACGGCGCACAAGTATTAGTGTGTTCTGAAATCGGCTCTGAAGGTCGTAACTTCCAGTTCTCGCGCCACTTAGTGTTATTTGACTTACCACTAAACCCTGACTTGCTAGAGCAACGTATTGGTCGTCTCGATCGCATCGGTCAAGCCAGCGATATCCAGCTACACATTCCATATCTTGAAGGCTCAAGCCAGAAGGTATTACTAGACTGGTATCACAACGGCCTTAACGCCTTTGAAACTACTTGTCCGTCAGGCGGCATCGTATTTAACGAAGTGAAAGACGATTTATTCGCGCTCTTACACGACATTGAAACAGCGCCTAAATCGCTAGATGAAATCATCACTCAAACCGATGAAATTCACAGCGAATTAAAAGCGAAAATCGAAAGCGGCCGTGACCGTCTGCTTGAACTAAACTCTGGCGGCCAACAAGCTGGCCAAGCCATTGCCGATCGCATCGCCAAAAACGACAACGGCACCGAGCTACCAACCTTCATGTTTAACATGATGGATATCTGCGGCGTCGAGCAAGAAGATCACAGCGACAACGCGCTGATCTTAAAACCGGGTGGCCACATGCTACACAGCCACTTCCCGGGCTTAAGTGACGAAGGCACAACAGTCACCTTTAGCCGTGACACGGCACTTGCCCGTGAAGACTTCCAATTTATCAATTGGGAACACCCGATGGTACAAGGCAGCATCGACATGGTGCTAAGTGACACAACTGGTAACAACGCGGTATCTATTCTTAAGAGCAAGGCGCTACCAGCAGGCACCATGCTATTAGAGCTATTGTTCGTTGCCGATACCTCTGCACCAAAAAAATACCACATCGGCCGTTTCTTACCACCGACACCAATGCGCATGCTAATGGATAAAAACGGTAACGAGCTAAACGCCAACATCAGTTACCAAAAGCTCAGCGATCAACTAAGCCCTATCGGCCGTCACATCGCCAGCAAGCTAGTAACAGCATCACAAGCGTTCATCCACCAGCAGGTAACTAACGGTACGGATAAAGCGCAAGATGCACTTGTCAGCATTCAAGAAGATGCGCTAGCGAAGATGCACAAGGTGTTAGATAGCGAAATCGAGCGCCTAACAGATCTGAAAGCGGTTAACCCAAATATCCGCTCGGAAGAGATCACGCACCTTGAAACGGAAAAAGCCCAGCTAACGAAGTACATTGGCAACGCCCAAATCAAACTCGACAGCCTGCGTTTTATCGTGGTGTCGCCAGAGTAAACTCACTGCGCGCACGACTTTAAATTCAAGGCAAACAAAAACGCCAGTCACTGCTTAGTGACTGGCGTTTTTTTAATTTGCCTCAAATCTCGATGAATTTAGAAAAGATTCAAACTCTTAGCGGCGGAATAGAAATTGGATTTATATTAAGCCTTGCGCAAGATGACTGTAAAACTTCTCTCCAATATGGCCAAACATGATAAAACACATGCTGCTGTCCGAATTGCTTTATTTCATCTTCTGAAAGCTCACATGTCGACTCATACTGCGCTACAAACTCAGAGCTAATTTCTAACAAAGGCTCGATGGCAACGTCAGAATTCTGCTGATTAAAGTCTTCATCTGAGATGAACCTAATTCCGATTACGGTATATAATTTATACAACCACTTTCCATTTTCAACTTCACAACTTTTAAACATTTTCAGGCCTTTTAATTCCTGAGAATTATTTAAATAACTATCATCAAAATTTTCTGAATCTATGTCATCATGTAAATTAACATATAAATTTTTCAAAATTACAGATTGAATTAATAAACTCTCTGTACATTTCTTTATCTCGGGAGTCATCAAGCGACCTTCTTCTTTGACCATTCTTTATCATATGCAAGGTAAACATTTCGCGTTGTTCTCTTTTCCAGATTTTTACTAGAAAACTCATGCTGTCCAGAGTTTACCCATTCGCTCTTTTCCAACTTAGCTGGAGCTACAGGTACTCGAACTTCTGGCTTAAACCCTAAAACAAAACAAATATCTGAAAATGATCCTAGCGTCATATTTCTTGAACCACTTAAAATTTGTGTTACATATGATTTAGACTTGCCCAATCTCCGGGCTAACTCAGCTTTAGAAATCGATAAATCTTCAAGAATTAACAAAAGATCTTCAGTAACGTTAAATACTAAATCTTCTCTAGCATACGCTTTTTCTTCAGCATTACTAAAATCTTTCGCTGTTGAGTAAAACATATCTTTAGCACTCATAATCAATTCTCCTTATCATTCCAATTTGCATGTACTCTATCTATATCTCTCTGATCAAGCTTTTGCTTATCTTTATAAGTATAATGACTTATAAAATAGGTATTTGGATATTTTAACGATAACCAACAATAAGCTCTAACTGGTATTTTCTTAAAAGCATTAAACTTACCTCCATTCCTTGGCAAGCTCCCTTCTTGAGGAAAATTTTCCCTAGACATTCTTTTACCATCAGCCAAACGCTCAATCAGCTGAATTATCGTATTTGTAACTGTTCTCTTCCTTTTATGAGGAGATACACTTAACAATGCTTCTTCAAAACTTTCTAGGGCATTATCGCAATGTTCCACCGTAAAATGTGTCCCTACATGCTTATTTTTAGGTTTATCAGTCACTCTACATAATTCTCAATCAAGTTTAGTTAACATATATGTTAACCCAAGTGCAATGTAACACTTTCGTGAATTAAAATTCAAATTATTTTTATAGAATTTAGATCTAAATAACTTAAACGCGCCTTATGAATAATAACAATCAAAGATATAGCTCATAAACTGATAATTACTAATTTACCACCTTCAGCAAAGGCCACTTCTTCAACCATCCTTTATTCTCAACACGCCCGTCGAACACTTCACGTGGTCGTAATGGATTATGCGTCACTTGCAATGCAAATAGTGATTCAAAGCCAAAGGCGGCGATACATTCGTATTCACTTTTAGCTGTTTTACGAATGGCGACGGCAGTTTCTTGTTCAGGCCAATGACGCATGGCATCGAGTGAGTTTAGGTAGGGAACATCGTTATTACGCAGATGCATCTTGGCTTGATTACGCACCTGCCAATTGAATTGTGGAATCAGTTGTTTGAGTTTTTCTTCGTAAGCCAGATATCGATTAACGTCAGTTTCGCTGTCATCGAAATAGATAACATCAACATCATTAAGGGGTGTGGATTGCGCAAACTGGTGCAGATGATCCCATACCAGATTACGGACAAAGCCAGCGGCGATATAACATTGCGGGAGTTTTAATTGAGCAACAGCATCCAGAGCCTTAACGCGCAGTGGATCTTGTGCCACCAGCTCGATAATTTTATCCATAATAAAAAATACTAGCTCACAAACTCCAACCAACTTTCTAGCATGGCTTCGAAATCTTCGATACCGCATTCGCCAACGCTTTCGCTGTCATAGTGAGATAAGTCTTCGCCGTCGGGTAATTCGCCGTCAACATACAGGCTGTTAGCCATCACGATTGCATCGTCGTCTGTTAGGGTAAGTGAGAAATCACGGCCTTCAATCAACTCTTCCACATCTTGCTGCGTTTTTAAGTGTGTGATTTTGGCGAGTAAGGCTTTAATCTTTGTTGGCTCTGCGCCTATTTCACTCATTAGCCAGCGGCCAAAAGCTTCGTGTTCCATTGAAAATTCAACGCGGTATGAATCATTAAGGGTGTCGGTTTTAAATTGAAATTCCATGGAAAGGCCTACTTCTTTACGTTTACAGTCCACTATTTTAACGCCAAAACAACGTCATCAACAGCACCAATTTACGGCAAACTTTCTTTGAGGGGCATATATCTTGAGACACTTTTTCCTTGAGACAACGGGATAAAAAAGCTAAATTGTATACATTATAAAAAGTAGAATTATCATCATGTCATCACGCACCGTTTTATCAGCAGTAATTAGCAGCTTAGTTGCTAGCACATTTATCCCTCCTGCCACGGCATCTAGCGCGAATGAGCCAATAAGATCCACGATTGATCGCAGCGGCTCAGCAACATCCTTTAAGGATTTCGATAAGTACGGTAATCAAAAGCTCAATCCATTATTTGATAACGGCAGTTGGCATGGATTTACCCAGCCAAACGATACTGCACAATACGGCGGTTTTACTGGGCCGATGATTATCGCGCAAGAATACCCAATAAATCTGGCGGCGCAATTAGATCAACTAACGATTAGCGATGCTAATTCAAACAAAATTTACGCCTTTGAAAACGCTAAGGCAGATATCCAAACGCTACCGGGGCAACTGGTTCAAGACTATGACTTTGGCGATTTTACACTGCGTTTAACGCTGCAATTTGTCAATCAGCGCATCGCTCTTATTCAATCGTCATTTACCAACAAACTCAATAAACCACTGCGTCTTAAACTCAATTGGCAAGGTAAACTGAATCAACTTTGGCAACCTAAAAAGCCTTTAACTAACACATTAAAAAATTGGCAACCTCAGATCAGCGATGATTTACAAGGAATTACGGTTAATCTACCCGCCGAGAAACAACGTTGGCATATGATGCTAGATGATAGCGCTCAATATCAAATCAGGCGTGATATCGAAACAACCAATAGCATTAATAACAAAACACTAAGTTATCGCAGCAGCGCTAGCATTGAACTAATGCCTAAACAGACACGCCGCATCAATACTACACAAAATTATTGGCAAACTGCTGAGCTAGCGAAGCAAGATCTAGCGTTAGTGAACCAGCTAATGACTAATCCGATGTACGCTAATTCGCAGGTACAACAAAGCAAACAACGCTGGCAACGTTATCTCGATAAAGGGCTTAACGACAACAGCCTATTACCAACAGATATCGCAGTAAAAGCAATTGAGACACTAAACGGCAACTGGCGCAGTGCCGCAGGTGCACTTAAGCACGATGTTGTGACACCGTCTGTCACCGCGCGTTGGTTTAACGGCGCATGGGCTTGGGATACTTGGAAACACGCCTATGCGATGGCGTCGTTTAATCCGAGCGTTGCCAAAGATAACATTCGCGCGATGTTTGATTATCAAATTACTCGCGATGATACGCGCCGTCCTTATGATCACGGTATGGTGGTAGACGCCATTTTCTATAACAAAGACAAAGTGCGCGGCGGCGAAGGCGGCAACTGGAACGAACGCAACACCAAACCACCCTTAGCGAGTTGGGCGGTATGGGAAGTATACGCCCAAACCAAAGACAAAAACTTCATTAGCGAGATGCTCCCTAAACTAGAAGCCTATCATCAGTGGTGGTATCGCAATCGCGACCACAATAAAAACGGCTTAATCGAGTATGGTGCCACCAATCACCGTTATCACAATACGCCTCAAGGCGAGTTGACCTTTAAAGTGAATTACGGCGCAGGCAAAACACCAGACTTCGTATCGAACTGTAAAAAAGGCGATAAGCAATGGCTAAGTTGCCACTCGATGGCTACCTACAATCAGGTGTTAAATGACGGTAGCTACCAGCAGCTGGACATCGGCGCGCAGCACGGCGCAGGCTGGGAGTCAGGCATGGATAACGCCGCTCGTTTTGGTTTTATCAATCAACAGCAGCTTAAGCGTTATGCCGATAAACACTATCAAGGTGATTTAAAGCAAGCCAATGCCGACTGGCAGGTGCGTTTTTTCGAAAACCGCGATAGCAAAAACCAGCTAGTTAGTTTTACCATCGATCAAGAATCAGTAGAGCTCAACAGTTATCTTGCGGCAGAAAAACAATTACTAGCGCAAATGGCTGGTGTTGTCGGCGACAGTATCAAAGAAAAGGAATACAGTGCAGCGTCGAAGCAATTGGCTAAACGCATTAATCAATGTTTCTTCGATGACAAAACGGGCTTTTACTACGACAGAAAAATTACTGCTAAACAAGTAACTGACAGCAGTTGCCCTGGAACCTTACTCACCAAACGCGGCCGCGGCCCAGAAGGCTGGAGCCCACTGTGGTCAAAAATTGCAACGCCAGAACAAGCATTGCGTGTCATTCAAGTGATGCTCGATGAAAACGAGTTTAATACCCTAATTCCATTTGGCACCGCCTCTAAAACCAATCCGGCCTACCATCCTGATATCTACTGGCGCGGCCGCGTATGGCTCGATCAGTTATATTTCGGCTTAGTCGCTTTAGATAATTATGGTTTTAAAAACGAGGCGAAGAAATTACTTAAACGCGTAGTAAAAAACGCCCAAGGACTCAATGCTCAGGGCGCAATTCGAGAAAACTACAACCCTGAATCTGGTGTAGTACAAGGCGCAACAAACTTTAGCTGGAGCGCAGCTCATTTGTATATGTTGCATAGAGAGTTTAATAACTAAGGTTTGCTAGGCGAGAATTTTAATATACGCGAACTATTTGGTGTGCTTACAAGGTTCACCTGCTTATTATAAATTCGCTAAAGCACACCAGTTACTTTTCTTTGCGTCGCCAAAGAAAAGTAACCAAAAGAAAGGCGACCCGTGGTTTAGCGCTGGTTCTTAAAAGATAAATTGCCTATTCAATACCGTATTTGATCCGCATCCATGCGGCAAATACTCAAAAATCATCCCTGATTTTTGCATTGGTCAATTTCTAATTTAAGACGCTAAACGGCGGGATTTATCCACGCTTAAAACCTATCACTCCGATCAATTACTCGGTAATACGCTAGATTTTTTATTTATTAACGATTAGAAACGCTATCAGTAATAACTTTCAAGCGATTATTCAATTGCAATAAGGGCGTTAAAACGAGTGAGCTTGTAAGGCGCCAAATCAGCATAAATAGCACCACACAATAGCCGAGTGATTGCAGAACCTGACGCACTAAGATTTCCTGTAGCGTTGACTCTAGCAGTTGATGATTAATCAGAATTTGCGCGAAACCGATATTGTTGTCGATGCCGCCTTCCACAAAAGTTAGTGGAATATCAATTACCCACTCTTGCTTTTCAAAGGGTTCAAAGTCTTGCTCTGAGATAATATTTTTAATGTTGGTCTTCGCGGAATAAAGCACGGTGCTGCCGTCTGATACAACCATGCCACTGATAAAGGCATTTTTGAGTTCGGCATTGGTAAAGTCTTTAATACTCTCTTCTGAGAAGTTCCAAATCAAGGCAGGAAGAACGGTTTCTGCACGTACTTTAGCGAGGGCAATCTGGGTAGTCATTTGCTCGTTGAGTTCGTCTTTCTCTTTGTAGTAATTCAATACGCCGGTGCAGAAAAACAGTAACAAAAATATTGATAGCGAAAAAAACAAAAACTTCGCTTTAAGAGACTTACCCAATTTAAACGCTAATTTCACTACCTAAGCTCCGTTTAAGCACTATCCATTAAAGTACTAACTGTTTACGAACTGACTACTATTTCTACTACTTTATCTCTAATTTAAGTCAGCGGCAACGGTTAAGTCCACATTACCATGATGGCAGCAATCGCAATTAATACTAAACCTAAACCATCTTTAATTTTTACCGGCTGTTTTAACCACAATACCGACACTAACATGGTAAAAAATATCTCCACCTGCCCCAATGTTTTAACATAAGGCACGCTTTGATACGCCATTGCACTAAACCAGCCGATAGAGCCGATACAACTGGTTAAACTGATCATAAAAGTAAGTTTACCGTGCTCTTGTAATTTGCGCAGTGTCGCTGGTCGTTTGACGGCTAAGTAGCTCACCAGCATTAAGGTTTGCAACACAATCACTATTAATAGCACCCAAGCAGCGCGATGGGTTGTCGGTAAATCCAGTGTTAAACTCGCTTCACGCACCCACAAAGAAGTCAGCGCGAAGCTAGTGCCACAGGCTAATCCCAACATTAACGTTTGCAGCGATAGTCCTTTAATGCCTTGGCGAGAGCTCATCAATAAAATAGCAACCGTACCAATCAGCACCCCGCCCCAACCAAACAAGCTTAAGCTGGTGCCAAAGAAAATGGTTCCCAAGATTGCAGCCACTAACGCCTCACTCTTGGCAAGGCCAGCACCAACGGCAAAATTGTTTAGCTTAAATAGTTTTACCATCAGTGCCGTGGCAAGGATCTGCATGCAAGCCGCGCCGACGACAAAAAAGATCAGTAATGGAGAAATAGTGGGAAATGAGGCAGGCTGAAAATAATACAGCCCACCTAAATAGAGTGCAGCTAAAGGCACTGCCCACAAAAATCGAGCAAGGGTTACGCCAACAACATCGACATCTTGACTGAGTTTACTTTGAAATGCATTACGCCATGACTGCGAAAACGCCGCCATCAGCGTAAAATAAATCCACATGTTGTGTCCTATAGTCTTTACTCAACAACGCAGATAGTGTGCTTTATCACGCCGCAAACTCAAGTGTATTTAATGAATGCTTGATATAGATTATTTAAATTTATCAGACAACAGACCAACGGTAATGGCGTAACTATTTGCACAGTTATAACGCAAAATAGTGCGGAAATTACCGTAGGTTAAAAACGCATCGCCGTTAACACCATCAGGTACCGTTAGCGTAGCTTTTAAGTTAACCGTTGGTAACTCAGCATTATTTAAACGACGTACGCCTAATTCGTTCCATTGCGACAGTGGCAGCTTTTCGCTATGAGCTCGTAAGGCACGACAGCCTTTTTCTGGCGTCACTTGCTTGGTGTCAGCCACCAGCTGTTTAGCATTTTCAGGTAGCGTAATTTGACGTCCCCAAGTTTGCTGGTCGTTCCAACCATAATGCTTTAAATAGTTCGCAATCGAGGCAAACACGTCGGCATGAGTGTGCCAAATATCTTTGCGACCATCGCCATCAAAATCTTGTGCAAGTTGCAGGAAGCTCGATGGCATAAACTGCCCTTGCCCCATCGCACCGCTCCAAGAGCCTTTCATATCTTCGAGTTTGATATGACCTTCTTTCAAGATAGTCAGTGCGTTAAATAACTCTTTTCTAAAGTAAGGGCCACGGCGCTTGTCATAGGCTAAGGTTGCTAACGAGCGAATGATGTCATTATTACCGGTGTAGTTACCATAGTTAGTTTCAAGGCCCCAAAACGCCAGAATAAAACGCGGCTGAACACCATAAGCTTTACCTACTTTTTCAAGTAGTTCACCGTGCTCTTTTTTCATTTTTAAACCAGTGTTAATACGCCAGTCTGACAAACGCTTAGTGCTGTAGCGCTTGAAGGTTCGTTTAAATTCTGGTTGTGCGCGGTCACTCTTAATCGCTTTTGGATAAGGCTTTAACCCAGTAAGTGCCTCTTCGATTAATTGATCGCTAAACCCTTTTTGTTTAGCTTCTACTTTGAGAGCTTCTAACCATGTTTGAAAATCTTGTTGTTGCTCGGCCAAAGCCACGTGGCTTAAACCGCATAGAGAAAAGGCAACTGCACCCAATGAAAAACGCTTTAATAGCTTCATCTTAATTTCCTAATGTTCTTTAAACTTTGTCAATCTTGCTCATGACCACCATGGTCTGCGAATGGAATTCGCGCTGGAATAACACCACCACAACCATGGTTGTTGCAAAAACAAATGCAATTGGGTGGATAAACCACGCCAAGGTCGACAGTGCAAAATAGTATGACCGCAGGCCATAGTTGTAGCTGTGACCAGCGTGGTCAATGATCTTAGCAAGGTGTTTTACAAATTTTTCGTCTTCTTCACTCACCTGTTCGCCTTTCGGCACATGAGGGAATGCCCCCATCAATACCGAACAGAACCCGTATTGGCGAAGCGACCACGTGAAGGTAAAAAACGCATAGATAAAGATTGCAAGCATCAAAATTAATCGTACTTGAATATCGAGTAAAGTCGCTGGATAAACCCCGGGAACAGATTGCATGATGGAGAATAGTCGTTCGGATGCTGACAATAGAGTAAGCAAAGCCGCTAGAATCAGCATAGTTGTCGAGGCAAAAAAGGTCACTTGTCGCTCAAGACTGGCGAGCAATGCCGTATCGGCAATCAGGTGTTCGCGATGAAGTAAGCGGGTCATCCAAGAAATTCGGTGTCGGTGCATCACAGACGCAATACAGTCGGTTTTTTTCGCTTGGCGCCTTGCAAAACGCGCATAACCAAACCAACACAGACACAACCACAACAAACAAAGAACAGTCACCATCACATTGTACATTCGACCAACCACCTCACGGTTTATATAAACTTAAAGATTCATCACTGATTTCAATGGTTTCTTATACTATCGTAAAGCGCTGTGGGTAGATATAATATTTAATCGCATTACCCTTGTTTTTTTACTCTATCGCCCATATACAACACCCATTACTTAATTTGTTGTATTTGCCCGATTTAATAAGGCCTCCAGTATGTCAGTTTATTATGTAGATTCATGTCGTTTACCTACTCGTTTAGGTGAGTTTACTATGCACGGCTTTAATGAAATCGAGGGCGATAAAGAGCACATCATTTTAACTTACGGCGATATCACGCCAGATGAACCACTGTTAATTCGCTTGCATTCAGAATGTTTAACGGGCGATTCGTTATTTAGTATGCGTTGTGACTGTGGCTATCAGTTAGAGACGGCGATGGCCGAAATTGTCAAAGCTGGCAAAGGGGCATTACTTTACCTACGCCAAGAAGGTCGCGGCATTGGCTTGATTAACAAAATTAAAGCCTACCACCTGCAAGACGACGGTGCCGATACGGTTGAAGCCAATGAGCGCTTAGGTTTTGCCGCTGATTTACGCCAATTTGATATGTGTAAACCTATGTTGGAGCACTTTGGCGTTAGCGCAGTGCGCTTGATGACCAACAATCCACGCAAAGTAAAATCGCTGCAAGACGTTGGTGTTAATGTTGTGGAACAAGTACCACTGCAAGTTGGCCGCAATCAACACAACGACGAATACCTCAACACTAAAGCCGAAAAAATGGGCCATATGTTTTTCCAAGGCTCTTTAAATGACTTAGGCTAGCCAAATACCCAGCCAAACTAGTGGAATGATTTAAAACTTCCACTAGTCTCCCTTCTCGACTTCCGATACAGTAATACGTTAATTATTTCATTTACCGCGAAAGAAAATCTCAGTCTTTCGGGTCTAGCACAGTCACCAACAGACAACAATTTAGGAAGTTTACTTAGTGACGGTTCAGGCAAAGACGCATTCATCTTGGCATCAACGAATTCGCAGCTGGCATAAATGGCTAGGCGTTGTTGTTGGCTTGCAGATGATCATTTGGATGGCAAGCGGCCTGTACATGGTGAGTATCGATATCGAGAAAATCCATGGCGATCACTTTGTAAAAGAAACTTCTTCGCTGCCGGTTACCGAGATAACGTCAGTTCCCAAGCAATTTTCTCAGGCTAAACGAGTGCTATTAACCAGCCAGCTAGGACGCCAAATTTACCTTATCGATAACCGCTGGCTCATCGATGCGATTAGCGGTGAAGCAATCACCGTCGATAAAACCTACATTACCCAACGCGCCAAAGAGTCCTATAAAGGCACTGCCACTATAAAGTCAGTCACTAAGCTGCTGCGCTACCCCGATGAGCTAGGAGGACGTAAGCGCCCAATATGGCGAGTCGATTTTGAGGATAGTTTTAATCCGAGCTTTTACTTTTCAGTGCAAACAGCCGAATTAGTGCGTAAGCGCAGCGATTTATGGCGCATGTTCGACTTTTTATGGTCGCTACATATCATGGACTATCAAGATGGTGAAGATAGCCATAATTCCTTATTGCTAATCGCGTCGATTGTTGCCCTGCTATTGACCACCAGCGGAATTTGGCTCATTTGTTATGCCATTTGGCTACCAGCGCCTGTTGGTAAGCTCGGTTGGTTGGTTAACACTCATCGTTATTTAGTGCTTATCGTCGGCATTCAGATGTTATTATGGGTGGCAAGCGGCCTTGCGTTCAATTTGCTCAGTAGCGATAAAACTAGTAGCGAAATCAAGGTTAACCGCATGGCTAGCGTGCGCTTTGTGCCGCAAGCTATTAATTTCAACGACATCAAAGCGAAGTTCCCAGCAGCCAGCAGAATCAATATTGCCGCAACAGAAACTAAGCCGCTTATTTATGTCACTGAAAGTTTCAATAGCCAACAGCTTCCACCATTCACTCTCGCGTTAAAAAACGAGTTGTTAAGCCGTGAGCAGATCCGTGAAATAGCGAGTAGAGCCATCAACCAGCCCTTGCCGATTAACAAGATCGAATTGGTAAAAAGTGAAGATGCAGAAGCGCGTCAATTTAAACGCAGAGTGTGGCGGGTTCATTATGACAATGACAATCACACCGCCGTTTATATAGATGCCTACAGCGGAAAAGTCCTTAAAGCGATTGAAGATACGTGGCGCCTGCGAGATCTCTTTTGGATGCTGCACATTATGGATTATCAAGCGCGCAGTGATTTTAACAATCCACTGATTATTTGCGCCGCAACAATTGCCTTTATCGGCAGTTTAGCAGGCGGCGTGTTAGTTTTCTTGTGTATTAGAGTCGGTCGCAAGAATCGAGATAATAGTATTAGCATCACGTTTAAGTCAGGTGATGATGAACAAAGAGTTTCTGCCGTGGCGCAACAAACGCTGCTTAGTGCCCTCAATAAAGACGAGCAACGAATACCGTCGGGCTGTGGTGGTAAAGGTACGTGCGGCCAATGCATAGTAGCAATTGATAACTACGATGCGCCGCTTAACCATCAACAGCAAATGACTCTGCGCAACAGTGAAATTAATGCAGGGTTACGCCTTGCTTGTCAGACTAAGATCAACGGTAACTTAACAGTACAATTAGGCGCTGGCGATAATTTCTCGTCGACAACAGCAACAGTCGTTAACTCGCGTTTTGTCGCACCATTTATCAAAGAAATCACCTTGCGAGCTGACAGCAACTTCCGCTATGGCGCAGGTCAGTATGTCAATATCACTATTCCCACTGGCAACTATCAACTGAATAGTCATATTCCCGTCCAATACAAAAATCAATGGCAGCAGCTGCAAGCGATTAACCCTCAAGTGGTTGTGTCAGCAACAGAGCAACGCAGTTATTCCATCGCCAATGAATATGATGGTTCCGGCACTATCACTTTGTTAGTTAGATTGATAGAACAAAACGGCCAATTAGGTAGTGGCTCAGGCTATTTATTTACTTTAGATAATGGCGCACACGTTGAGCTTTCTCCGGCGATGGGGGACTTTTCGTTAGAGCGCGACCAAACACGTGAAGTCGTATTAGTTGGTGCTGGTTCAGGATTAGCGCCGCTGCGAGCGATGTTACAACAAGCCATTAGTCAAAATCGTCGCCGTATTTCACTATGGGTAGGTGCTCGCGCTCAAACAGATATAGTGACCGCGCCATACTTTGATCAATTGAGTCATTCACACAAAAACTTTCAATGGCGACTGAGCCTGTCGCAACCTGATACGTCATGGAATGGTTTAACGGGCTATATTCAAGAGCACTTATTTGAAGGTTATTTAAATAAGCATCAGGATTTATCGCAAGTGGACTTTTATCTTTGTGGTCCGGAGGCGATGATGAACGATATACGTCAGCGCCTTATCTTAAAGGGTGTTAGGCATCAGCAAATCAAGCGCGATAGTTTTACCTAGCTCAACGCGACCATAAAAAAAGCCGTTTCAGCATTCACTGAAACGGCTTTTTAAGATATCTGTAATATTAGATATTGAAGCTAGAGCCACAACCACAAGTTGCTGTAGCATTTGGATTATCCACTAAAAAGCGAGAACCCTCTAAGCCTTCTGTGAAATCAACTTTGCCGCCAACAAGGTATTGTAAACTCATAGGATCAACGACCATACGCGCGCCGTCTTTTTCTAACGTCATGTCGCCATCGTTAACTTTGTCATCAAAGGTAAACCCGTATTGGAAACCTGAACAACCACCACCCGTGATATAAACACGTAGTTTAAGATCTTGATTATCTTCATCTTCAAGCAAGTACTTTACTCGCTTAGCCGCAGCAGGCGTGAACTCTAATGGAATTCCTGCCTCAACAACTTCTACCGACATATTAACCTCTTCACATTTGCTATCGAGTTTTAGCTATACCCGACTAATTTGGTCAATTATCTAATAGTGACCGCTTTGGTGCAACGATTAATTGCTCATCAATGAGGCAATGAGACAATGAGCACAGCTTTAGCAACAGTTAGCTTGCCGTTGGCAATATTGGCTGCATTGGTAACTTAATGAGCTCATTCCACGGGTACTCTTGTACTACGTTTGCCGCTTTTTGTCCGCGCTGGCGCGGCATTTTGATAGTGACCGTTAATCGCTCTGGCATGAAACCTTCAGGCAACTCAAAATCACTTTTAACGTGTTGAAAAAAACGAAAGCTCAGCTTGAGATCTTTAGTAGATTTAATCATTTTCGCCACGTCTAACACCTGAGGTTTGCCATCGATGCTGCCGAAAATCTCCAATGCTAAATTACCTTTGATATAGCGCTTACGCTTTTCGAGTTGCGCAATCAACACCTCAAATCGGATGTGGCGCTGGCTAATGCCTTGCGTCAAAATCACCTTTTCAATATGAACGCCGTTGGCGGTGTATTCTGGCGCCATAACTTTTTGATAAAACCTCAGCGCCAATTGCTGTTCAAGCGATTCAGCTTGCAGTGACAACAAGGTCGTATTCATTTCGTTAATTGTTTTGCGTTCAATCTCTAACGCCATATTAGCTTGTGCTAATGACTGCTCAATTTGCGCCACTTTTTGTGTCAATTGCGCCAGTTTAGGATCTGGCGGAGGCGGGGGCTGTTGCTGCCAAATCATTGCTACTCCACCAGCACCGGCAAGCACAGCCACCAGCAGTGATATAACGCCAAAGCGCGCTTTGTTTATTGTTTTAAAACTTAACATTACAGCCTTTATCTGTTTCAATAGGTCAGATTTTCTCCGACGCGATGTCGGTGCTATAAAATATCATTGTTCAATCAGCTAGGCCAACTATCGATTTTGATGAGACTAAGACACGCCATTAAACTTCCCCTTTCAAATGCAGCTCCGTCATGGCAGTTGGTTGTCTTGGGGGCAATTGTCGGTTTAATAGCCGCCTTTGCGATTGTGGCAATGCGTCAATCTATCGAAGCGATTCAACTTTACTTTGGGCTTGGTCATCACGACTCATTTGGCGCAGAAGGTCAGATTACTCGTATGTTAGCGCCATTGGTTGGCGCACTTGTTATCTTGTTTATCGCCTTTATTACTCATCAAAAATACCACCGCATGGGGATCCCCTTTGTGTTGCATCGCCAACGCAAATTCAATGGATTCATCCCCATTGGCAATACTATTAATCAGTTCTTTAGCGCAATAGCAGCATTAGCCAGTGGCTTCTCTGTGGGTAAAGAAGGCCCCGCCGTTCACGTGGGTGCAGGTAGCGCCAGTTACTTATCGCAAAAGCTTAATATACCTCATAACTCAATGCGTATCCTCACCTCTTGCGGCATAGCAGCGGGTATAGCAGCGACCTTTAATGCACCGCTAGCTGCTGTTGTTTTCGTGCTTGAGGTCGTATTACAACAATTTCGCATTCACTCCTTTTTACCGCTTATGGTGGCATCACTAATAGGTAGCACCGTCAGCCAGCAGTTTTTTGGCGATAACCACGATTACGCCCATATTGCCATTACTACCTTAAAACTCGATTCTATCGGCCCTTTTATTGTCCTAGGCCTCATTGTCGGTATCGCGGCAACCATATTTAATCGATCCTTACTTACGGTAATGAAAGCATCCTCAAAGATGACTATGGGCGTGCGATTACCGCTGGCGGGTTGTATTGTTGGCATTATTGCGTGGTTTATTCCTCATGTGGTGGGCACAGAAGCTGGCGCGCTTAACATTGCCTTTAGTGAGCAACCGGAATTGAGCTTTATTGCACTAGTGCTTATTGGTAAATTTTTAGCCACGATCTGCGCGTTAGGCTTAGGCATTCCTGGCGGTGTGATTGGTGTGTTATATGCGCTTGGCGCGCTGCTCGGAAGCGTATTAGTGTGGAGCGTCATGCCCTATTTGCCAGAGGTCGCTCCCTATGCGTCGATGGCGATTATGATTTGTATGGTGGCACTTATGGCATCGAGCCTCAACGCACCATTGGCGGCCTTGGTGGCAATCTTAGAAATCTCTCAACAGGCGACTATTATCTTCCCGAGTCTGTTGGTTGTTGTGCCTGCCATTATTGTTGCTCAACAAATGTTTGGAACCCGCTCACTCTTTATTGAGCAATTAGAATTCCAAAAATTGCCTTATAAAACAGCCCCCGTCTATAACACCCTGCAAGATACCGGCGTGCTGAGCTTGTTGCGTCGTAAATTTCATTGTGTGCAGCGATTTAAAGCCGATGAGTCGACGTCAATTTCAAAACCAGTATTCATCAAACCCGATCCGCAAATCGCGCGTTATTATGCACCGCACGCTATTCAGTCATTACCCATTCTCTATGACAACGCCACTTTAGCCGATGTTTATCAAGAGCTAGCACCAAATCGCGACGGTTATGTGCTTATCGTAACTCAGGCAACAAATGAGCTTATTGGCTTTGTTACTTGGCGTTCGTTAAGCAAGCACTTACATCGGGAATACGAGTAAACTTTTATTGTTCTAATGGTCATATCTTCATTGGTTTAGCCCGCTTATTCTGGTATATTTTGCGCCCAACATAAGCACTATCTGAGCTTGCCCAATTCACACTGCCATGAGGTTTCAACCATGACCGATTTTACCGGAAATCACATCCTGTCTGTTAATCAACTAGATCGCGATGCCATCGCTAAGATTTTTGAAACCGCTAATATGATGTTGCCTTACGCCCAGCGTAAAAAACGCACTCACGTACTCGATGGTGCAATTCTCGGCAATATGTTTTTTGAAGCCAGTACCCGTACTCGCGTTAGCTTTGGCAGTGCCTTTAACTTACTCGGTGGTTTCGTACGTGAAACAACGGGCATGAGTAGCTCAGCGTTAGCCAAAGGCGAGTCTCTTTACGATACAGCGCGTGTATTAAGTAGCTACGCCGATGTAATTGCGATGCGCCATCCACAATCAGGCTCTGTAAAAGAATTTTCAGAAGGTTCGATGGTGCCGGTGATTAATGGTGGTGACGGCGCTAATGAGCACCCAACGCAAGCCCTACTCGATTTGTACACCATCGAAAAAGAGTTAACCGCTAGTCTGCAAACTATCGACAAGATGCATATTGCTATGGTGGGTGATTTAAAACACGGCCGTACTGTTCATTCGCTATCTAAACTATTGGCGCAATATAAGAACATTACCTTTAGCCTGATTTCACCGAAAGCGCTGGCGATGCCAGATGAAATTGTGTCAGTGCTTGAAAATGCAGGTCACAAGGTCATTATCACCGATAGCATTGAAGGCAATGTCGATGCCGATATTTTGTACCTTACACGCATTCAAGAAGAGCGTTTTACTAGCCAAGAAGAAGCCGATTTATACCGCGGTCAGTTTAGACTTAATCAACAGATTTATACCAAGCACTGTAAATCTAATACGGTAATTATGCACCCATTACCGCGCGACAGCCGTAGTGATGCTAATGAGTTAGATACCGACCTCAACTTAAACCCCAATTTAGCTATTTTCCGTCAGGTGGAAAACGGCGTATTAATTCGCATGGCGTTATTTGCCCTAACCCTAGGTGTTAGCGATCAGGTGAGCAAACACGAATCAGATGTTCACTGGTTTAGCCGCAAGTAACCCTATTTAATTTTTATAAGGAATCGCAATGAGTCGTTCAGAGCAATTATTTAATCAAGCGCAAGAAACTATTCCAGGTGGCGTAAACTCACCAGTGCGTGCATTTAAAGGTGTTGGTGGCAGTCCACTATTTATCGAGAAAGCCGATGGTGCGTTAGTCACAGATGCCGACGGTAAAGACTACATCGATTACGTTGGTTCTTGGGGCCCGATGATTTTAGGTCACAATAACCCACAAGTTCGTCAAGCAGTTATCGATCAAGCAGCATTCGGTTTAAGTTTTGGCGCACCGACTGAACTTGAAATCACCATGGCAGAAAAAGTGCGCAAGCTAGTGCCTTCGATGGAACAAGTGCGCATGGTTAGCTCAGGCACAGAAGCAACGATGAGTGCGATTCGCCTTGCGCGTGGCTACACTAATCGCGACAAAATCTTAAAATTTGAAGGCTGTTACCACGGTCATGCTGACTCATTATTAGTAAAAGCTGGTTCTGGCGCCCTAACGCTAGGCCAACCTAGCTCTCCGGGTATTCCAGCAGATTTTGCCCAGCACACATTAACCGCACAATTTAACGATATCGATTCAGTGAACGCGCTTTTCGACGAACATGGCGCTGATATCGCGTGTATTATTGTTGAGCCAGTTGCAGGCAACATGAACTGTATTCCACCGCGTGATAACTTCCTGCAAAAGCTACGTGAAGTGTGTGACAAGTCAGGCGCTTTATTAATTATCGATGAGGTGATGACAGGATTCCGCGTTGCATTGGGCGGCGCACAAGCTTACTACGAAGTAACACCTGATTTAACAACGCTTGGTAAAGTCATCGGTGGCGGTATGCCAGTAGGTGCATTCGGCGGCAAGAAAGAAGTGATGCAACACATTGCGCCTACAGGTCCTGTTTATCAAGCGGGTACTTTATCTGGCAACCCAATTGCAATGGCAGCAGGCCTAAAAACACTAGAGCTATTAGAGGAAGATGGCCTACACGCTAGCCTGACTGAAAAAACAGAAAAGCTAGCGCTTGGTTTTAAAGCGCTAGCCGACAAACACAATGTGCCATTAACGGTAAATTACGTCGGTGCGATGTTTGGTATTTTCTTCACTGACCAATCAGAAGTTACCTGTTTTGAGCAAGTAACCAAGTGTGATATTGAACGTTTCAACACCTTCTTCCACTTGATGTTAGATGAAGGCGTTTACCTAGCACCTTCTGCCTATGAAGCAGGCTTCTTATCTATCGCTCATGGCGATAAAGAAATTGAAGCGACACTCGCGGCGGCTGATATTTGTTTCGCGAAGCTAGCGAAATAATCGAATCGGCATAAAAAAGGGCGGTAAATCTTAGGATTTACCGCCCTTTTTCTTCTTTAACTTTCATAAGAGCCTAACTTTGAGTCGCCAAAATGAACTCCATTTGTTCGTTTGACCATTGCAGCGCTTCTTCATAGATCTCTGGTACTTTATCTTCGGCAATACCTAACAGTGCGAGTTCTTCATTAACCGTTTGCCAATTCGACACTTCATAAGCCCGAGCGACATCCACAACATGGGCTAAGATACCTTCACCTGATACTAAAGCATTCTTAATATCTGCAGATAAAGGCAGTTTTTCCATCGCATTTTCCATGCTATCGCCTAATATCGCGTCAATTAACGACAACATCCCCGTTAAAAAGGCGACACTACTTTCTTCAACCTTAGGGCTTATCATGGCCAACCCCTCAGCAAAACGAGCGCGAGTTAGCGACATTGCCATTAATTCAGGTGGCTTATTCGATGCCAACTGTGCCGAAAATAGCACTGATAAAAATTTCTGTAGTTCTTTCTTACCCAAGGTAACTAAGGCTTGTTTAATGCTTGAAATCTCTGCACGGCGGCGAAAGACGGCCGAATTACTATAACGCAATAATTTATAGGCGAGATTAACATCGAGCTCAAATACCGAAATAATCTTCGGTAAATCAAGATCCACCTTACTCGTTTCGTAAAGTAATTCCGCCAGACTAAATTGAGCTGGCGATAATGACTTAGCTTCTACCATTTGTGGTTTAGCGAAGAAATAGCCTTGAAAGTAGCTAAATCCCAAGTCTTTAGCGCGTTCAAACTCTTCGTGAGTTTCAATTTTTTCGGCTAGCAAACTGATATGTGGATAATCGGCAACAGCAGCAATAATCTCATCGATCTGCGCTGGCGTAGACGCTAAAAAATCCACCTTAAGCATTTTGATGTAAGGAAAGAAATGGCGCCAAACAGGTTCGTGCTCATAATCATCAAGCGCTATAAAGTAACCTGCCTCATGCAACTCTTTTACTTCCGCCAACAAACGTTTACCCGGACGCTCAGTCTCTAAGATCTCAATCACTACATCTTCTGGTGGGATCAGAGTTGGATATTTTTTGCTTAAAGTTTGATAGGTGAAGTTTATAAATGCAGGTTTGTTGTTAGTGAGATCTGATAATGAAAAATCGAATTGGCTACCAGCGATAATCTTTGAAGTCGCTTCGTTACCATCAATATTCGGAAAAGCATTAGTCACTCCATCACGAAACAGCAATTCGTAGGCATATAAATTTTGCTCAGCGTCTAATATCGGCTGGCGAGCTGCGTGAAATTTCATGAACGGTGGAGCCTTTTGTTACTTTTATTATTGGGGACTACATATGGTCTACCAAACTAGCCCAAATTGCATATTAATGCAAAGGTAACGCATGGATTATGATGGGTTCGGCTAATTCTTGAACGGCGCAACCTGTGTGCTGCGCCGTTAATGAAGAGTTTAGGCGGAATGACGCTTTCTAAAGATAATTGTGAGGATCGCACTAGCGGCTAAAATCATCGGATAGAAAACATGCATCGAGACATCGAGTGGTGACAAGCTAAACATCGCACCTATCATCAATGCTTGAGCGCCATAAGGCAGCAGGCCTTGAATACAACACGCAAAAATATCAAGTAAACTCGCACTGCGTTTGGGCTCAACATCATGAGTATCCGCCAAATCTTTTGCAACGCCACTGGCGACAATAATAGATACGGTGTTGTTCGCGATAGCCAGATTGGTCAGACTAACCACGCTAGCAATACCCAGCTCAGCAGAAACCGTGCTGACCTTGCCTTTTTTCTCACTCATGCGCGCTAGAATTCGATCGATAAATTTAACAATAAAAGCCAAACCACCTTGATGACTCATCACAGCGCCAAGACCGCCGATTAACATGGCAAGAATAAGGATCTCTTGCATGTCACTAAAGCCCTTATAGATATCTTTAGCCCAGTTCATTAGCGCGTAATCTGGTGTTTGGAATAAGCCAACGAGGCCTGCCATTACCACACCACTACCAAGTACGACAAAGACATTCACTCCAGCAACTGCCAACACCAGAATAGCGATATAAGGCAGTACCTTAATCCAATCAATTTCACCAACTGGCGGTAGCGGTGCATCACTGCCTAGGAAAAATAATAGAATTAATACACCCAATGCAGCAGGCATCGCAATGCGTAGGTTTTCTTTGAATTTGTCTTTCATTTCACAACCTTGGGTACGAGTTGCCGCAATAGTTGTGTCTGAGATAATCGATAAATTATCACCAAACATCGCGCCGCTAATTACCGCGCCTCCCATAATGGCAACATCAATGCCAGCGGTTTGTGCAACACCTAACGCAATAGGTGCAACAGCACCTAGTGTACCCATTGAGGTCCCCATAGCTGTGGCGATAAATGCACTAATCAAAAAGAAGCCAGGTAGCAGGAACCACGACGGAATTAAGCTCAATCCAAGATTTACCGTCGATTCAACGCCGCCAGTAGCGCTAGCAACAGCGGCAAAAGCACCTGCCAGCAAATAAATAAGACACATGGCGATTACATTGCTATCACCAACGCCATTGGTGAATTGCTCAATAGTGTCGTTAATGGTGTCGCGAGATAAGATTATTGCGAGGACAATTGCAGGTAACACAGCAACAGGGGCAGGCACTTGATAAAAGGCGTATTCAACACCTTGTAGTGTCAGGTAAACACCGGTTCCTAAAAATAGTGCTAAAAATAGCATTAGTGGCAATAATGCGATGCCACTAGGAACAATAGTCGATGGAGCTTTTGAGTTCATGGATAAACCCTTTTAGTTTATTAGTGTGGGAAAAATACCCAATCTCCAACGACATGTCAAACTAGACGTCTAAACATCTAGACGTAGATCTACTTTCGTTGCGCCTTGATCTTCTCATAGGCTGCTTGAATGTCTTGTGCCTTTTGATTGGCAATTTCTAACATCTCTGGTGGTAAGCCTTTTGCTGCTAACTTATCTGGATGATGTTGTGCCATTTGCTTACGCCATGCTTTTTTAATGGTGTTATCATCAGCATCGCTGCTTACACCTAAAATATCGTAAGCATCCTGTAGTGACGGTCCCGACTGCGACGACGAAGCCTGCTGACGATGAAATTTCATTTGTGCGTCGAGCTGTTGCAGTAATCTGTCGAGATCGCGGCTAGAAAAGCCCAATGATTTAGCAACTACATGCAGAATCGTGCGCTCTTTTGGATGTAACTCACCATCGGCAAACGCCGCTTGTAACTGTACTTCAAGAAATAGCTGCAAAATATCTCGCTGACCAAATGAGCTTTTTTTAAAGTCTTTCAGGGTTTGTTCAAGAGGAAAGTCACTCGACTTCCCCTCACTAAACGCCGCTTGCGCCTCACGACGTTTATCACCCGTTAACCCCATGCGATCCATTAACGCTGAAGCCGCGCTAATTTCTTGTGGAGTTACCTGACCGCTGGCCTTTGCGATATGACCATAAACTGAAAATACCGCATGGAAAAATACGGCTTGATTAGCAAAGGAATCCTTATTAACAAAGAACTTAGTAAAACCACCTTGGTTTGAAAAGTCTTGGCTCATGCTGCGATCAAATCGATGACCTATATATAGCCCTAAGAGCGCACCTGCCCATTTTCCAAACATAAAGCCGAACATAAAGCCCAGCACCTTACCCCAAATTTTCACTAACTCTTCACTCCTAAGCTTTATTTGTGTCAGCTTTACTTGTCTAAGTTTTGTTTACGCAGCTGCAGGTCAAGCAGTTCAAGACGCTGTGGCGTGCCAATATCAAACCATTGACCACGATAAACTTCACCAGCAACACGATTATGTTCAATATGCTGTCTAATAAGCGGCCCTAAGGCACAAACACCATCGTCCACGCCATCAAAAAAATCACGATGATAAACTGCAATGCCGGAAAAGGTGAATTGCTCCTCCCCCGTTGTTAACAAACCATCAGCAACAGCAAAGTCCCCAGCCGGATTGTGTTGTGGGTTTTCCACTAACACTAAATGTGCTAGAACGCCTGCGGGGAGCTGCTTTGGCAATAGTGAGAAATCAAAGTCAGTCCATACATCGCCATTAACTACCATAAAGTAATCACTGTCTATTTGAGACAACGCTTTTTTAATACCACCAGCAGTTTCCAGTGCGTTATTGCCTTCATCACTGTAATGGATGTTGAGGTTCCAGCTATCACCATTACCTAAGGTTTGCGGCAACAAGTGCCCTAACCATGCGTGATTAATGACAACATCTTTAAAACCACAATCACGTAACTTGTCGAGGTGATAGCTAATCAAGGGCTTATCATTAACACAAAGTAGTGGTTTAGGCAGAGCGTCGGTGAGTGGTCGCATACGCTCACCGCGACCAGCAGCAAGGATCATTGCGTACATTGTTCAATCCTCTTGGCAAGTATTGGTAGAACTTTGTGCTCGAATAATTGTTGCAGTTGGCTAAGTTGTGGATACTGTCGGCAAACTTCTAATATGTAATCGACGACTAGTGGTAAGTCATTTAAATAAGCCGATTTGCCGTCGCGTAAATGTAAGCGGCTAAAAATCCCACATACTTTTAAATGACGTTGCAAGCCCATCAAATCAGCGGCTTGGCGAAATTCATCGCAAGATAAGGTCAATTTAAGTGCACTGTGATATTTATCATAAGCTTCATCCAGTAATTGCTGTCTTAGCTCATCATCGATTTTAAAATAACAATCTTTAAGCAGCGAAATAGCATCATAAGTAAGTGGGCCAACAACGGTATCTTGATAATCAATGACGGCGAGTGACTGACCATCGCGCACCATAATGTTTCTTCCGTGAAAATCGCGATGAGTGGCCACTTGAGGTTGCTCAATGGCGCTTTGCACCAGCCAACTAAAACACTCATCAAGCTGATAACTCGCCATGTCTTGCGCAGAAAGACCTAACAATTGCTGACAAAACCAATCTTTGAACAGCCCTAACTCTAGATTAAAAAACTCAGCGTCATAACGAGCCTTATCATCTGTCACTGCAACTTTGGCCATTAAAGGTAATAACCCTATTGCTTTGCGATACCAATAAAGTGGATTGTCTTTAACCAGTGGCAGCAGCGCTTGGTCACCGAGATCCGTTAAGCACAGAAACCCTAGAGTTAAGTCTGAGGCGATAACACGTGGAACATCGATGCCAACGGCGGCGTATTGCGCCGAAAACTCCAGAAATTGCGCATTTTTCTCTGTCGCTGGCGGCGCGTCGACTAAGATGTAACTAACACCTTGAACCATCGCTCGAAAATAGCGTCTAAAGCTGGCGTCGGCGCTTACAACTTGCCAGTCTTCGATAGCTTGGTCTATTTGAGAATCAAACCATTGCTGCAGTAATTGCTGTCGAGTATCGATAACGTCGCTCCTTAAAACTGTGCGATTGTCGCTAATATGAAGCAAAAGGCGTTACATAAATAGCCCTAGGCCGAGAATTGCGATATTATAGCCGTTTAATTTTTCTATCGGAAAGCTTTGATTTTCAAACTCTTGATAATCAAAGTAATAGGCCGATTTCTTGATGATTTGAGTATACCTGAACTTAAAATGCGCTTAATCACTTTATTATTATTTTCATCTTTTGCAGCGACATCATGGGCGGACTCATCTAATTTAACCAAGCAATGTCGTATTAATACCCCTTACATTGCTGCAAAAGATCTTCCGAAACTGGAACTTGGCCCCGACCAAATCTCCGTTAGTGCCGATAAAAGTAACATTCAGTATCCAGATATTCTCGACTATATCGGCAATGTCACCTTCACTCAAAATAAGAAGTTTATCCGCGCCGACCAAGCTCGCTATGACGAAGGTACCAATATTTTCGCTGCCACTGGCAACCTTCATTTTCAAGATGACCAATTAACCTTAAACAGTGAATCACTCACCACTACTCTCGATGGTGAATCAACAGAATTACTCAATACCAAATACTGGTTTAACAATTCGATGATTCACGGTAAATCGAGTAGTTTTCGCGTTGAAGATGGTCGTTTTCTGATTTTAGACGACGCGCTATTTACTACCTGCCCCGACGAAACACCTGACTGGGCGCTGCGAGCTAAAGAAATAAAAATCGACTCTTCTGAAGCTTGGGCAACGATAAAACGCGCCACTTTAGAAGTTTTCGAAGTACCTGTATTCTACTTTCCTTACCTAACGTTACCGATTTCAGATAAGCGTAGCTCAGGCTTTTTATACCCATCTATTGGCAGTAATTCTCGCAATGGCATTGAGATTAGTACGCCATATTATTGGAACATTGCACCTAATTACGATATGACAATAACACCACGCATCATGACAGATCGCGGTGTGCAGCTAAATACCGAATTCCGTTACCTCAACGCAGGGCAATCGGGCTTATTTAATATCGAATATCTACATCACGATCGTTCAACCGATGACAAACGCTATTTAGCTCATTGGCAACACGGCGGTGCTATTGGTGAAAACTGGCGTATTGCCAGTACCTTCACTCATGTTAGCGACGATAACTACCTTAGCGATATTGGCAGTGATTATGGCAATAAGACTGACAGCCAGTTATTAAAAAACATTGAGTTAGCCTACTTTACTGATACGTGGTGGCTGGATATGCGAGTACAGGATATTCAAGTTTTAGGACAGCAAACTAAGCCTTATCAACTAGTGCCTCAACTGTCTTTTAACAGCTACAACAATCCGTTTGGCAATAAATTCGAATACGATATGTATTCTGAATTTAGTCACTTTAGAAAGCGCGGCGACGATAGCAACAACGCTTCGCGCCTGCACGTTGAACCGACACTGCGCTTACCAATTAATCTATCGGCAATTAATTTCATCACCGAAGCAAAATTAATGCAGACGTGGTATCACCAAGATAATGGCGTTACTTCTGAATCCATTAGTCGATCTTTGCCGCAGTTTAGATTCTACGGCGATGTTAATTTCGAGCGTCAGTTAAAACTGCAACCTAACCACACGCAAACACTTACACCGAAAATTCAATATTTGTTTGTTCCTTATGAAGAACAGCAAGACATTGGCCTGTACGACACCGCATTATTGCGCGATGACTACTTAGGTCTATTTAGAACACGACGTTTTAGTGGTCTCGATCGCATTATCGATACCGAACAATTAACCCTTGGTATGACGACAGAGTTGCGCGATGAAAACCACAATCCTTATTTTGTCGGTAGCATTGGGCAAACCTTCTATTTAAGAAAATCAGAAATGGCGACGCTGGAAGGCAATGTCAATGATTTTCCAGACCGCTCGGCGCTAGCTGGCGAGTTTAGCTACTCACTTAACAAGCAATGGCAATTTGATGTGGCATTGCAGCTCAATGAACAGCAAAGCTCAGTTACTCAAAGTAAATCGAGCGTTAACTACCACTTTAGTGACTCTAAATTACTGCAACTAAGTCACAGATACGTTAAGCAAATTAACGATACCAAAATCAATCAACTCGGATTACAAACGGTTTGGCCAATTAACAGTGAATGGACCTTTGTGGGAAATTATCACCGCGATATCAACCTCAATCGAACTATTGAGGCATTCGCAGGTCTGCAATATGAATCTTGTTGTTGGGCAATCCGTGTTCAAGCGTATCGCCAGCTACAAGCGCAATACGAAGACAACGTAAACACACTAAACGTCGCGACAGAAGAATTTGACAACGGCATCTCATTTAACTTTGAGATTAAAGGCTTAGGTTCAAACAGCTCTTCCAATGCTTATGACATGCTTAGCGACGGTTTATTTACTTATCGCAAACCCTATTACTTAAAGCAATAAACACGGGGTTGCGAATATTAACCAGTTCTTATGCGAACTATGATAGATTAGCGACAGTTGTCGCCAAGATAGGAAAAAGATGAAGTTATTAAAGATTGTATTGGCTATTTCTTTACTGGGTAGCACTCAAGTTAGCCAAGCTGAAGTCAAAGCGTTAGACCGCGTTTCTATTGTGGTTAACGATGGTGTAATTTTAAAAAGCGAAATCGATGCACTAGTTAATCGCGTTAAACAACGCTCTATCGCGAGTAATCAAGAATTACCTAATGATCGCGTGTTAAAAACTCAAGCTACCGAGCGTCTTATCGACAATTTGCTTAAAAAACAAATGGCAGAGCGAATGAGTATGCGTATTGGCGACACGCAACTTGATCAAACTATTAGCAATATCGCTGCCGAGCAAAAACTATCACTCGACGAATTTAAAGCGCAACTGGCCAAAGAAGGCCTAGACTTTGCTACTTACCGCGAATCAGTGCGTGATGATATTTTACTGGGTCAAGTAGAGCGTATTGCCGTTCGTCGTCGCATTAACATTTCAGAGCAGGAAGTGGTTAATCTGGCAGAGCAAATCAAGCACCACGGTCAATCAAATACTAAATATCGCCTCGGTCATATCTTAATTTCTCACAATGGTGATGAATCAACTGATGGCTTAAAAGCAGCCCGTGAAAGAGCAGACCGTGTTATTGAATTGCTCAATGATAACGGTGACTTTAAACGCATTGCTATCACTTCATCTTCAGGCCCTAAAGCGCTTGAAGGCGGTGATTGGGGCTTTATGAATATCAATGAAATGCCAACGCTATTTACCGATGCCGTAAAAGGTAAAGGCAAAGGCGATGTAATAGGCCCATTCAAGAGTGGCAACGGTTACCACATCCTGAAAATTTTAGACCTTCAAGGTCAACAGCAAATGGATGTCAATGAAGTCAACGCCAAGCATATCCTGATCAAACCTTCGATTATTCTTAGCGATCAACGCGCTAAAGAAATGCTGGAAGGCTTTATTGAAGATATTAAAGCGGGGAAAGCAACGATTGAAGAACTCGCCAAGGAGCACTCAGATGATCCTGGTTCTGCAATTAAAGGTGGCGAACTTGGTTGGGCAGACCCAAGTGTTTACGTACCAGCATTTAAAAATACACTAGCCCAGTTAGAACAAGATGAAATCAGCGCACCATTTAAATCATCACACGGCTGGCATATTGTTAAATTACTCGGCAAGCGCAAGGTAGACGCCACAGAACAATTTATTAAGAACCGCGCACACCAATTGCTATTCAACCGTAAGTTCTCGGAAGAAAGTGATGCTTGGGCACGCGAAATGCGCTCATCTGCATATATTGAAATTCTAGATTAGGAAAACAGAGTGACTTTACGTATCGCTTTAACCCCGGGCGAACCAGCTGGGATAGGACCAGACTTAGCGGTTAGCATTGCCCAGCGCGATTGGCCAGTTGAAATTGTCGTTATTGGCGACCAAGAACTGTTGCTAGAGCGTGCCAAAATGTTAGACCTACCGCTGACACTGCGTCCATACGACGCGGCATCGCCAGCACAGCCACAGCAAGCCGGTACCCTTACCATCAAGCATATCGCACTGCCGGAAAAAGCAGAGTGTGGTGTGCTCAATGAGAAAAACGGCGGATACGTATTAGACACTTTGCAATTTGCTTGCGATCACAATATCGATAGCGAATTCTCAGCTGTGGTTACAGGGCCGGTCCACAAAGGTATCATTAACAAATCTGGCATCGCATTTAGTGGTCATACTGAGTTTTTTGCGCAGCAATCCAACACAGCTGATGTTGTTATGTTATTGGCCACAGAAGGTTTACGCGTTGCCCTAGTAACAACGCATATTCCGCTAGCTTATGTGGCTAAAGCTATAACTTATGAGCGCATTATTAATATCAGCCGCATTCTTCATACTGATTTGGTGAAAAAATTTGGCATTAAGTCGCCGCGAATTTATATGTGTGGACTCAACCCTCACGCTGGTGAAGGTGGCCATTTAGGCCGTGAAGAAATAGAAATCATTGAACCAGCCATCGAAGCGCTGCGTGAAGAAGGAATGGATATTGTTGGCCCCTTAGCCGCCGATACCTTATTCCAAGAAAAATATTTAGACAATGCCGATGCGGTATTAGCCATGTATCACGATCAAGGCTTACCAGTATTAAAATACAAGGGCTTTGGTAACTCGGTAAATATTACCTTAGGTCTGCCATTTATCCGCACATCGGTAGATCACGGCACGGCGCTAGATTTAGCAGGAACCGGTAATGCAGACTCAGGCAGCATGATTGTCGCAATTAATGAAGCCATTACCATGGCACAAAAGAGTAATAATGAGCAATAAAGTACATTTAGGCCACACGGCTAGAAAACGATTCGGACAAAACTTTTTAAACGATCAGCGTGTTATCGACGCTATCGTTGCTGCGATCAATCCAAGAAATGAAGACCACCTCGTTGAGATTGGTCCGGGTCTTGGTGCTCTAACTGAGCCTGTTGCAGCAAAAATCGATGCGATGTCTGTAGTAGAGTTAGATCGCGATCTCGTAGAGCGCCTTGAATCGCACCCGACATTAAAAGACAAATTAACCATTCATCAAGGCGATGCACTGCAATTTGATTTCTCCGCATTAGCCAAAGAAGGCGAACGCCTAAAAGTATTTGGTAATCTGCCTTATAACATTTCAACACCGCTGATGTTCCACTTGTTTGAGCAAGCAGATATCATCGAAAATATGCACTTTATGCTGCAGAAAGAAGTAGTTTTACGCCTTTGTGCTAGCCCGAACACTAAAGCCTATGGTCGCTTAAGTGTAATGGCGCAGTACTACTGTAAAATGATTCCAGTTATTGAAGTAGGTCCACAGTGTTTTGTGCCGCCACCAAAGGTAGATTCGGCAGTAATCCGCCTTGAGCCGTACCGTGAATTACCGCATCCAGCGCTAGATATTAAACAGCTACAACACGTGGTAACTCAAGCCTTTAGTATGCGCCGTAAAACTGTTCGCAATAGTTTAAAGGGCATTTTGACCGCAGAAGAGATGGAGCAAATTGGCGTTGATGTTACCTACCGCGCTGAACAAGTATCGTTGAAGCAATTTGTAGACATTGCTAACTACATTACAAAACGCTCGCAAAAATAATCAAGGAATAGAGAATGAGTCAAATCGACGCTATCAGTGAATTAATTACCGTTGATGTAAAACCTTATTACATCGAAGAGCGAGAAGTTGATGATGCGCCACTTTTTGTCTTTGGCTATGAGGTAACGATCCGCAACAATTCTGATATGCCGGTGAAATTACTCAACCGCCATTGGTACATTACCGATGGCGATGGCAAACAGAGTGAAGTTAAGGGCGAAGGCGTTATTGGATTGCAACCTGTTATTGAGCCAATGAGTGAATTTCAATACTCGAGCGGTTCAAACTTCAGAACACCTGTTGGCACTATGCACGGTCAATACGAAATGCAATGTCAGCAATTGGGCAATCAATTATTTCACGTCGATATTTCGCCTTTCTTGTTAGCTAACGACACAGTTATTCACTAGATATGGCAACCTATTTTGTTGGTGATCTTCAAGCCTGTTTTGACGAGTTTGAACTGCTATTAGCTCAAGTAAATTTTGATCACCAACAAGATAAACTCTACTTGGTGGGCGATCTTATTGGTCGTGGTCCAAAGCCCAAACAAACCCTCGACTTTCTGATTGCCCATCCTGAATCTATGTTGCCTGTTTTAGGTAATCACGATTTACATTTCCTTAGTGTTGCTAATGGCATTAAAGCAAACAAAACCAATGATAACTTCACACCTCTGTTGGCGAGCCCTAATCTAGCATCCTATGTTGATTACTTGCGACAACTGCCGCTACTTCGCTACCTTGAGCCACAAAAAATTCTAGTTAGCCACGCTGGCTTAACGCCACAATGGGAGCTAGCGACGGCTATTGAACAAGCAGCTCTAGTGAATCAGCAACTTACGGCAGAGTCTTATACTGATTTACTCAGTACTATGTATCGCAACATTAACGATTGGCACCAGTGCGAAAACAATCATGAACGATTAATATTCACGATTAACGCACTTACACGTATGCGCTTTTGCAATACTCAAGGCCACCTCGAATTTGCGACTAAAAACTCTCCTGCCAAAAATACAAACAGCGCTCTATTTCCATGGTTTAAGCTAGCACCAAGTACTCCGCAATATCGCAGTGTGTTCGGCCACTGGGCTGCTCTAATGGGTGAGACAAACAATCCAAATTACTTAGCATTAGATACAGGCTGTTTATGGGGCAACTGGTTAACGTGCTGGCACCTCGAAGATAATCAATTTTTCACACAAAATTCGTTACAGATTTGTTAATAGGCGCCGATAAGCTATTAACAACAAAATGTATAGCTGATATGATTAAATTAGACTAACGGCCTAATAAACGTGTGTTTTTTAATCAAAATTTAGTTTATTAGCAAAACTCCGCTTACTCTGATAGGGAAATTGAAGTAGCCCGCTTTTCGCGACAAATTTTACTGGAGAACAATTAATGACTCTTACCGTAGCTAATCGAATTAGATTAGGCTTTGGCAGCATTCTCTTAATGCTTTTTATTATCGCAGCCAATTCCTATTACAACTTCTCCAATGTCGAAAAAGAAACACTTCACTCTAAAAACGTTTCTTTGCCAGCACTTGAAATAAGTACAACCCTTGAAGCGCAATTAATGAAAATGCAGCGCCTCGCTTTGCAGGAATACTACGCTACAGAAATTGCTCAGTTAGACGGCTATCGCAATGCTATTTCAACTGCGCATAAAAAAGTTAGCTCATTATTGGTTAAATTACAGGAGCTGGCGGCTGGCGATGACAATTTATCAAGCAAATTACCAGGGTTGATTGCAACAGTAGACAAAATCGAAGAAACAACGTCGTCTTTATATAGCAGTAAACAATCTGTGCTCGCCAATAAAGCAAAACTTGCAAGTACACTAGAACAACTTAGCGAAATTGGCGACAACTTATCCAGTACACTGCTTGATATTAGTGATACTGAAAGTGAATCAGACCAACTCGATAGCATCGTCGGTTTAGCCAACGACTTAGACAACTTAATATTAACCTTACTTAAAACCAGTGAAGATTTATCGAAACAAGCAGATGTAGCGAAAACTCAAGCAATTGCTAAAGAGGTTTCTTTCATTAGCGCTGATATCGATTCAAAACTAAAATTCTTAGTTTCTCGCTCTCAAGGTATTGTCGATACCGAATATCTAGATGCATTAAATAGCGACTATCAGTCGCTCACGCCGTTAGTTTCCGGTTCGCAATCTATAGAAGCGATTCGCATCAATCTACTTCAAAATATCGAACAAACGTCGTTGTTAAGTCAAGGTACCGATAAACAAACGGATAAAGGTGTAGAGCAGGTTGAACGTCTACTACAAGCAGCCTCACACAGTGCCGAAAAGTCAGAAGAACTAATTCTAAAAAGTGTTAATTCCGGTATTACTCAAGTTGTCATTGTATTGCTTGTTGCTGTAGTGATTTCAATTTTTGTTTCACTACGTACGTTAAATAGTATTTCACAACCACTCAACAAGATTAATAAGGCGTTAAAGGCCTTAGCAGCAGGTGACCTAACTCAAACCGTCAATCACTCCGCAAATGACGAATTTGGTGCATTAACTAGTAATATTAATCACCTGTCAGTGTCATTGAAAGAGATCATTACCAGCATTGCTTTGGGCTCTCGTCAACTCGCTACAGCGTCAGAACAAACATCATCGATAACTCAAGAGACAACGCAAGCTATTGGTGAACAGCAAATTCAAGTTGATCAAGCTGCTGCTGCAATCAACGAGATGAGCTTAAGTGCAGGTCAAGTTGCCGATCACGCTGATTCGACATTAAGCGAAGTAAAACAGACCAACGAACAAGCCATCGAAATTGCCAAAATCTCTGAGAACAATAAAACAACGATTACCTCACTATCATCAGACATTAGTAATGCGGCAGGTGTTATCAACAAGCTGCACGACGATAGCTCGAACATCGGTTCTATTATCGACGTAATTCGTGGTATTGCTGAACAAACCAACTTGTTAGCTCTTAATGCAGCAATTGAAGCGGCTCGTGCAGGAGAACAAGGACGCGGCTTCGCTGTAGTAGCCGATGAAGTACGTAATCTAGCTAATAGAACCCAGCAATCAACCACGGAAATCAACGATATGGTTGAACTGATTCAGACCGGTGCTCAAGACGCAGTTAAAGTTATGGAAGTTAGCCAAGAGCACGCACTAGCTTGTGTGTCTGACTCAGAAAAGACATCACATGCACTGCATGAAATGAGTGATGCGCTAGTCCGTGTCGAAGAAAAGAGTGGACAAATATCTCAAGCAGCACAAGAGCAAAATGTTGTTTCAAACGAAATCTCACAACTATTAGAGAGCATTGTTGAAATTGCCAATAACACCTCAAGTGGCGCCGCTCAAACTGAGCAAGCGACTGCAGAAGTGGCAAACCTTGCTGTTGAATTGCAAACAGCGGCGGGTAATTTCAAAGTGTAGAGCTTAGATTACTCCAACAAAAAAAGGTCGATGAATTCATCGACCTTTTTTGTTTTTTGCTCGTGATTACAGCTTAGCGCGTGCTTTTACCGCTTGAGCAATTGACGATGCTTCTTTACCGTTAGCTTTTGCCCAATCATAGACAGTAACACCGTCCGCCTCTGGCTTTTGCAATAATGACGCTGGTAAGCGTTTAACGATAAACTTACCGACATTTTCCGCATCCTTAGTCATTGCAAAACGTAATAGGCTGTGTCCGTTACATGTGATTTGCTTGTAGACTTTCTTAAGTTTGATCTTATTTGATCGCAATTGATCACGAAAACGCGATTTATGATCGGCAACCACGTAGTTACACATTGCCGCAGCAACATTATCGTAGGCTTTAACTGGTGTACTAAACAAACCAGCTGATAGGATAGTGGCAGAGACTGCCATAGCGATTTTTTTCATAACAATTTCCTGACATTTACCACGCAAATCAGCGAGTTATTTTCTCAGCTAATCGCTTTGTCATTTTTGAACCGGGGACAACCAAGAACACTCCCTGCTCTTTGGACTAAAGTCGAATAGTTATCATTTGTTTACTTTGATAACAACTCATCAACATTGGCTATTATGATGCAAAATTGCTAGCCGTTAAGTCAACCTTTTTATGACTTTTAGTATCTAACTAATGAAAAAGTACTAAACTTTAATCCTGATTTACTGTCATGCTGTAAGACTTCACTTTTTTCCCAATCGTATTGCGTGTAATCGGGAAAATAAGCATCGCCTTCAGCCTGCAAATCTATCTGGGTTAAATACAAGATATCCGCTTTAGGTAGCATGTGTTCATACAGCATTGCACCACCGATGATCATCAACTCATCACACTGCTGAGCCGCCTCAATCGCCTGCTCGACGCTATTAACAACATCTACACCATCGATAACTAAATCAGGATTACGACTCACTACTATATTCTGACGCCCAGGTAATGGACGACCAATCGATTCAAAAGTATTGCGGCCCATTACAATAGGTTTGCCCATTGTTACCTTTTTAAAGTACGCCAATTCCTCAGGCAGGTGCCAAGGCATTTTATTATCCTTACCGATTACTCTGTCTTGTGCCATGGCGGCAATCATTGCTATTTTCACATCAATTTCCTAATTCTTTCAGTTATAAAAACGGCCGCTAATAGCGGCCGTTATATACGGTTATGGTCGATATTCTACTTCAACATCGTAATCATCTTCATCCCAGTCGTCCCAATCATCATCGTCTTCAGTGATAACAGCGGCACCATTAATCTGCTCAGAATGATAATCATCCCATTTAAAGTCAACTTCTTCATCGGCATCAAACTCAACTTCTTCAATTGGATTTTGCTCGATGTAATCCATTAACTTATATGAAAGCTCTTTAGTGCCTTCTTTATTAATGGCTTCAATTGTGAAATATTCGTCATCCCAAGCTAATGCATCCAATACATCATCGATACGCTCTTGACGCTCTTCTTCTGGCACGAGATCTAGCTTGTTGAACACTAACCAGCGTGGCTTGTCTGCCAATTCTGGTTTGTGTTGTTCTAACTCAGCAACGATTTGCGCAGCACCTGAGGCCACATCTGAGCCGTCAATCGGCATTAAATCAACTAAATGAATCAACACACGACAACGCTCTAAATGCTTAAGGAAACGCGTTCCAAGGCCTGCACCATCTGCAGCGCCTTCGATAATTCCCGGAATATCAGCAACTACAAAACTGCGGTCTGCACCAAGGCTTACTACACCCAAGTTAGGTACTAAGGTCGTAAATGGGTAATCAGCAACCTTTGGCTTGGCAGCTGACACACTGCGAATAAAAGTAGATTTACCGGCATTCGGGAAACCTAATAAGCCAACATCAGCTAACAATAGGAGTTCGAGTTTCAATTCACGAACTTCACCTGGCGTTCCTAGGGTCTTTTGACGTGGCGCGCGATTGGTACTGGTTTTAAAACGCGTGTTACCTAAGCCGTGGTAGCCACCTTTAGCAACCATGATTTTCTGACCCGCTTTAGTCAAATCACCAACTAGCTCACCAGTTTCTTTGTCAGTAACTCGAGTACCAACAGGCACACGGATCGTTAGATCCTCGCCACGCTTACCAGTACAGTTGCGCCCTTGACCATTAGTGCCGCGCTCAGCCGCATAGAAACGCTGATATCTAAAATCGATCAATGTATTGAGACTCTCGTCTGCCAACATATAAATATCGCCGCCATCTCCGCCGTCGCCACCATCTGGGCCACCGTCAGGGACAAACTTTTCACGTCTGAAACTTACAACACCTGAACCGCCGTCACCAGCGTCAACTTTGATGTTTGCTTCATCAACAAATTTCATTATTTTGCTCCACCATCTCGCAATTGATGACATTATACGCGCTATTAGCAGCGGATTATATGCTAGCTATCGCAATTGCTGAGATCGATATAGATTTCGGTAAAATTTACCAAAAAAAAACCCCGCATTAAGCGGGGTTTTCGAATACGTTTTAAACCTATTACTCAGCGATGATGCTGATGTATTTACGGTTTAAAGAACCTTTTTGCTCGAATTGAACTTTACCTTCAACTTTTGCAAATAAAGTGTGGTCTTTACCCATGCCTACGTTAGTACCAGCGTGGAATTTAGTACCACGTTGACGAACTAGGATGTTACCAGCAAGAACTGACTCGCCACCAAAACGTTTAACGCCAAGACGTTTACTTTCTGAATCGCGACCGTTACGGGTACTACCAGCAGCTTTCTTATGTGCCATTTCAGTCTACCTCTATTAAGCGTTAATTGCAGTGATCTTCACTTCAGTGAACCACTGACGATGACCTTGTGATTTACGAGAGTGCTTACGACGACGGAACTTAACGATTTTTACTTTATCGCCACGACCGTGAGTAATTACTTCTGCAGTTACTTTGCCGCCTGCAACATAAGGTGCACCGACATTAATATTTTCGCCATCGGCGATCATTAGAACTTTGTCGAAATCTGTGCTTGCGCCAGCTTCAACGTCTAATTTTTCCAGGCGCAACGTTTGGCCTACAGCCACACGGTGTTGTTTACCGCCACTTTGGAAAACAGCGTACATGTTTATCTCCGCTATGACATAACGTGCGTAATTTGGGTTGCAGGTTATGCCTCAATCTAGTTTCTCAATAGGGCGCAGATTCTACGCAACTGACAGTTTTTAAGCAAGCCTTAATTGAAAAAAATTATAAAAAAATCACAATTAATGTGAAGTGGTTAAATTCAGGGCTGGTAAGGCCAAAACAACGACGCAATATAATGTTAATGCGCAATTTTTATTGTACAATCCGTGCCATTAAAAATGACCCTAATACCAAGCTTTCAATACAAAGTGGTATTAAATAGCCAAGTTATAGAGAGAACTATGGATTTTAAAGCAATTAGCCAGTTGTCACACACCGACATGGATGCGGTAAATTCGCTAATTACTGAGCAGTTGAGCTCTGACGTAGCCCTAATTAATCAACTTGGTTTTTATATTATCAATAGTGGCGGCAAACGCATGCGTCCATTATTAACGGTATTAGCAGCTCGCGCTTTAGGCTATCAAGGCAAGGATCATATCTCGATCGCCGCGATCATCGAATTTATCCATACTTCTACATTACTCCACGACGATGTTGTTGATGAGTCGACAATGCGCCGCGGTAAAGAAACTGCTAACGCCCTATTTGGCAATCAGGCTAGTGTCTTAGTGGGTGACTTTCTTTACTCGCGTTCATTCCAAATGATGACAGAGCTTAAAAGCCTAACAGTAATGGAAGTACTGGCAGATGCCACCAACATTATTGCCGAAGGTGAAGTATTACAACTTATTAATGTAAACGACCCTGATACGACCGAAGAAAGCTACCTACGAGTTATCTACTGTAAAACAGCCAAGCTGTTTGAAGCTGCAACCCATTTAGCGGCAGTGATCAATGGTGATGATCAAGCAACGATCGATGCCATGAAAGCCTATGGTACTCATCTAGGCACAGCATTCCAATTAGTAGATGATCACCTCGATTACACGGCAGATAGTGAAAAGCTTGGTAAAAACATCGGCGATGATTTAGCGGAAGGTAAACCTACGCTACCTCTTATTCATGCAATGGCTAAAGGCACTGAAAAACAAGCTGCTTTAATTCGCGAAGCCATTGTCGAAGGTAATGGCATGGATAATCTCGAAGAGATTTTGGCTATTTTAGATGAAACTGGTGCGTTGGATTACACCTTAAGACAAGCACAGTTAGAATCAGAAAAAGCTATTGCAGCCTTAAACCTCTTGCCTCAGTCTGATTATAAGGATGCATTAATTAGCCTAGCACGAATAGCTGCTAATCGTTCAACCTAACTAACAACCGTCTGTTATTATAGTGATGTCTGGCTCATTAGTTGGTGAAACGTTTGCGGTGTCATAATTAACACTGCAGTTTAATTGAAACTCGCGCCTTGGCCTCTCAATCCCATACCAAAATCTATAGGCACTAAAGGTACTAGTACTAATAAAGGCATTACTCAAGCCACCCTCGACTCTATTTGTGCCAAATAAACCATACATGGTCCCCTCTGAAACCCAACCATACTGCACTCTAAGAAGTTCACCATTGACACTGATATTTTCCAGCGACTTTAACTTATTTTGGACGATCGCTTTGTATCGTACTTGCTGAACAGTTGCCCTCACTTTAGCTGCTGTATCATTGAGGGCTGCAATACGTGCATCTCGTTGCAAATTAATTAGTTTCGGAGCAGCTACAATTGCCAACACGCCAAGAATAATAATCACCAAGATTAATTCTATTAGCGTAAATCCATTTTGTTTTTTAGCTATTTGCAAATAGTTACATCTCATCAGAACAATGACAATTTATAGCATAGACAAAGATGTTCACTTTCACCGTTCAGGCATAAAAAAAGCACCCGAAGGTGCTTTTTTCGCGAAACATAGATTTACGCACAAGTATCAACACCACCAATAACAGGTGCTTGTCCTGCACCAGTAGAGGCAGTAATAGTTACCGTACAATCCGATGCCAAAGTAATAGTTATTGGGCTTGTTTTTGTTGTATTTGCTGGCGCATTTGCGATACCACTTAAGTCAATAAGCTCCAGTAAATTATAACCATTTCCAGTCGTGCCATCTGGAGTTCCCGCTGCAGCAACAGCAGGATAGCCGTTATCAATGGCTACGTAAACACCGCCAATTTGAACTTCGCCATCTCCTGTTACGCCGCCAATCGCTGCTTTGGCATTGCCAATAGTCAAAGCACTCTTTATCGATCCTACTAGTGCAGTGCGTACTGATTTACGCGCATCACCTTGAATGTCAATAAACTTAGGAGCCGCAGTTACCGCTAAAATACCTAGGATGATGATTACAATAATCAATTCAATTAAGGTAAAACCTTTAGCCTTCTTAAAATTACTGCTTAGTTGTTGTTTCATATTTCAAATCGCCTTATGTTGATGATTATTGGTCATAGTCAATTTTATGACTAATTAGTAGTAGTTTATTCGAATCAATAGTGCTTTATCAAGCCTAATCTGATGATTTATTAGCACATTTTATCTTGTATTTTACTTAGAAATTATTACTGTAAACCTGTACTTGGCCAGTCGCTGGATTATACGTAAAACTATTACCCGTACTTAAGTCCACAGAGCCTTGCGGTATGCCAGTATTTGAGTCGAGCTTTAACGTCGCTACAAGGTGATAAACACATAAGTCATAGGCAACATTATTATCAGTTTGGCCCGCACCGCTGCGTACGCTGATATAGTAGCGAACGTTGTTTGCACTATTACCCGAAGTCACACTGCGGACAGGACTTTGCATAATGCCATCAAATACTGATTTACAGGCATTTGCTGTCATCTGTGAAGGTGTTAAGTTAGTCCCGGCATTGGCACCACCAGTACCGGCCGTTGGAAAACCGAATTCATTGACGCGAATTTGTGTTAAATCCATTGTTATTAATGCCTGATTTCCCGTAGGGCGCCCTTCAATTTCCCACTGTGCACGAACCAAACCAACAGCAGCGGCGAAACCACCAGCAACACCTTCCACAGAGGCATCTTCTGCCTGTTCACTAATGTTGACAAATCTAGGCAGTGCGGTAACGGCTAATAGACTTAGAATGACTACTACAATAATCAATTCTATTAATGAAAATCCACGTTGCTTATTCATTTCTACCTCAAATTAAAATCAATGCGTTGCAGTCTGAGCAACGCTGTTAACACCGCTAAGACCGGAATATTCAATGCAGGTGTTATTGTCACCAGCATCACAAAATTGACAGCTAATGTCATTACTTTTTTCGATTTTTTTCACCGATAAATAATGACTTATATTTTCACTTGCTTCTACATTATTTATATCGAACCACAGGTTGTAACAAGCGCTGTCATCTTGTTTATCAACTAACGGCCACCCTCTGCGCGTCAAGTGAAACAATCTAGTGTTTTTCACCGTATTGCGATCGATATAAAACTTAAAGTCCATCGACGAGGGGCGCCCTTCTAACAACCACTGCGCATGAATCAATGACGCATTATGATCAAAGTTTTGCTTAGCCATCTCAAAGTTAACTTCATCAATCACGCCTTTCTGAGACAAGTTCATACGTGTAATAAAAAATATCAACAACAACACCACGACTATCGCAATTAAAAACTCGAACAGTCGAATGTCTTGAACCTTAACCGATTTCATCCGTTTACTTCTTCATCGCCGACATCATGTCCCACATAGGCGTAAAGATACCCAACGCAAGGATCAATACCATGCCAGCAACGATGGATATCAAAATAGGCTCAATTTTAGCGGTCAAACTCTTTAAATCAAAGTCGACTTCTCGCTCATAGTATTCCGCCATACTCGTCAGTAGCTGCTCTAAGCGCCCCGTTTCTTCACCAACGGCAATCATCTGCAATACCAAGGGGTTAAACAGGCCTGAATGCGTTGAAACGCGCAGCAGACTCTCGCCGCTACGGATACCGACACTCATCATAATCACTTTACTGCCCATGTAGGCATTATCGACGGCATCTGATACTAGTTTCAAACCTTGTAACAAAGGAACCCCTGCCGCGATCATCATCGAAAAGCTGCGACCAAAGCGCGCCAACAAAGCGCGTTCTATGACACTGCCAACGACTGGCATTCGCAGCTTTTTCTCATCCCATATTAAGCGCCCTTTCTCGCTGGCCATCCAATGCTTAATCCAAAAAAATCCACCGATACTGGCCACTAGCATGATTGGCCAGTAATTTACAAAGAAGGAAGACGTAGCCAATAGCGCACGCGTGGTCCAAGGCAACTCAACACCAAATTTAGTAAACATATCGGCGAAGACTGGGATAACCCAGATATTTAAAATAACCATTGCCGCAATCAACGCCATGATAACGAATGTTGGATAGCGCATCGCCGCTTTAATTTGCTTACGCGTTTCTTGCTCTTTTTCTAAATAAGTCGCCAACTGTAAAAATGCCTCATCAAGTTGACCGGTATTCTCACCAACATGCACCAAACTAATTACAATTTGAGAAAACACTTTCGGTTGTTTGGCGAGTGCAGTTGATAAGGTACGACCCGATTCCAAATCACTGAGTACCTTACTCAATGCATTTTTCATTACAGGATTGTTAGCGCTATCACGCAAGCCAGCTATCGCTCGCATAACGGGTATTCCCGCCTGCATCAAACTAAACATTTGGCGAGAGAAAATAACCAGTTCATCAAGCGTAATCGGCTTTTCAAGCAACTTAGCAAATGAAAAGCCTTCGCCATCATCTTTTATTTCGCTAATATCCACAGGGATCAAGCCACGGCTCATTAGAATGTCGGCGACATGGTTAGACTGATTGCCTTCCATTTTACCTTCAACCAACTTACCTTGGTGATCACGTGATTTATAACGAAACATTGGCATAAATTAGGCTCCTACAATCGTCGACTGCTGCTGATACTGCTGATTCGATTGTTCAGCTAAGCGCAATACTTCACTCACCGGAATAGTGCCATCAAGAGCAAACTGCAATGCAGCTTGTGCTAAAGGCTGAAAACCTTCACTGGTTTTTGCAGCTTTTATAAAATCATCAGGCTGATCTTTACGCATCGCCTGCGCCATTTCTTCGTTGATTTCTAATAACTCAAATACACCGACACGTCCCGTCATTCCCGTCTGCTGACAACGTTGACAACCGATGCCTTTATAAAAGGTGTGATGGCTAATATCTTTGCCAGCAATGTGGGCAAGCCAGCTTTGTTCACTCTGATCGAGAATATGCTCTGATTTACAGTGCTGACAATTTTTACGTACCAGTCGCTGTGCAATCACCGCGCGCAATGAACTTGCCACTAAATAACCGGGCGCTCCCATATCTGTTAAACGCAACGCACTAGAAATCGCATCATTGGTGTGGAGTGTAGATAACACCAAGTGACCAGTTAATGCGCCTCGCAAGCCGATTTCTACAGTTTCATGATCACGCATCTCACCAATCATCAAGATATCGGGATCCTGACGCAAAGTGGTACGCAATACATTAGAGAAATCTAAACCGATTTTTGAGCTAACCTGTACCTGATTGATACGAGGCAGGCGATACTCCACCGGATCTTCTACCGTAATAATCTTCTTGCCCGGTTCATTGAGCTCATTGAGCACACCGTAAAGGGTAGTTGTTTTACCACTACCTGTCGGACCGGTAACCAAAATCATGCCATGAGGGCGACTAATTTGATAACGCAATCGAGTTTGAATGTCGGCGGGCATCCCCGTTTGCGCCATGGTTAACACGCCAGATGATTGGTCCAGAAGACGCATAACCACCGACTCACCATATTGCACAGGCATTGTCGATAAACGCACATCAATACTATGGCCTTTGATCTTGATATTAAAACGGCCATCTTGTGGTAAACGTTTCTCTGAAATATCTAAGCTCGCCATTAGTTTCAAACGCAATACTAGCGCCGAGGCAATATTGGCCTCATTGATCACGTTTTCTTGCAGTACGCCATCGACACGCTGACGAATACGTACAAGGCGCTCTTCTGGTTCGATGTGAATATCCGACGCTTTGATCTGGACCGCATCTTCGAAAATCGACTGCAATAACTTAACAACGGTGGCGTCTTCATCGGTTTCAGCCAGACCGACCAACTCGAACTCTTGCTCGTCACCGTGCTCCTCACTTAACTGCTCGGCAAATGCGGCAATATCTTGAGTACGACGGTAGAGCTGATCGAAGGCTTCAATTAGTTGCGTTTCCGTAATCGCCGCTAAACGAATTTGCTTAGGCGATAATAGTAATTCAATGGCGTCAACGGCACGCAGATCGGCAGGATCATTCATTGCCAGAGTCACCACCATACCGTCATCATCAATAACTAAGGCGCGATGACGACGAGCATGTGCTTCTGGTAATTGCTGAGCAACTTGAGGATCTAACTTGCGCTGTGTTGTATCGACAAACTCAACATTTAACTGCTGCGCCAAGAAGGTCAGCAGTTGAACCTCTGTTAAATAGCCAAGATCAATTAACGCCGCCCCGAGTTTCTTACCCGTGGTTTTCTGTGACTTAAGCGCATCCATTAATTGATCTTCGGCAATGATATTCTCATGTACCAAAAGATCGCCTAATCGCATGCGTAATTTTGCTTTAGCCATTTTGTCCTCGTTCTGCTAATTCTTGTTGTAACACAGCAATGCGCCCAGCAGCGTAATCATATACGCCCAGATCACCAGTTAAGGTCAATAAGTGTTGATATTGCTTCAGTGCTTGTTGCGACAATTGTTGTGCATCTTGCGAGATTGCTAGCCCCAATACCCACTGCGGATTATTACCCTGCCTGTTCACTAATTGCTGATAGTTATTCATAGCCACAGGCCAGCGTTTTAACTGCTGCGCAATTGATGCTGCAAGCGTGAGATTTTCTTCGCTAGCCGAGCTATCTAAATACGGATTGTCTAATACAGCTAACGCCCGACTAAACTCGTTTTCTTGATAATAAATCTGTGCCGCCAACAATCGATAACCGTCAAAATTAGGGTACTTCGAGTTACCTTCATCAAGTATTTTCAGCGCATCAGGACTATTATTCTCGCCGTAATAGCTCGCTGCCAATTGAATGCGAGCATCGTGAAGTATTGGCTCAAGTTTTAACGCTTCAAGCCAGCGCTTTTGTGCCAGTTCGATTTTACCGACCTTCTGCGCTTTTAGGCCTTGCTGAAACTTTAAATTTGCCACTTCTTGTGGCGAAACCTCTACCGGAGTAATGCTGAGCTTTTTCTTAGGTGCTTTGTTCGTTGCTAAAGGGGTCTTTTGCTCAACAAGACTCTTAGTTGGCTTAACGATTTTCGTTTCAACAACGGCATTGGTTGGTGTTACCTGCTGTTGTTGAACAATATCTACAACCTGTGTCGGCTCTTCAATCGTGTTTTCTGTAATGACATTTTGATTTACAGTTTTTTTGGCTGCAGCCATCTCAACATTTTGTTGAGTAACCTGCTCCTGCGCCAATTCTTGTGAACTAACAGTAGGCTCTGCATTCACAACAATATTAGTCTGCTCTACTTTGGCAGCTACAGGAGGCTCAACGACACCAGCTTCTTGGGAAGTAGGAGCTTGCTGCTTAACATTACTTTTTGGATCTAAGGTTAGCGCATAACCTAAACCAGCTAACACCACACAACAAAGAACTAAAGCCACAATCCATTTAGTATTACTAGGCGGCTCTTTAATATTCACCGCCTCATAGCCTTGCGCCGCCTCTTCTTGTTGCTTGCGCTGCTCGATATCATTAAGAACGCGATTAATCACACTCATTAGCGTCCTCCCATTGCAAAAAACACTGCCGAGGTAACTAACGCACCAAGTACAGCAGCAACGCTGCCAATCACTAATGGATTAAAGCTCGTTGACGCATCAACGGTATCTTTAATGGCTAAGTTAACATGTTGGCGGGTTACCGCCTTTTCCTTGTTACCGAAACACAGCAACAATGACTTGTGACACAAAATATTGACTAACCTTGGAATGCCGCGACTGGCCTTGGCTATTTTTTTCGCGCAATTAAAGCTAAATAAGTCGTCACCCTGATAGCCAGCAACCTGCGTGCGATGAGTGATGTAATGCGCGACTTCTGCCACTGTCATACTGCGCAACTGATAAGAAAACGAAATACGCTGTCTTAATTGTCGAAATTGCTTGGTCGCTAAGCGCTCATCTAATTCAGGCTGCGCAAACAAAATAACCTGTAATAGCTTACGGCGTTCAGTTTCTAGATTGGTGAATAAACGCAATGCCTCAAGACTCTCATCAGGAAGTGCTTGCGCCTCATCGAGAATAACCACAACACCTTTTCCTTGCTTGGAGAGATCGAGTAAATGTTGCTGCAAGCGCTGAGTAAGTGTTTGCTGATCGATATTACTGTCGAGATTTAGCCCCAGCTCGGTTGCTACCGCCCAACGTAACTCACTTGGTGTGAGATACGGATTGGGAATATAAGCAATGGCGAACCCCTTAGGAATTTCATTGAGCAACTTACGACAGATAAGTGTTTTGCCTGTACCAACTTCGCCGGTAACTTTTATAAAACCTTCGCCTTGCTTCAAAGCGTTAAGCAATACCTGCATCGCCTCAATGTGCGGCTTGAGGTTTAAGAAAAAGTCCGTATTTGGCGTTAGCGTAAAAGGCAGCTCGCGCATTCCAAAGTGATACAAGTACATAGTGACAATCTACTCTTGGTACCACTTATCTAACAGTGCTTTCGACTTCTTAAGCTGGTTTTGCCAAGTTCCTTTACCAACAACCACTGGTTTAATTAGAATGATAAGTTCGGTTTTCTTTACTTCTTCCTTGCGATTGGTAAATAGTTCGCCAAGCACTGGGATAGAGCCTAATAACGGAACCTTAGATGTATTATCTAGAGTGCGTGAACTCATCAAGCCACCGATAACAACCACATCACCGCTGGCCGATTTAATAATGGTATCTGACTCGCGAATAGAGCTATTGGCTAATGGCAATTGGAAAGTGCCATCCTGCAATTCAATGGTTTTTTGCTGCTCTTCCACTTCAATAACCGATGGGTGAACGTGCAATAGTACGTTTTGTTCATCGTCGATTTGTGGCGTTACATCTAATGCAATACCAGAGAAGAATGGCGTTAATTCCACTTCAGGATTAGAAACCACATTGCTACCAACACTGTTGGTGGCAGAAGAAACATCAGTTACAAAATACTCATCATTACCGGCTTTGAAGACGGCTTTTTGATTATTAATCGCTGTAATACGCGGACTCGAAAGTACATTGACATCGCCTTGGGTACTCAATAGATTTACCACGCCAGCAAAGTCTGCATTTTTAAAACTAATCGACGCCACACCGCCTAGCGCTGAAGTTACCGCGTCAGAGACATTAGCGGCACTTGTTTTAAAATTAAAATCAGTGACGTTATTGGTACCGATATTTGATAACAGGTTTTGCCACTCAATGCCCTGCTGGTAACCATCGTGTAATGTAACTTCAATGATGCGAGCCTCAAGAATGACCTGACGTTGCAGGTTTTCTTCCGAGCGCTTTAAGAAATCTTTCACTGTCGCGATATCTTTCGGATAACCTTTTACTGTTACCAAACCAGCTTGAGGACTAAGAATGACTTGACGGCCTTCGCCGCGAATTAAGTTAGACAGCGTTCCTTCAAGCTCTTTCCAGTAATCAGTCTCCGACTGTGATTCGATATAGGTGCCATTAACACCATTGCCTCCCTGACCATTATTAGAGCCAGAGTTGTTAAAGCTATTGCCGTTATTATTGCTATTACCGAAATTATTACCGCCGCTGTTATTGCCATTTTGATTTTGAGTAATACCGCCAGAAGACACACTCGACTTAGACATACCGTTACGCTTAATCATCAAATAATTAAAGCTAAAGGTTTCTGTGGTTAGGCTGGCTGGAAAAATTTGTAGAATGTTGCCTTCACGCTCAACGCGATAGTCGTACAACGCAGTTACCGCATCGATAGCTTCTGACAAGGTCACTTGTTTTAAGTCTAAAGATAAAGTGCCAGTTAAATCATTGTGGAAAACTACGCTATATGGCGTTTGTTCAACCAAGCTTGAGAAGAAACTCTTAACATCAATACCATTGGCAGCGATATCAAAACGTTTCTCTAACACGGTTGGAACTTTATTCATTGCCGCCGGCATCATTTTCTGCTGAATATTGGCAGGAACAACAAACTCCGCCGCTTTTTGCGGTTGCGGTTTTGCTTCTGAATTAATCGCATTCTGAATATGCGCTTTTTCCTCATTTACCGGCGTCATCTGACAACCAGCCAACGATAATGTCGCACAGGCAATAGCTAATTTAGTTAGGCTAATTCGAGACATCAGTTATGAACCCTTTTTCGCAACAGTGACTTGTGATTTATCAAATAAAGTTAATTCTTTACCTGATGCTAATACCACTTTATTTTTCGAAATTGACGTAATTATTTGCCCTGCAATCCCTTGGCCAACACGCAATGATTGTCCGTTAATAATGGCAATTTTACTCTTTGTTTTTATTTGAATTCCATTAAGCGTAAGTAGCACTTGACCAGATTCAATCTTCTCGCCAACAGCACGTTGCTGTTTTTGTACCAGTACTGGCGGCTTAGTTGGATCTGTCACGGCAATACTCTGCGCAGCACCAAAGGTCAATAACGTAGTGATTATTAATAAACTAAGCTTTAACACCGATAAACTCCTTATCAGTACTGATGGTGTAAATCTCAAAAGAAATCACAGCTTCTGGGTACTTTTCGACACGATAATTAATATCGCTCCACAATACTGATTTCTTCTTAGCCTCGATATTTTGCATAAATTTAAGCAGCGCAAAATAGCGCCCTTTTAATTTAATGTTCATGGCATGACGATAAAGTAACGGCTGTTTTGTACTGTCATTATCTTTATATAAAATAGGTTCTGGCGCTAAAGAGCGTAACGAAAGCACTGATAAATGCTTATTCTCATTAACTAACGCTTTTACCAAACCTGACATTTCATCGCTGCCAACTAACGATAAACGAAAGCTCTCTAATCGCTTAACTTGTTCTTCATGCGCTACATTAAGTAATCGCAATTCTTCTTGCAGTTTCTTAAGTGGATCGGCGTTGAGTTTAGCTTCAATATTGGCCACCTCAATTTCAATCGCACTAATCGATTGCTTTGTCGTTTCACCTTGTTTATTTAACTGGCTGTATTCTTTATAAAGCGGTTCAATCACAAAGTTAAAACTAAGAAATAGAATAAGAATAACAGCGGTTACCAGCACTAATACTTTCTCGCGCATCGCAAGCGCGGCATGCTTTTCCGATAACATATCCCAATTCATTATTGCGACTCCTCTGCTATCGTACTGCCGGAATTTTGCAGCGTGAAATTAACTAAGTCGTCTTCTCGCTGAATTTCTAATCCTGCAAAACTGTGGCCACTAAAGACGGGAGATTGCTCCATAGCTTCAACCCAACGTGGGATTGCTTGTGATTTAAGGGCGCTACCGGCAAAGCTCAATTGTCCATTTCGGCTTTCAATTGCGGTTAACCAAACACCATTCATATCAATATTACTTAAACCTTCAAATAACGCTGAAAAGCCGTCATTGCGATCAAAAGATCTTCTTAGGGTTGCCAAAATTACTTTCTTTTCAGCGGTTTTTGCCTTCGCTGCCTTTATATCATTAAGCAGTGGTGAATTAGTGGTTACCGCAGCCAGCTCATTTGATTTATCACCCAAGATAGCTTCTTGCAATCGGAGTTCACTTTGAAAACGCTGATTATCTGCTTTCAACTGTTGGTTAAGGTAGGTAAAGCCGCCAATAACAAGCACTGCGACAAATAAACTCAAAGCCATATAAGTTACACTTTGGCTAAGCGGCAGAACTTCTTTAACTGGTCTTAATTCAGGTAAATAGAGGTTAATCCGCGACTTCATACTACGACGCCTCCATTACTAGCTCATCAAAAGCTGCATAGTTCATCGGGAAACGTTCAAATTCGTCGGCATCGAAAGGCTTTAAAATAGAAACTTTAGTATCAAATAGCTCTTGCAGGCTACTTACGATGTATTGCGAATCGAAGTTTTGAACACAAACATAAATATTATTAACAGACTCAAGCTTCAACTGCCCCACTGCATAGTCAATTGAGCGTTGCACTTCTAGGCCAAGATTACCAAGGATCCCCGCCTCAAATTCAATCTCACTTAACTGATGCAAATTGTCATAGCCGTGGATGTGACGACTAAAACAAAGTTCGCCATCTTTGATAATACCAAGTAACAACTGCGAGCCAGGATTGTGAAAAATCACCAAATTGGCATTTTCATCTTTCACAAAATTTGTCAGTACAATATCTTCAATAGAAATACCGATTAGATTGAGCTCTAAATCTTTTAAAATGTCTAATACTGGCTCAATGACTTGGCGATCACCTGCGACTACATTGAGCTTATTATTATTAGGAACATTACTGACATTCTGATAGTAATCTAGCAACTGATTTTCAGGGGAAATAGTAAAGAAGTCTTTTGCACTAAAGCTCAGTGCTTTGCTATATTCAGCCTCAGGAACACTTGGCTTATCAATCTGCGTCATTTGATACATGCCATGGGCTAGCACCACATAACAATTAGCGCCGCTAATTGATTGCTCATGTAATAATTCAGAAATGGTATTTGCGTAATTTTGATCTGGACACGCCAACTGCTTCACCATTGGCTCCTGCTCACAAAGCACAGCCACAGTAACGCTTGCTGGTTGTAATACAATGCTCACCTTACAATTCGTAACGGCTTGTTTTTTGCGAAACAGCTTAGCTAGCACTTAGACATTTCCTTGACGTGTCAAATATTTGATAAATAAGATTATCCCTAATTAAATCAGGCATGCAAGCAAATAGTGACGAAAATCACTCAAGGCGACAAAATTTTGTTACATTCAACTGTCTCTTCACCATTACAACAACTTAGCGACCCATTATTCGATGAGCATCGAATCAAAGTTTACATCAAACGCGATGATTTAATTCATCCTCAAATCTCCGGCAACAAGTGGCGAAAGCTCAAATACAATCTGCTCTATGCCAAACAACAAGGCTATAACGAAGTCTTGTCCTTTGGCGGTGCTTACTCCAACCATATCCATTCGTTAGCCTTTGCTGGCCAAGCTAATGGTCTAAAAACAATTGGTATAATTCGTGGTGAATACGATCCCAACAATCCGACTATTCGTGATGCCAAGGAAGCAGGAATGCATATAGAGTTTGTTAACCGCAGTGATTACCGCAGAAGATTTGATCAAGATTATCTTAGTGAAATTCAAGACAAATACCCCAACGCGCTAATTGTTCCCGAAGGAGGAACTAACGACTTAGCTCTGTTAGGATTGGCAGAAATGGTAGAGGAAATCCCAAAGGAAAAAGCGCAGTTTATAATAACGGCATGTGGCAGCGGCGGTACTAGCGCAGGCATATTAAAGGCAATGCAACCCGAACAAACACTCATCAGTATTCCTGTATTGAAAAAAGCTGACTACTTAAAACAAGAAATAATAGATTTAGCAAAGTGCAATGTGCATCAGCTCCAATTCCTTACAGAATTCCATCAAGGTGGTTACGGTAAAGTGACGCCTGAACTAGTAACCTTTATCGAGCAATTCGAAACTACTCACGCTATCCAACTAGAACCCATCTACAATGGAAAAATGATGATTGCTTTTTATCAACTCGTTCGAGAAAATTATTTTAAACCACATTCATCAGTTACCCTTATCCATACTGGTGGATTACAGGGACTTAACGGTTTGAAACAACGTGGAATAATCAATTAACCTTTTTTAGCCAATACGTCCTTAATAAAAGTCGCCGAATCACGATACGTGCGAGGCCCCAGATTGCCATGAGTGCCATCTTTTGACCAACTACCAACAACTCCAATGACGGGATCATTCTCCATTAGTGACAACGTTTTTTCATAAGTGTAATAACTATATGACAGTCCTTCTTTAAGAATCACAACATAAAAACAATGAGGCGCTTCCAAAGGTGTGGGAAACGAGATTAACACAGCGTCATGCCCATCTATAGCTTCACTAGTAACTTTATCTCCATATTCAATCGATACAATTTCACGCGCACTGTCTCGTAGCTTATCAAGATTTCCAGCTACAAGATCATCAAAAAAACGCCCTTCGGTTTCAAGTGTCCATTTAGGAATTAGTCGATGTTGAAAAAAGTAAATACGTTGCGATAAAGAAGGTTCCTCTTGGCTATTTTTCTCTCTATTTTCGACAACGCTTGTTTTATTTATAGATGAATTAGTCGACGCACACCCAGTGAGAACAAGTGTAATGATGATCAATAGGTACTTCATAATTAATTTCCATTTAGCAATGATGTTGGTAATTCGAATTTCACAAACTCGATAGATAGTATTGCTTTTAATGATCTAATACCAGAAACAATCAACTAAATAGGTATTTGGCAATGACGTGTATGCGACTGAAGGGATTCAGGAGGTAGAGCAATCATGGAGACCATTGCCGAGATGCACTAATACCGCGAACGCAGGATGCGTAAGAGCGGTGTCCTACTCAGGCGCGACAAGACCGTTAGTCCAGCGAACTAACACAGCTCGTCGTGACAAGTTGGGGACAAAATGGCAGGAAAGCCATTTTGCACGGCGTCAGCCGCCCGAAGGGTGAGCTACATGGATGTAGCGAATGAAGCCCACGGCTGAACGTCGAGAGTAAGACTGCGCGGTAGCGCTTTAGAGTGAAGCTCCCCGCCTATGCGTTGCTCTCAAATGAATCGATGAAATATTTCAATACGCAGAAACGAAAAAAGCCCCCGCAATCAATGCGGGGGCTTTTCTCTAAATAGGTGTTTGGCAATGTCCTACTCTCACATGGGGAAGCCCCACACTACCATCGGCGCTAAGTCGTTTCACTACTGAGTTCGGAATGGGATCAGGTGGGACCAACTTGCTATGGTTACCAAACTAAAACTTTTACAATCTAGAAAGCTTGCTCTTCAAAAGAGCTTTAATTCTGTTCTTCTAACAACAAATGTCTTGTTATTTCTGAGGTCTCTAAAACACATTAGGTGTTGTATGATTAAGCCTCACGGGTCATTAGTACGGGTTAGCTCAACGCCTCACAACGCTTACACACCCCGCCTATCAACGTCGTAGTCTCCGACGGCCCTTCAGTTGACTTAAAGTCAAAGTGAGAACTCATCTTGAGGCTCGCTTCCCGCTTAGATGCTTTCAGCGGTTATCGATTCCGAACGTAGCTACCGGGCAATGCCATTGGCATGACAACCCGAACACCAGCGGTTCGTCCAC